>NSHO01000009.1 GCA_002737105.1 Flavobacteriales bacterium | reverse complement strand
GTAAATTAAAATGGATTGTTGAATAATAAAAAACGATAAGATGAAAAATAATAGTAAAAAAATATACAGTTTAGCATTTGTTTTAGTTTGTGGATTACTTCAAGCACAAGAACCCTTTACAGACGATGTACAAGACGTACCGGTAAATGATTACTTACCCGTGTTATTTATTATAGCCATAGCAACAGCTTATTGGGCACTCAAACCAAAAGCCAAAGCATAAATCACAAACCGCCTCCAACAAGGCGGTTTTTTTTGGTATAGGGAGCGCAAATTACCTAATTATTTCTTTCGCTAATGAGCGAATTATCTAATTCGCTCATTACTTTCGAAAAAAATTCTATTCAAAAAACATAAGATATAAATACAAATTTTTTATATTCGCAATCAATAAGTAAAACAATTATGAAAGCAGCAAGTAAATTACAAATTTTCTTTTTTTTAGTGATGACTTCTTCACTTTTTGCACAATTTAATGTCAACAATTTGTCTCTTGAGGCGGGCTATGGTTATACAGGTGCGATATCACCCTATTATAAAGGTTATAAATCTAATTTTTCTGGATTTAACCATTATAACGTGGGGATACGATATATGTTCAATGAAAAATTTGGTGCAAAAGTGGCTTACAAATTGGATCATTTTGTGAATGACCCTGGAGGTAAAGTCGGAATTACGTATAGTGCAGTTGCGCTATCTGGAATTTATAATGTGGGCAAACAATTCGGTTTAACCTATCTTACAAGAGATAAACTAGGAATAAACGCTCACGTAGATGCAGGTATTGCATACGGATACATGATTGGACAAAATAAACACGAAAAAATCGGTGTGGTAGGAATTGGACTTACACCCATGTATAATATCTCAAATAATTTTGCTTTAACCGCTGATTTTACACATAATTTAACCATAAAACAACATTACGGATTTGACGGCGTCCTTCTTAGTAAAGACTACACACCAGAATCGGGGAGTTATTATAATTTTTCATTTGGGATAATTTATTATTTAGGTGAAAATAAATACCATTCAGATTGGTATTAAAATCATAATATCTAAAAACAACACAAGCAACTTTTTATTTCTTAAACAAGAATAGAAGTTGCTTTTTTTTATTGAAAACACTACTATTTCTTAATTTTTTCTAAAAAAATACCAAAAATCACATAATTTAACGGACAATTAACAACTTTTTTTATTTTTATATAGCAACTTGCGATGTTAAAGTATTTTTTAAAAATTAATAGCAAATAATCTAAATTAAAATGCAAGAAAATAATACAGGTATAGACATTAGGGCGCTTAATGAAAAAATTGAAAAAGAAAGCGCTTTTATTGATTTACTTACATCCGAATTAAGCAAAGTAATCGTTGGACAAAAATCCATGATTGAGCGCTTATTAATCGGGTTGTTAGGCCAAGGTCATGTTTTGCTAGAAGGTATGCCTGGATTAGCCAAAACGCTTGTTATAAACACACTTTCTAAAGCCGTTCATGGTAGTTTTCATCGTATTCAATTCACACCAGATTTGCTTCCAGCAGACGTGGTAGGAACCATGGTGTACAATTTTAAAGAGAATGAATTTTCTGTAAAAAAAGGACCCATTTTTGCCAATTTTGTGCTCGCAGACGAAATTAACAGAGCGCCTGCTAAAGTTCAGTCCGCTTTGCTAGAAGCCATGCAGGAAAAACAAGTTACAATTGGTGAAACCACCTATAAATTAGACGCGCCTTTTTTAGTTTTGGCGACGCAAAACCCAGTAGAACAAGAAGGAACTTATCCGCTACCAGAAGCACAAGTGGACCGTTTCATGCTAAAAACCATTGTCGATTACCCGAAAATGGAAGAGGAACAACTTATTATTCGTAATAGTTTATTGGAAAATACTGCAACCATTAATCCCGTTGTAAGTGTAGCGCAAATCATCAAAGCACAACAAACGGTTAAAGAAGTGTACATGGATGAGAAAATTGAAAAATACATCTTAGACATTGTTTTCGCCACGCGATATCCAGAAAAATACAAACTCGAAAACTTAAAACCGCTTATTAGTTTTGGTGCTTCACCACGTGGAAGTATCAACTTGGCTTTAGCGTCAAAATGTTATGCTTTTATCAAACGCAGAGGTTATGTTATTCCTGAAGATGTCCGTGCCGTTGTACATGATGTGTTACGTCACCGAATTGGAATTACTTACGAAGCCGAAGCCGAAGATATTACTTCAGAAGACATTATCAATAAAGTTTTAAATCAGGTACAAGTACCTTAATGAGGGCATAGGAAAGTAATTAGTAAAGCGTTTTTACGAAATACTAAACACGAAAATGGAGACGAAAGAGCTACTTAAAAAAGTCAAAAAAATTGAAATTAAAACCCGAAGATTGAGCAATCATATTTTCTCGGGACACTATCATACGTCTTTTAAAGGACGCGGCATGACTTTTTCTGAAGTGCGACAATACCAATATGGAGACGATTTTAGAGCCATAGATTGGAATGTTTCCGCAAGAAATAATGACGCATTTGTCAAAATATTTGAAGAAGAACGAGAACTAACCATGATGTTAGTAATCGATTGCTCGGCTTCGCAAAATTTCGGAACTTCCTCTCAAAATAAAAAAGAAATGGTAACTGAAATCGCAGCAACCTTAGCTTTTTCAGCCACTCAAAACAACGATAAAATTGGGTTAATTTTATTTACAAATGAAATCGAATTATACATTCCACCCAAAAAAGGAAAATCACACGTATTGAGAATTATCCGTGAATTGGTAGAATGGCAACCGAAAAACAAAACCACAAGCGTGGTATTTGCGTTAGATTTTTTATCAAGCGTACTAAAAAAGAGAGCTATTGTGTTTTTAATTTCCGATTTTATGACTTCCGATTTTCAAAAACCTTTACAAATTGCGGCTAAAAAACACGATATAACGGGTATTAGAATTTTTGATTCCCGTGAAAAAATACTTCCAAATGTTGGCATAATTCAAGTGCAAGACGCAGAAACGGAACAACTAATTTGGTTAGATACACAAACCGAAACTACTCGTTTGGCTTACGAAAAAAACTACACAAACAAGGTTGAAATTTGCCAATCTATTTTTCGTAAATGTGCCGCAGGATTAGTAGAAACGGAAACAAACGAAAGTTATGTAACGAAATTAGTAACCTATTTTAAAAGTAGAGCCTAATGAAATTCCGTCTTTTATTTTTGTTTATTTTTTCTATTTCTCTAGGGTTTTCTCAAACGGTTGGTACGGCAGTTTCTAAAAAGGAAATCAAAATTGGCGAACAAATTCAGCTTACTTTAAAAACAAAAGTAAACCAGGAAGCAATAGTTTTTTTTCCAGATTTAGATTCGATTGGTAAACTTGAAGTGGTGCAATCTTTCCCACCAGAAAAAAACATAAAAGGCAACCAAACGGAGTGGATAAAAAAATACAACCTGACTCAATTTGATGCGGGAACTTATAAGATTCCTGCATTAGAGGTGCTTGTAAATACCAAAAAAGTATTTTCTGAAAGCATTGAAGTAGTTGTAACGGATGTAGCTGTAGACACTACAAAACAAAAAATGCACGACATCAAAGAAGACGAAATTATTACTTTAAATCCAGAAGCAAACCAACAAGAACTTTCAGACAAACAACTATTTTTAGGGCTACTTTTTGCTATTTTTCTGGCGGGTTTATTATATTTAATTTTACGATTAAAACAGCGTAATAAATCAAAATCAGCAACATATATTTCTCCATACGACCGCGCATTTATTAGTTTTTCAGAATTAAATTCCAATGCCAACGCCAAAGAATTTTATTCTAATTTAACCCAAATAATTAAATCTTATTTTGAAAAAACATTAGAATTTTCTGCGTTAGAAAGTACAACCGAACAGTTTATTTTAAAACTAAAAAATGCAGTAAAAAATAAGAAATTTCAAATTTCAGATGTTACGATTACTCAAATTGAAACACTTTTTACCAAGGCAGATTTGGTAAAATTTGCAAAAATTTTAATTGATTTACCAGAACAAAATGCCGACAAAGTAGCATCGGAAAACCTGATTAATGTATTTCATAAAACCTTACCCGTTTCTGCCGAAGAGCAACAAGTCGCATTAGCCAAATTAGCCGCACAACAGCAACAAAATAAATACAAAAACATCAGACAAACCACTTTTGTTGTCACACTTTTAGCAACGAGTATTGCAGTAGTTTTCTTTTTTGGAGGGGAAAATGTGACCAATTATTTTTCTGCAAAAATCAACGGAAAAGATGCCAATTACTATCTTAAAAAAGAATGGTTGGTTTCAGCATACGGGTTGCCTATTTTGCAAATTGAAACACCAGAAATTTTAACTAGAGATTTAACAACTTCTAAAAATCCAAATATTAAAAACACAGCCCAATTTTCTTGGCAAAAACCAACAGATAAACTTGCCATATCCCTTCAAACCATCGCTTATAAAGATTCAGTAAAAGTAAATTTACAACAGCTTTTTAATGACGAATTAAGCCAATTGATGCAAGGACAAGCTAAGAAAATTCAAACTACTGCTAGAAAATTCAAAAATGTAAAAGCGCTTTCTGGCGATGTTTTAGAAGGCACTTTTGAAATAAATGAAGCCAACCAAGCCAAACCAATGCGGTTTTTTACGGTTTTTATTTCAGATAAATTCGGCTTACAAACAGTCAGAATTACTTATGAAGCAAAAGACAAACAAGCAAAAGATTTCATAGATCGTGTTACAAATAGTCTCGAACAAATAAACCAAGAAGATGAATAGCGCCTCTATGCATCCTCATTTTTTATGGTTGTTATTGGTAATTCCAATAGCAGTGTTTTGGCAATATAAAATAGCCAAGCGCCAACAACCAGCCATAAAAATAAGTTCAACAGCAGGATTATCCATCAAAAAATCTTGGATTATAAAATGCCGACCATTCTTATTTTTGTTAAAAATTATGGCATTAGGATTTGTAATTATTGCGTTAGCGCGACCAAGAAATACACAAAAATCAAGCTTCACAGCCAGTAAAAATGGGATTGATATTGTAATTGCCACCGATGTATCGGGAAGTATGTTGGCTACCGATTTCAAACCCAACCGATTGGAAGCCATAAAAAAAGTAGCCGAAACGTTTATTCAAAAAAGAACAAACGACCGAATTGGTTTGGTAGTTTATGCAGGGGAAAGTTACACCAAAACACCAGTAACTTCTGACAAAATAATGTTGCTCAACGCCCTAAGAGAAGTACAATACAACGGGTTGGTTTTACAAGACGGAACCGCCATAGGAATTGGTTTAGGAACCGCCATAAACCGAATTAAAAACAGCAAAGCGAAATCTAAAATCATCATTTTATTAACTGATGGTGTCAATAATGTGGGAAGTTTAGACCCCGTTTCAGCAGCAGAAATTGCTAAAGATTTCGGCATAAAAGTCTACACAGTAGGCATTGGAACGAACGGAATGGCCAATTTTCCCGTAGCGAAAGACAGTAACGGAAACATTATTTTTCAACCACAAAAAGTGGAAATAGACGAGAAAATTTTACAAGAAATTGCATCAATAACCAAAGGAAAATATTTTAGAGCGACTGATAATACCAAATTACAAGCTATTTATGATGAAATTGACGGTTTAGAAAAATCTAAAATTACAGAAAATCAATTGCTGCTTTTTGATGAGCAATTTCGAGTTTGGTTGCTAATAGGTTTGTTTTTTCTGGTGCTAGAAATGATTTTAAGTCGCACACTATTTAAAAGTTTTATTTAATGTTTGAATTTGAATCGCCATATTATTTCATTTTACTGCTGCTAATTCCAATTGGTTTAGTTGCACAGCATGCCTATGTAAAATGGCAAACTGAAACACAAGCTGCATTTAGTGCGCCACAAGCTCTTGAAAAACTGCTTGTAAATTCGTCAAAACAGACTTCGCGCATTAAATATATGCTGCAAATAATGGCTGTTTTTTTTATTGTTTTGGCTTTGGTGAATCCTAAATTGGGTTCAAAAGTAGAAACTGTTCCTGCAAAGGGAGTAGAAATAGTATTTGCCATAGATGTTTCAAAAAGTATGTTATGTGCAGACATTCAGCCCAACCGACTGGAAAAAGCCAAGCAAATAATGACACAAATTATCAATTCTATTGGCAGTGACAGAATAGGAATTGTAGCTTATGCCGGAAGTGCTTATCCTATTTTGCCTATGACAACGGATTATGAATTGGCAAAAATGTTTACACAAAGCATCAATACAGATATCATTTCTTCTCAAGGAACGGCTATTGAAAGGGCCATTCAAACCAGCGTAGATTTCTTTGACAACCCAACTTCAGGGAAAGCTATTATTTTACTTTCAGATGGTGAAGATCACGAAAATACTTCTTTTGACGTGTCGAAATTAACTAAAGAAAAAAATGTAAAAATAATCACAGTTGGAATAGGCACATCAAACGGTGGCATAATTGAATTTGCAGACGAATTGGGTTTTCAACAAGTTAAAAAAGACAAAAACGGGCAAGTTGTAACTACAAAATTAAACGAAGAAATATTACAAAAAACCGCCTCGGAAACCAATGGAACTTATTGTAATGATTCACAAATTTCAAAAGTGGTTGCTACAATAAAATCCGCATTAACATCGGTAAAACAACAAGAATTTAAAGCCCAACAATTGGCACAAAAGCAATCGCAATTTCAATGGTTTTTGGGTATAGCATTTTTGTTATTACTACTAGAATTTTTTATGACAAATACCAATTTGAAGATGAAAAACTGGTTTCAAAATAAACGAATGAACTTAGTTTTTATTTTATTTTTTGTATCAGCAGCTTCATTTTCACAAGAAAAAAAGACTGAAAATTTTCAACAAAAAGAAAAACAATTGCGAACCATAATTGCTAAAGAAAAAACGCAAGAACAACAAGCGGAATACAATTTAGGGAACACCATTTATAAAAATAAAAAGTATGGCGAAGCAATAACCAATTACAAAAATGCCGCGCAAACCGCAAAAAACAACTTGCAAAAACACAAAGCTTTTCATAATTTAGGAAACGCATATATGCAAGACAAAAATTACAAATTAGCAGTTGCATCCTACAAAAATGCCTTAAAAGCGAATTCTAAAGATGAAAAAACAAGATATAATTTAGCGTTAGCCAAAAAATTATTGAAAAAATATCCGCCAAAACCAAACCCTAAAAAAAATAAAAAGGACAAAGAAAACAAAAAGCAAAAAGACAAAGACAATTCCAACCAAAAAGAAAAAAGTCAACCTAAAAAGCCAAGTGCCAATAAACAGCGAATGGATAACGTACTAAAAGCAATTAGCAATGCGGAAAAAAAAGTACAAGAAAAAGTAAACGCAAACAAAACAAAAACAAACACAATTAGTACTGAAAAAGACTGGTAAAATGAGCAACAAAATAAAAATAATATTAACCTTATTACTATTCCCTATTCTTTCCTTTTCTCAGGTGAAATTAGAGGTAAAAGCAGAGAAAACCAATCTTAAAATTGGCGAAGTAATGCAGGTGAATTATGTTTTTAACGAGGAAGGCACTTACTTTACGCCACCCTCTTTTAGTGGATTTAACAAGGGCGGTTCGTATGTGTCGTCTAGTGAAGCTTATAATAACGGGAATTACACTATACAACAAGTTTATACTTATGTGATTCAGGCCGCTAAAGCCGGAAAAGTAATTATTGCTCCTGCAACTATCAAGTTTAATGGCAAAACATATACTTCAAAATCTGTTTTGGTTTCCGTTTCAAATGAAAAAGCGGCAGATGCCATAAATAGAAACCAAAATGCAGTGCCCGTTTCGAAACCTGCAACAGTAAATAAAACTATTTCTGGTTCAAATAATTTATTATTTATTGATTTAGAAGTTACTAAAACTTCGGCTTTTGTAAACGAACCTGTTGAGGTAAATTACCGTATTTATTTGTCACCAAATTTAGAGATTGAGCTAAATAAAAACACGGTGACTAAATTTAATAATTTTTGGAGTCAAACCGAAGATGTCACAGGTGGCTGGGAACGCGCTGTAGTAAATAACAGAGTTTACAAATCTAAGATTTTCAAAAGAGCCATTTTGTATCCACAAAAAACAGGAAAATTAGAAATTACACCCATAACTTTAGATTTAAATATTAGTTATCCAACCGGTGATTTTGATTTTTTTGGCGACCCAGAATATGATGTTGCCCGAAGAGAAATTGTTTCAAATTCTAAACTTCTTCAAGTACTTGCTTTGCCTGAAAAAGGGAAGCCAGATAATTTTACAGGCGCGGTTGGCTCTTTTGAGTTTAAAGCAAATGTTACCAAAAACGAATTAAAATCTGGCGAATCTTTACAACTAGATTTAATTGTTTCTGGCAAGGGAAATTTAAAATTATTTGAAATTCCAAAACCCAATTTACCATCCAATTTTGAAATTTATGAACCCAAACACCAAGAATTTATAAACGAAAACATCAAAGGAATTTCAGGTAAAATTGTAGATAGTTATACTTTAATTCCTCAAGAAAAAGGTAATTTTAAAGTAAAACCACAATACTTTTCATTTTTCGATATTAAATCAAAAGCATACAAAACCATTTCTTCTGAAGTTATTAATTTAGACGTTTCGCAAGGAGAAAATCAAGCGAATGTTACTTCTGTTTCAACATCTAAATTAACAGACAAATCTCAAAAAACAGCACCAACATCTGGTTTTGAATTTACGTTTTTACAATTTATTGGTTGTGTAACTTTAGCAGGTTTGGCCTTGTTGTTTTTCTTACTCAAAAGAAATAAAACGGTTGTTAATGACGATGCAAAAACAGAAATACAACTAACAAAAAAGGATTTTTCTGTAAACGATATGCAACAATTTATAGCAGATAAAGAAGTGTTTTATCAGGAAATGGAACTTACAATTAACGCCTTTTTAAATTATAAATTTGGATTAGAAAAAGCTGATTTAAACAAAGAAAACATCATTCTGAAATTTCAGGAAAACCAAATTTCCCAGGAAAACACAAACGATTTTATAGGGCTTTTACAAAACTGCGAAAAAGCAAGATACATGCCAACTTCTGACGGAAATATGCAAAAGGATTTTGAAAAATTAGAACAGTTGGTAAAAATTATTAACGGTTAAAAGCAATACTAGTAATATACTACCGTTTAATGTATATTTGTAATTCAACTTATTTTATGAAAAAAATACTGTTTTATTTATTTTTATGTTTTCCCCTATTTTCTTTTTCCCAACAGAAATTATGGAAAGGCTATTTTTCATATAATGAAATTACAGACATTTGTATTGCTGACCAGAAGGTATATTCTAGTACTAAAAACTCTTTTTTTAATAAAGACGTTTTCACAAATATTTTAACCACTTTTACGTCTATAAACGATGTAAAACCCGATGAAATCACCGCTATTTTCCATACTTCAAATAATTACACTTTAATTGGAAATAAAAACGGATTAATTATTCTTATCAAACCAGACGGCTCCACATTAAATAAAGTTGATATCATTACCGACGTTCCTGTGCCGGCCAACAGTAAAAAAATTAACGATTTTTACGAATACAATGGCAAAGTTTATGTGTCTACACAATATGGAATTACAGTAATAAAATTGTCTAATTTTGAAATTGAAAATAGTTTTTATATTGGCAATTCAGGGGAATTTACAGACGTTTTACAAACTACAATTTTCAACAATGAAATTTTTGCAGTAACCCGAACGCAAGGCATAAAAAAAGCAAGTATAACCAATCCATTTTTATACGATTTTTCGCAATGGTCGGTTTTTAATTCGTTAAACTGGTTGAGTATTGTTACGTTTAACAACCAATTAGTAGCTATTAACACTAACGGAATTACTTATAAATTTTCTGGTAATATTGCGGTTCCTTTTTCGCAAATGGTATCAAATGGTTTAAAACTAAGAACGGATTCGGTGTACTTAACCCAAACCAACCAGAACCAAATATTACTTTACAATCAAAATTTTAATTTAGTAAACTCCATCAACGCAATTCCTAATTTCCCGGATTCATTTACTTGTGCCATTACCAAAAATAATGTGTTATATATTGGCACAAAAAAAAGCGGCTTATTTGAAACTACCATTACAAATTCTGTTGCTTTTACAACTATTTCACCAAACGGGCCAATTGAAGATTTGGCCTTTAAAGTAACCAAAACTAAAAACGATTTATGGCTGACTCACGGTAGTTACGACAGAACTTACACGCCAGATTATAAGCTACAAGGCATTAGTATTTTTAACAAAAATACCGGTTGGGCTAAAATCCCAAGTACAGAAGTAGCAGCTGCCTTAACGTTGGCAGCAATAGTAGAAAATCCAAGAAATACCAACGAAGTTTTTGTGGCTTCAGGACACAGTGGTTTATTGAAATTTACAAATAAAACAAATCCATTTTTATTTAACGAAACCAATTTTTTAGAATCGG
Organism: Flavobacteriales bacterium; assembly: GCA_002737105.1. The sequence goes on along the minus strand of NSHO01000009.1, from coordinate 13,358 downwards.
TGCTTTTGCCACCACCAAACCAAAACTTTATTTCGGTGCGAATTAACGGAATGAAATACGACAAAGACGGCAATTTATGGCTAACAAATGCTTTAGTTAACAACGGCATAAAAGTATTGAAAAGCAATAATACTTGGCAATCCTATAACTTAAATAACATTATTCAAAATCCAACGGCATTACATTACGGCAATATTGACATCGATAAAAATGGCACAAAATGGACGGCTACTTACGCTGGTGGCGTAATTGGTTTTAATGAAAAGTACAACAATAAATTTATAATAATTAACGAAGAAAACGGAAATTTACCCAATAACGATGTGCGATGCGTGGCCGTGGACAATAAAAACCAACTTTGGATTGGGACTTTCAAAGGATTAAGAATTTTAACCAGTGTAGACAGATTTATTTCCGAATCATCATTAACAACCACAAACATAGTCATTCAGGATGGCGATTTGGCCCAAGAATTGTTTTACCAACAAGTAATTCAGGATATTAAAGTGGATGGCGCCAACAACAAATGGGTAGCCATTGCAGATGCCGGAGTTTTTCAAGTTAGTTCAAATGGACAAAATACTTTACGAAGATTTACTAAAGAAAATTCGCCTTTACCAAGTAATAATGTCTTGGATATTGAAATTGACGAGGTTTCTGGCGAAGTGTTTTTTGCCACAGATAAAGGGCTGGTTTCCTTTTTAGGATCTGCTACAAAAGGAGATGACAATTTAGAGGACGTTTATGTATATCCAAATCCGGTGCGACCAGAATACCAAGGAACAGTTAAAATCTCTGGATTGATGGACAAAGTGAATTTAAAGATCACAGATATTGAAGGTAATTTGGTTTTTGAAACCACCTCTTCTGGTGGAACTGTAGAATGGGACACCACGGCGTTTGGGAAGTACAAAGTAGCTTCTGGCGTATACATGGTTTTTGTTTCGTCAAGCGATGCGGCAGAAACAACAGTAAAAAAAATAATGGTAATTAGATAATGCAAATAAAAACACAGGCCATTATTTTAAGCGCCATTAAGTACCAAGAAAAAAGTTTAATTGTTAAATGTTTTACCCAATCAGACGGGTTGAAATCTTATTTCATACCTAGTGCTTTTTCATCCAAAAAATCCAATCAAAAAATAGCCTATTTTCAGCCGTTTACCATTTTAGAAATTGAAGCCAATCATAAGAATAAAGGCACATTAGAGCATTTCAAAGAAGTAAAATTAGCACATAACTATCAAAATATAAATACCGATATTGTAAAAAGCGCGATGGTTTTTTTCCTTTCTGAAGTAGTGCAAAACAGCATTTATGAAGAAGAAAAAAACGAAGATTTATTTTCTTTTTTAAAAACATCTTTGTTGTGGTTAGACGCCAATGATTCGGTTTCAAATTTTCACCTAATTTTTCTTTTAGAACTCACCAAATTTTTAGGGTTTTATCCGCAAATACAAGAAGCAGATTTTGCCTATTTTGAAATGATTGACGGCGTTTTTTCACCATTTCAAGGCACAAGTTGCTTGAACGCTCACGAAACCAATTTGCTAAAAAAAGCAATACAATTGAGATACGACGACAGTCAAAAAATATTTGCAGGAGTGGAACGACAAATACTATTAAAAATCCTTTTGGATTATTATGCCATTCATTTAGATAGCTTTAAAAAACCAAAATCATTAGAAATTTTAAAAGAAGTTTTTTCTTAACATACAACTTTTGCCTTTTACCTTTTGCCTTTTCTCTTTAAATCATTACTTTCGCAAATTGATTTAAGTAAGCGATAAAATGAGCACAAAATTTACAGAATACAAAGGACTTGACTTACCAACAGTAGCGTCAGAAGTTCTTGATTTTTGGAAAGAAAATAACATCTTTGAAAAAAGCGTGTCTACACGTGAAGGAAATCCTCCATTTGTGTTTTTTGAAGGGCCACCTTCTGCAAACGGATTGCCTGGAATTCACCACGTAATGTCGCGCGCCATTAAAGATATTTTTTGTCGATATAAAACTCAAAAAGGCTTTCAAGTAAAACGAAAAGCAGGTTGGGACACGCACGGACTCCCAGTAGAATTAGGTACAGAAGCCGCTTTAGGAATTACAAAAGAAGACATTGGAAAAACCATTTCCGTTTCAGATTATAACGAAGCTTGTAAGAAAACAGTCATGCGTTATACCGACGTTTGGAACGATTTAACCGAAAAAATGGGCTATTGGGTAGATATGGAAGATCCGTATGTTACTTATAAATCCAAATATATGGAATCGGTTTGGTGGTTGTTGAAACAAATTTATAACAAAGATTTACTATATAAAGGTTACACCATTCAACCGTATTCACCAAAAGCGGGTACAGGATTATCATCTCATGAAGTCAATCAACCTGGTTCGTACAGAGATGTTACCGATACTACTGTTGTAGCACAATTCAAAACTAAAGAAGACACATTGCCGAACTTTTTACAAGGTTTTGGAACTATTCATATTTTAGCTTGGACAACCACGCCTTGGACGTTGCCAAGCAATACCGCTTTAACTGTTGGTCTAAAAATCGACTATGTTTTAGTACAAACATTTAATCAATACACTTTTGAGCCAGTAAATGTTATTTTAGCTAAGAATTTAGTAGGCAAACAATTTGGAAAAGGATTTTTCGCAAGTACAGAAGCAATCAATTTTGAAAACTTTAAAGAAGGCGATAAAAATATTCCATATAAAATAATTTCAGAATGCAAAGGGGCTGATTTAGTTGGAATTCGATACGAACAATTAATGAAATTGGCTTTGCCATATGAAAATGCTGAAAATGCTTTTAGAGTAATTTCAGGAGATTTCGTAACAACAGAGGACGGAACTGGAATTGTACACACCGCTCCAACTTTCGGAGCTGATGATGCGAAAGTAGCCAAAGAAGCCACTCCAGAAGTACCGCCAATGTTGGTTTTAGATGAAAACGGAAACGCTGTTCCTTTGGTAGATTTACAAGGAAAATTCATTCAAGGTTTGGGCGACTATTCCGGGAAATATGTTAAAAATGAATACTACAACGAAGGCGTTGCACCTGAACGCTCAGCCGACGTAGAAATTGCTATCCAATTAAAAGAAGAAAACAAAGCTTTTAAAGTTGAAAAATACGTACACAGTTACCCACATTGCTGGCGAACAGACAAACCTATTTTATATTACCCGTTAGATTCTTGGTTCATTAAAGTAACCGAAATCAAAGACCGCATGTTCGATTTAAACGAAACCATCAACTGGAAGCCAAAAGCCACAGGCGAAGGACGTTTTGGAAATTGGTTAAAAAACGCCAACGATTGGAACTTATCGCGTTCAAGATATTGGGGAGTTCCTTTGCCAATTTGGAGAAATGAAGAAGGATCAGAAGAAATTTTAATTGGTTCTGTAGCAGAATTATACCAAGAAATTGAAAAAGCAATTGCAGCTGGTTTCATGACTAAAAATCCATATAAAGGATTCGAAATCGGAAATATGACTGAAGCAAATTACGATTTGGTTGATTTGCATAAAAATATAGTAGACGAAATCATATTGGTTTCTGCATCTGGCAAACCCATGAAACGTGAAACAGATTTAATTGATGTTTGGTTCGATTCGGGTGCGATGCCTTATGCGCAATGGCATTATCCTTTTGAAAACAAGGAACTTATAGATGGCGTTAGTCCTTCTGACGACTCTTGTCATGCTGAACTTGTTTCAGCATCTGAGGAGAACCTGAAACCAGTTCAGGTTGACAAGCGTATGTTTCCAGCCGATTTCATTGCTGAAGGAGTTGACCAAACTCGTGGTTGGTTTTATACGTTACACGCAATTTCTACGTTAGTTTTTGATAAAATTGCCTATAAAAATGTGGTTTCAAATGGTTTAGTGTTAGACAAAAACGGACAAAAAATGTCAAAACGTTTAGGAAATGCTGCCGATCCATTTGAAACGTTAGCGGAATATGGCCCAGATGCTACGCGTTGGTACATGATTTCAAATGCTAATCCGTGGGACAATTTAAAATTTGATTTAGAAGGTATTGCTGAGGTGCGAAGAAAATTCTTTGGAACACTTTATAACACCTATTCTTTCTTTGTTTTATATGCCAATATTGATGGTTTTACTTACAGTGAAGCTGAAGTACCTTTAGCAGAAAGACCAGAAATTGACCGTTGGATTTTATCTGAATTACATACGCTTATTCAAGTAGTTGATGCCGCTTATGCGGATTATGAACCAACTCGTGCCACAAGAGCTATTTCTGACTTTGTACAGGAGAATTTGAGCAACTGGTACGTGCGTTTATGTCGTCGTAGATTTTGGAAAGGCGACTATGCTCAAGATAAAATTGCCGCCTATCAGACGCTTTATACTTGCTTAGAAACAGTTGCAAAATTAGCCGCGCCGGTAGCACCTTTCTTTATGGACAGGTTATATAAAGACCTGAATGCCAATACGAATAAGGAAAAATTTGAAAGTATTCACTTATCTATTTTCCCAGTTTCGGTTGAAAACTTTGTTGATAAATCACTAGAAAGTCGCATGCAGAAAGCACAAACAATTTCTTCATTGGTTTTATCTCTTCGTAAGAAAGAAATGATAAAAGTACGTCAACCGTTACAAAGAGTAATGATTCCAGTACTTGACGAAACTTTTAAAGCGGAAATTTTAGCTATTGAAGACCTAATTAAGGCAGAAGTAAACGTCAAAGAAATTGCGTTATTAGAAGACGCGTCAGGTGTTTTAGTAAAGCAAATTAAACCTAATTTTAAAGCATTAGGTCCTCGTTTTGGAAAAGATATGGGCTTGATTGCCAAAGAGATACAGTCATTTTCGCAAGAACAAATTAATGAATTAGACAAATTAGGTGAATTAACTATTTCTGTTTCTGAAAAAAGTATTACTTTAACAGTCGAAGATGTGGAGATTTCTTCTCAAGATATTCCGGGTTGGTTGGTGGCCAATTCAAACGGAATTACAGTAGCTTTAGACATTACAATTTCTGAAGCATTACGTAAGGAAGGGATAGCGAGAGAGTTAGTCAACAGAATTCAAAATATTCGTAAAGATTCTGGTTTTGAAGTTACAGATAAAATTAAAGTTCAAATACTAAAAAATGATAGTATTGAACAAGCGGTGATCGCCAATGAATTGTACATCAAATCAGAAACACTAACAAAGGAACTAGTTTTTGTGTCGGAAATAAAAAACGGGACAGAAATTGAGTTTGATGAGTTAAAAACAACAATATTAATTTCAAAATAAAATACATTTGACGCTTTTGACTCAAATAAAATTTTTAAAAACATGTCAATTATGATAGATCAACAAATAAGATTCTCAGATGCAGAATTACAGGAATTCAAAGAATTAATTAATCTAAAGTTAGATAAAGCTAGAAACGACTTAGAATTAATTAAAAGCGCGTATTTAAACGACTCTAATAACGGAACGGAAGATACTTCTCCAACTTTCAAAGCATTTGAAGAAGGAAGCGAAACGATGAGTAAAGAAGCGAATTCGCAATTGGCTATTCGTCAAGAAAAGTTCATTCGCGATTTAAGAAACGCTTTGGTTCGTATCGAAAATAAAACGTACGGCATGTGTAAAGTAACCGGAAAATTAATCAACAAAGAAAGATTAAAAATTGTGCCTCACGCCACTATGAGCATAGAAGCTAAAAACTTACAACGTTAAAAAATGCTAATAAAAATATAAACGCTCCTTTTGGGGCGTTTTTTATTCGTTAAAATTGTTACTTTTGCATAAATATTAAAAAAAATGAACCTAAGAAAAGCCTATTTATTTGTAATTATTATTTTACTTATTGATCAAGCAAGTAAAATTTATATCAAAACAAATTTTTATATTAACGAACAAGTAAAAGTGTTCGATTGGTTTAGAATTTACTTTGTGGAAAATGAAGGAATGGCTTGGGGCGCAGAAATTCCAGGTAATTATGGTAAATTAATTTTAACCCTTTTCAGAATTATTGCCGTTGGTGGAATTGCTTGGTGGTTGTTTGATTCTATTAAAAAAGGCTTGTCTGGTTATTTAACTTTCGCCATCACATTAATTTTAGCAGGAGCAATTGGAAACATCATCGATTCTGTTTTTTATGGAGTAATTTTTAATGACAGTTATGGGCAAGTAGCTACAATTTTTTCTGATCAACCTTACGGAACTTGGTTTCACGGTGAAGTAGTTGACATGCTTTATTTTCCAATAATTAAAGACATTCCAATGCCTGAATGGGTACCGGTTATTGGCGGAAGACCTTTTACCTTTTTCAACGCCATTTTCAATGTGGCCGATGTAGCCATTTCAACAGGATTTGGGATTTTAATTGTCTTCAACAAAAGATGTTTTAACTAAAAACAAAACATAATTTTCTGTTATTTTAATTCTTGTTTATATCAATTTTAAATAATCATATTGTAAATTTGCTGCAAATAGCTATTATATGTTCGACGTACAAAAAATAAGAGCCCAATTTCCAATATTGTCACAAACCGTAAACGGAAAACCATTAGTGTATTTTGATAACGGTGCGACTTCGCAAAAACCTCAAGTTGTAATTGACAGCATTGTAGATTATTATTCTAGATACAATGCAAACATTCACAGAGGCGTTCATACGTTAAGTCAATTGGCAACAGATGCTTACGAACAAGCACGAATTAAAATTCAAAATCATTTTAATGCGAAACAGCCGTTCGAAATCATTTTTACCTCCGGAACAACCGAAAGTATCAATTTAATAGCCAATGGTTTTGCCTCTTTATTAGAAAAAGGAGATGAAATTATGATTTCTGCATTGGAACATCACAGTAATATTGTGCCTTGGCAAATGTTGTGCGAACATACGGGTGCGATTTTAAAAGTTATTCCAATGGATGTTCATGGCGAATTAATTATGTCAGAATATGATAAATTATTGTCCAATAAAACCAAATTAGTTTGTTGTAATCACATTTCAAACGCTCTAGGAACGCTAAATCCAATTGAAGAAATCATTAAAAAAGCACATGCCGTTGGAGCAGCAGTTTTAATTGATGGCGCGCAATCTTGTCCGCATATTAAACCCGATGTGCAAGCGTTAGATGTTGATTTTTATATAACTTCTGCGCATAAAATGTGTGGTCCAACAGGCGTTGGAATGCTTTACGGAAAAGAACAATGGTTGCGCAAATTGCCACCTTACAAAGGCGGCGGTGAAATGATTGCCACCGTTACATTCGAAAAAACAACTTATGCCGATTTGCCTCATAAATTTGAAGCCGGAACACCAAATATTTGCGGAGGTATTGCTTTCGGAGCGGCTATTGATTATATGAATGAAATCGGTTTTGATAATATTGCCAAACATGAACATGAATTACTAGTTTATGGCACCCAAAAACTACAAGAAATAGAAGGCGTAACCATTTATGGGCCAACAGATTTAAATAAAAAAACTTCGGTAATTTCTTTTAATATTGAAAACATTCATTCGTATGATATCGGCACGATTATAGATAAATTAGGTATAGCGGTACGAACAGGTCAACATTGCGCACAACCAATAATGGATTTTTATAAAATTTCAGGAACCATTAGAGCCAGTTTTGCCTTTTACAATACCAAAGAAGAAATTGATATATTTGTAGCAGCTTTGAAAAGAGCCAAAACAATGTTGTCGTAACTAAAACCATATAAAATGAAAAAGTTTTTAATTTTGTCGACTTTAATCCTTACGCTTTTGGCTTGTAGTGGTATAAAAAGTTCTTCCAAAGAAAGTGCGCCAACCATTTTTTATGAAGCAAATACTCGAGGTTTTTTTCTTGCGCTAAAAGTTGAAAATCAAGTGCTTTACACTTCTAGTGATAGAGATTTTAAAGCATATTCAAATAAAATTGAAATTTCAGATACAGATTGGAAAGAGATTTCTACGTTAGTAAAAGCGGTTGATTTAGAAAAAGTAAAAGACTTGAAGTGGCCAACAGAAAAGCGTTATTATGATGGCGCAGCATTTGCTAATATTATTTTCGAATCTAAAGGCGTTAAGTATCCAGCCAATGGTTTTGATCATGGTTTTCCACCTGCAGAAATAGAAAAATTAGTTACTAAAATTACAAAATTAGCAGAAAAAACTAATGAATATTAAAGAAATACAGAACGAAATTGTTGCTGAGTTTTCCATGTTTGACGACTGGATGGAGCGGTATGAATACATTATCGAATTAGGAAAAGGATTGCCTTTAATTGCCGAAGAACACAAAACAGACGATAACATTATCAAAGGTTGTCAATCTAAAGTTTGGGTTCATGGTGAAGAAAAAGACGGGAAAGTGTTTTTTTCATCAGATAGCGATGCCATTTTAACCAAAGGCATTATTGCCATTTTAATTCGTGCTTTTTCTAACCAAACACCAGCCAATATTTTAGAAGCCAATACTGATTTTATTGACGAAATTGGATTAAAAGAACATCTTTCGGCCACTCGTGCCAACGGTTTGGTTTCGATGATTAAAAAGATAAAAATGTATGCTTTAGCATTTGAGGATAGAAATTAAAACAACAAATCACTTTGTGATTTAGTGGTATATAAAATTAATTAAAAATGAGATTGCTTCGCAAGCTCGCAATAAAATATGGAAGAATTTAAAGACGAAATCAACTTAGGCGAAAGCGTAGTTACGGCATTAAAAGGAATCTACGATCCAGAAATTCCTGTAGACATTTATGAATTAGGCTTAATTTATGATGTAATGATTAATGAAGACAATGAAGTTAAAATATTAATGACGTTAACTTCGCCAAATTGTCCAGTAGCCGAATCGCTACCAAAAGAAGTGGAAGAAAAAGTAGCCAAAATTGACACCATAAAATCGTGTGAAGTAGAAATCACATTTGATCCACCTTGGAGCAAAGATTTAATGAGTGAAGAAGCCAAATTAGAATTAGGAATGCTTTAAATCAGTTAGCAGAGTTCAGTTTTTAGTAGGCAGTTTTCTGAACACTAATTTCTGAACACTCAACACTACTAGTTATGAGTGAAATAGTAAATAAAGTTGCCAATAGTTCGTTATTAGTTTTTGATTTAGAAGACTATTATCCAGATAGTCATGTGGTAACAGTTGATGTTTCACAATGGTTATTTGGGGGTTTTATTTTGAAAGAAACCGAATTTAGAGTCCAATTGAAAAACACGGATTGGTCTGTTTACCAAGATAAATACGTGGCATTATATTGTTCAGAAGAAGCCATTTTACCAGCTTGGACGTATGCTTTAGTGGCGGTTCATTTAGCACCTTTTGCCTTAAAAGTGATTCATGGAGACTCAAAAACTGCTGTTATCGATTGGTACCAGGATATTTTAAATAAATTAGATTATACGGATTATTTTGAAAAACCAATTATTTTAAAAGGGTGTTCTAAAAAAGATGTGCCAAATGAAGTCTATACTTTAGCCATTCAAAAATTACTAAAAGTTTCAAAAAGCATTATGTTTGGAGAAGCTTGTTCTGCGGTTCCGTTGTTTAAGAAAAAATAACTTCAAACTAATTTTCTTCTTCCTCTATCACATCTTTATAATCCGGATATAAAAATTTATTATAAGGGAAACGACTAATATGAATAGTTCTAACGGCTTCATAAACCTTTTCTCTAAAGGCTTCAAAGTTTTCTTTTTCAGTAGCGGAAATAAACAAGGTATTATTTTCACCCAATTTACTCATCCAAGTATTTTTCCAATCCTCAAGCGAGAAATTTTTAGGTGTTTTTTCAACAGCTTCGTCGCTTTCATCAATTTTCACATATTTGTAGGCGTCAATTTTATTGAATACCATAATTGTTGGTTTGTCGGCACTTTTAATATCTAACAAAATTTTATTTACAGCCGCAATATGATCTTCAAATTCAGGATGAGAAATATCAACAACATGTAAAAGCAAATCGGCTTCTCTAACTTCATCAAGCGTACTTTTAAAAGAATCCACCAATTGGGTAGGCAATTTTCTAATAAAACCAACCGTATCAGAAAGCAAAAAAGGCAAATTTTTGATAACTGTTTTTCTCACCGTTGTGTCAAGCGTTGCAAAAAGTTTATTTTCTACAAACACTTCACTTTTTCCAACGGCATTCATTAAAGTAGATTTTCCCACGTTAGTATATCCAACCAAAGCCACACGCACCATAGCGCCGCGGTTGCCTCTTTGGGTAGACATTTGCTTGTCTATAATCTTAATTTTTTCTTTTAGTAACGAGATTCTGTCTCTTACAATTCGTCTATCTGTTTCAATTTCTGTTTCACCAGGGCCACGCATACCAATACCGCCTCGTTGACGTTCTAAATGCGTCCACATTCCGGTTAATCTGGGTAATAAATATTGGCATTGCGCTAATTCTACTTGCGTTCTAGCATAAGACGTTTCGGCGCGTTGTGCAAAAATATCTAAGATTAAATTGGTACGATCTAAGACTTTACAATCTAATTCTTTTGTGATATTTTTTTGTTGTGAAGGGGTTAATTCATCATCAAAAATAACCGAATTGATGTCGTATTCTTTGATGTAAGTTTTAATTTCTTCAAGTTTTCCGGTACCTACAAATGTTTTTGGATGAGGTTTATCTGTTTTTTGCCAAAAACGTTTTACTACTTCGCCGCCAGCTGTAAATGTTAAAAATTCTAACTCGTCTAAATATTCGTTAAGTTTTTCTTCGTTTTGGTTTTGAGTGATAAGACCAACAATAGCAGTTCTTTCAAAGATATGTTTTTCAACTTCTAGCATACTTACAAAAATAGGTATTAATAATCAAATTGTAACCAATTGAAATATTAATTTTCGTTTTTATGATAATCCGAAGTATAATATAATTTAACGCTTGGATATTTTTGATGTGTCATCTGAATAGAAAATTCACTATCAGCTAAAAACACCAATTGTCCGTGTTTATCGTGCCCTAAAAATTTTTGTTTTACACGTTTAAATTCTTTAAATTCTTCGTTTTTTGGGTCATCTGGGAGCACCCAACACGCCTTATATGCGGGAAAGTTTTCATAGGTACATTTTGCGCCATATTCGTGTTCTAAACGGTATTGAATCACCTCATATTGTAAAGCGCCTACGGTTCCAATTACTTTTCTGCCGTTCATTTCTATAGTAAATAATTGCGCCACACCTTCATCCATTAATTGGTCGACACCTTTTTCTAGTTGCTTCGCTTTTAATGGATCGGCATTATTAATGTATCTAAAATGTTCTGGAGAAAAACTAGGAATTCCTTTAAAATTCATCAATTCACCTTCCGTAAGTGTATCGCCAATTTTAAAATTCCCAGTATCGTGAAGTCCTACAATATCACCAGGATAAGAAATATCTACAATTTCTTTTTTCTCAGCAAAAAAAGCATTTGGACTACTAAATTTCATGTTTTTTCCTTGTCGAACATGAAGGTAAGGTTTGTTTTTTTCGAAAGTTCCCGATACAATTTTTATAAAAGCCAATCTGTCTCGGTGTTTCGGATCCATATTGGCATGAATTTTAAACACAAAACCGCTTAATTTTTTTTCATCAGGTTGCACCAATCTGGTATCCGATTCTTTAGCCCTTGGCGTAGGAGCAATATTGATAAAACAGTCTAATAATTCGCGAACACCGAAATTATTTAATGCTGAACCAAAAAATACGGGTTGTAATTTTCCGGCTAAATAATCTTCTCTGTTAAAAGTTGGATACACTTCTGTAATAAGTTCAAGTTCTTCACGAAGTTTATTGGCGGGTTTTTCACCGATAATTTTTTCTAATTCAGTGCTTTGGATATCTGAAAAAGCGATTGTTTCTTCAATATTTTTTCGGCTATCTCCTTCAAATAAATTAATGTTTTTCTCCCAAATATTATAAATCCCTTGAAAATCGTATCCCATACCAATTGGAAAACTCAGAGGCGTAACATGCAAACCTAGTTTTTGTTCCACTTCGTCCATTAAGTCAAAAGCATCTTTTCCTTCACGATCTAGTTTGTTAATAAAAACAATCATAGGAATGCTTCTCATTCTACAAACCTCCACCAATTTTTCGGTTTGCTCTTCCACACCTTTTGCAACGTCAACTACTACAATTACACTATCTACGGCAGTTAATGTTCTAAAAGTGTCTTCTGCAAAATCCTTATGACCAGGCGTGTCTAAAATATTTATTTTTTTTCCTTTATAATTAAATGCCAATACGGAAGTGGAAACAGAAATTCCACGCTGACGTTCAATTTCCATGAAATCGGAAGTAGCACCTTTTTTTATTTTATTGCTTTTTACGGCACCAGCTTCTTGAATTGCACCTCCAAAAAGCAGTAGTTTTTCTGTTAACGTAGTTTTTCCAGCATCTGGATGCGAGATAATTCCAAAAGTTCTTCTACGGGCAATTTCTTTTTCGAAATTCATCATTATTAATTTTTCGCAAAAATACTATTTTAAATACTATTTTCCATATTGATATATTTTTATTGTATTTATAGTATAATAGATATCCAAACAATAAATCTTTGTGAAACAATAAATAAGCAATTTCCTGATTTTGAAATTGAATTGAATTTATAATATTTTTACTGTCGAAACGTATTCGTGGGGGGAAATACCAACAACTTCTTTAAAACAAGTAAAAAATGGATTGTATGAAGAAAAACCTGCTTTTCTGGCTAGGGAATCTAAGGTATTTGAATTTAAATAATTAGTATTAATTAGTTCTAATGAATTTTGAATTCTTGATATTTTCTTGTAATCTGAGAAGGAGATTTCAGAATGGTATTTAAAAACAACAACTAAATGACTTTTAGGAATATTTAAAACATGAGTACTAAGCTAAAAATTTCTAGTTTCTATTAGCATTCCAAATTACTTTAGTAATTAATTTTAATGCTTTTTTTGTACCCGGAGTGGGAATCGAACCCACACACCTAAGTACACGAGTTTGAGTCGTGCGCGTCTACCAATTCCGCCATCCGGGCATTGAAAAGCAAAAAATAAATTGATATTTACTTTATGGCTTTTTAAAGCTAGGTCCTTTTACTAGTTGGTTGAAAAATTGATAAATCAAAAATAATAGTTAACTTTGAATTATTAATTAGATATTTTCTCAGGGAAAGTCTACTTTAGTTTGAAGACATTCATAAACTTAAACACATCAAAATGAAAAAGCATTACTTATTTACCTTTGTTATTTTATTTTTTGTTGCAGGCCTTTTTGCTCAAACTCAACCAGAGAAAAGAGTAGATTGGACTCGAATGGGCAACAATCCCAATGCAACATTCTACGAAGTAGTTGCAGATTTCAACAACTATTGGAAAGACAAAAATATTGAAAAAGGAAAAGGCTA
>NSHO01000008.1 GCA_002737105.1 Flavobacteriales bacterium | reverse complement strand
ATTAATCAGTTTTTCCTATTATATTTGCACTCACCAAAATAAAATGCGAAAGTAGCTCAGTTGGTAGAGCGTCAGCCTTCCAAGCTGAATGTCGCGAGTTCGACCCTCGTCTTTCGCTCTAAAACTTATTGAATTTCAAAATTCTACCATGCGAAAGTAGCTCAGTTGGTAGAGCGTCAGCCTTCCAAGCTGAATGTCGCGAGTTCGACCCTCGTCTTTCGCTCTAAATCCTCAAATTTTTTTTGGGGCTTTTTTATTTTAAATCACTTAAATCTAATCCGGTTTCAATTTCAATTGGTTCTTTACCATGTTGAAATAATCTCGCTGACAAATCTCCTTTTAAGGTGACTTTGTTTCCCAAAACTTCTAACCAACTGCCTTCTCTTAATCCTAAAACCGGTTGCGAATTGTATTGATGAAATTCGTTTATTCTGGTTTCTCTGGTTTCTCCCATGTGTTGCGAACCTTGAATTGGATCTAAATAATGCGGATTTAAATTGAAAGAAACTAAACCTAATGTTCTAAAGCTTGGAGGATACACAATCGGCATATCGTTTGTAGTTCCCATCGTTAGGCCGCAAATATTGCTTCCTGCACTAGTTCCTAAATATGGTGTTCCTTTTTCCACAACTTTCTGAATGGCATCTAATAAATTGTATTTGTATAACATATCTACCAAAACAAACGTATTACCACCACCTGTAAAAATAGCTTCTGCGTTTTGTATCGCTTCAATTGGGTTTTCAAATTCATGAATTCCTTTAACTTCAATGTTAAATTGTTTAAAAAAAGGTTTTACTTTTTCTGTATAATCTTCGTGAGAAATGCCACCTGGTCTGGCAAAAGGTATAAATACTAAATTTGAAACGGTTGCAAAATGTGCTTTTAAAACTGGTAATAAATAATCTAAAAAAGTACCACCAAAAACAGTTGATGTACTTGCAATAAGCGCCTTTTTCATATGTGTTATTAAATTTACTTTATTCTTAACAAAATTTTATATTGATTATAATTTTGTTCTTTTATTTTTACAAAAAATTAATTCTTATTATTATCAAGAACCATTTACAAATATTATTTTTATTACTTTGTCAATTAGTAGTTTCACAAAACGATTCTATAATTAAAGGAAAAATAGTTGTTGCAACCAATTCTAATGACGGAGTAACAATTGTAAATATTTTTAACAAAATTAATACAATTTCTGGAAATGGAGGCTATTTTGTTATAAAAGCAAAAGTGAATGACACCTTACTATTTTCATCATTACAGTTTGATGTGATAAAATTAAAAATGACAGCAACTGATTTTAGACAAAATTTGTTATTTATAAAAATGACGCCGCGGTCCAAATTAATTGAAAAAGTAATCATAACAAACCAAACCGTAATTACAGACGAAAGTTTGGGATTGGTTCCAAAAGGACAAAAAAGATACACAGTAGCAGAAAGAAGAATGAAATCAGGTGGCGGAGGAATTGGGATTGGGGGTTTAATTAATTTATTTACGGGTTACGGAAAAGAACTGAAAAGGAACTTGGAAATAGAGAAAAAAGAAATGTTGATTGAAAAAATTAGAAATCAATTTGAAAAAACGTATTTTGCAAAAACTTTACAAATTCCAGAGAATAATATTGATGGCTTTTTGTACTATATTGGAGAAGATAAAAAATCACATGAAATATTAAATGGTAACGATAAGAATACGAAAATGTTTAAATTAGCAGATTTAGCTGTAGCTTACTTAAAGTTAATGCAACCCGAAACACCAAAATCAAAATAATTGAAAACCGTTTTACAAATTTTAATTTTACTAATCGCTCAAATTGTATTTTCGCAAAACGATTCTATAATTAAGGGGAAAATCATTGTGGAAACCAACGACAATGAAGGCATTACAATTATAAATGTTTCAAACAAAACCAACACCATATCAGTAAACGGCGGCTATTTTAAAATAAAAGCCAAAGTAAACGACACCATTATGTTTAGCGCCATTCATCTTGTTGGCAAAAAACATATCATAACAAAAAAAGATTTTGGAAGAGATTTACTTTTTATTAGATTAGAGATTTATACGCGTCATATCAAAGAAATTATGGTAACGAATGCTGATGATATTACCGCAGAATCTTTAGGTTTGGTTCCTAAAGGACAAAAAAAATACACGCCTGCAGAAAGAAGAGTAAAAACAGCGGGTGATTTTAACGGACAATTTGGTCTGAATACAGCATTTAGTATCGACCCATTATTAAACGCTATTTCAGGAAGAACCAAACAATTAAAAGCAGAATTAGAAGTAGAAAGAAAAGAATTTTTACAATATAAAATAAATACTAACTTTGATTCCGAATTTATTATGAATCAATTGCATATTCCTGAAGAATTTGTGTCAGGATTTGTTTTTTATATTGTAGAAGATGAAGAATTGAAAGCTGCAGCCAAAGCAAAAAACAAAACGCTAATTTCTTTCCGAATGAGCGCACTAGCTGTCGATTTTTTGAAATTGAAAAACATACAACCTTATTATCCAAAACCTGTTGAACCAGAAAAAAGCACAGAAGAAAACACCACTATTCCAAAACCAGAATTAGAGCCAAAGAAAAATGAATAAATTTAAAATAGTTTTACTTATGTTATTGTTTGCTCTTTTTAGTGCTTTCACGTTTCATAAATTTTATGTTGGGGTTTTTCAAATTGATTATTTTAAAGAAAAAAAAGCGGTACAAATTACAGCACGATTATTTATTGAAGATTTAGAAAAGGTGTTATATAAAAAACATAACAAACATTTTTACCTTACCACAAAAGATGAAATACCAGAAGCAAACAGCTTTATTGCCAATTATTTGTCGGAAAAATTAAAAATTAAAATTAATAATAAAGTCCAAACATTGCAGCTTTTATCTAAAGAGCAAGAAGATAATATTGTAATTTGTTATTTAAAAATACCTTGTAAAGACAACATAAAAATACTAGATATTTTCAATAATGTTTTATCCGATATTTTTGATGAACAACAAAATTTAGTACATTTGAACATTAATGGTAACAAAAAAACCATTTTGTTTACTAATACAGAAACAAACCAAAAACTGAAATATAAATAATTATGAAAAAGTTAATTTTAATTACATCATTAATTTTCGCATCTCTTACTGCAATTGCTCAAGAAGTAAAAAAAGAACCTCAAGGGCATACAGACATCAATAAATTTAGTCAAATGTATGCCGAAATGGCTACGCCTAATATGTTCCGAACGGCTTCTGGTGCACCCGGTCCTGCGTATTATCAACAACGTGCTGATTATAAAATTAATTTAGAATTAGATGATAAAGCATCGAAAATGTATGGAAGCGAAACCGTTACCTATTACAATAATGCCCCTGAATCTCTGGACTATTTATGGGTGCAATTGGATCAAAATATAGCAAGAAGAGACTCACAAACGCCTCTAATTGATAGCCAAACTATGCCGCAAGCTACCTCAGCTGAAAACTTTACTAAAACATACATGGGTAAAGGTTTTGATGGCGGTTTTAACTTAGAATATGTTAAAGACGAAAAAGGTAACGCCATGAAATACACCATAAATAATACTATGATGCGTATTGATTTGCCTAAAGCTTTAAAAAAAGGAGAAAAAGTAGTTTTTTCAATCAAATGGTGGTACAACATTAACGATTACATGAAAGATGGCGGAAATGGTCGTTCTGGTTATGAAGTGTTTCCTGATGGAAATAAAATTTATGTAATTGCGCAATTTTACCCAAGAATGTGCGTGTATAATGACGTTGAAGGTTGGCAAAATATGCAATTTTGGGGAAGAAGTGAATTTGCGTTAACTTTTGGAAATTACGACGTTAAAATCACCGTTCCTGCCGATCATATTTTAGATGGAACTGGAGTTTTACAAAACAGAAGTGAAGTCTATACTGCAGAACAAGAAAAAAGATGGCAATTGGCTGAAAATTCTTTTGATAAACCAATAATAATAGTAACGCAAGCGGAAGCAACTGCTGCAGAGAAAAATTTTGCAACTACCTCAAAAACTTGGCATTTAAAAGCAGAAAATGTAAGAGATTTTGCATTTTCAAGTTCTCGTAAATTTATTTTAGACGCGATGGCGGTTCAAGTTGGAAACAGCAAACCTATGGCCATTTCTATGTATCCAAAAGAAGCCAATCCGCTATGGGAAAACTTATCTACAATAGCAGTAGCGCACACTCTGAAAACATATTCAAAATATACATTCGATTATCCTTATCCAAAAGCCATTTCTGTTTCTGCTGAAGATCAAGGAATGGAATATCCAATGATTTGTTGGAATTTCGGTCGTCCTGATGAAAATGGAAAAATTAGCGAAAGAGTAAAATATGGTATGCTAGGCGTAATTATTCACGAAATAGGACATAACTTTTTCCCAATGATTGTAAATTCAGATGAAAGACAATGGACTTGGATGGATGAAGGGTTAAACACATTTTTAGAATATTTAACCGAACAAGAATTCGATAAAAATTTCCCAGCAGATAGAGGTCCTGCAAAATCTATTGTGCCTTATATGAAAGGAAACCAACAGTTTTTAGAACCTATTATGAGTCATGGAGATGTGGTGTATAATTTTGGTGCAAATGCTTACGGAAAACCTGCAACAGGATTAAATATTTTACGTGAAACGATTATGGGACACGAATTATTTGACCACGCATTTAAAACGTATGCCAACCGTTGGAAATTTAAACATCCCACACCAGAAGACTTTTTTAGAACAATGGAAGATGCATCTGCAGTTGATTTAGATTGGTTTTGGAAAGGTTGGTTCTACGCTACTGATGTGGTTGATTTAGGTATCAAAAATGTAAAACAATTTTATGTTACAGAAGATGCTACTAAAGAAGCTGCCGCAGCCGTGAACAGAAGAGGTAGAAGAATGCCTAACAGCGGACCAATGATTTATTTAGTGAATAGTGAAAGTTCGGAATTGAAACCAGAATCAAAAACAGCACTTGAAACAGAAAAAGTAATGGCTTTAAATGAGTATTTAAACAAAAATTATAGTACTGAAGAAAAAGCGGCTTTAAAAAATCCAAAATATTTTTACGAAGTAGAGTTTGACAAACCAGGAAGTTTAATGATGCCAATTATTGCTGAATTGCAATTTGAAGACGGCACTTCAGAAACACATAAATTTCCAGTTCAAATTTGGAGAAGAAACAATACTACTGCAAAACGTGTTTTTGCAACAGAAAAAAAAGTAGTTAAAATTCAATTGGATCCAAAATTAGAAACAGCTGATATTGATGTAACCAATAATACTTGGCCAAAAGAAGCCGTTGTTGATAAATTTGAACAAATAGAAAAGAAATAGTAAAGGAGTCGAAAGTCAAAAGTCAAAAGTGAAAATTCTATTACGTATTGCTTATACTTCCTTACATTCCTTATATGGTTAAACAAGTCGAAAGTCAAAAGTTTAAACTTTCATTTAATTTGTCATTCTAAAGCAAGAAGGGTCTTTTACAAATTTAGAACTTTTTAACTTTAGAATGACATTTTTTTTCAGTAAACATTAAACAACTTTTATTACCTTTGTAATTCATAAAACACAAAACTATGTTTGGTATTGGCGGAGGCGAAATATTTTTTATAATTCTTGTAATTCTAATGCTTTTTGGATCAGATAAAATTCCAGAAATTGCTAGAACTTTGGGCAAAGGCATGGCACAATTAAAAAATGCCACCAATGAAATTAAACATGAAATTCAAAAAGGCACAGAAGAAAATGGCCTTGATTTAAAAAGTTTAACTGGCGGCATTACTGACGAAATTGCAAGTGCAAAAAAAAGCATGTCAGAATATATAAATCCAGTTGAAATTTCAAATCCAATTACGGAAATCAAAGAAGAAATTGAAAATGCAACCGGACCAATAAAACGCCAATTGTAATGTTTGAATACCTGGTGCATTTAGATAAAAAATTGTTTGTTTTTCTTAATAATTTAGGATCTACACCTTTTGATAGTTTCTGGCTTTTAATTACCCAACAAACCAATTGGATTGCATTTTTTTTAATTTTACTCTTTATTTTATATAAAAAATTAGGAACGAAAAAATTAGGAATAGCTATTCTAACACTAGCCGCCTTAATCACGTTTACTAATGAAATTACAGATGTAATTAAATTTTCAGTTCAACGAATTCGCCCTTGTAATGATGATACATTAGCTGGCTTAATAAGAGTTGTAAAAGACAGCGATACGTTTAGTTATTTTTCTGGACACGCATCAAATTCAACAGCTTCTATGATGTTTGTGTACTTAATACTTAAAAAATATTACAAATACAGCTACTTGATTTTTCTGTATCCTTTAATTTTCGCCTACAGTAGAATTTATTTAGGACTTCACTTTCCTTTAGATATTATTTCTGGATATGTTTTTGGAGGCTTTACTGGGATTTTATTTTATAGAATTTTTTCTAAAATTATTTCTAAATACATTACATCTTGAAAATTCAGAAAAAAGCACTAATCATTGGCGGTGGTCCTGCAGGATTAACAGCAGCATATGAATTTATAAAACATACTGAAATTACTCCAATTGTTATAGAAATGAGTGAATTTTGGGGCGGTATTTCTCGCACAGAAAACCATAATGGAAATAGAATTGATATTGGCGGGCATCGTTTTTTTTCAAAATCAGAAGAAGTAATGAACTGGTGGCAAGAAATTTTACCAATCTATTCAGAAGATAAAACAATAAACATATCTTATCAAAATACAAGCAGAAAAATAGAGTTAAACGATACTACTATTTCTAATCAAGCTGATAATGTTTTATTAGTTAGAAAAAGAAAATCAAGAATTTTTTTTAACAATAAATTTTTCGATTATCCAATTAGTCTATCCCTTCAAACTATATTAAATCTTGGTTTTTTAAATACTTTTTTAATAGGTATTAGTTATACAAAATCAGTGCTTTTCCCAATAAAAAATCCTAAAACTTTAGAGCAGTTTTTCATTAACAGATTTGGAAGCAGATTATACAAAACATTTTTTAAAGATTACACAGAAAAAGTTTGGGGTGTTCCTTGTTCCGAAATTAGTGCAGAATGGGGTGCACAAAGAATAAAAGGCTTGTCAGTAACAAAAACACTTACAAATGCTATTTTAACCATTTTTAAAACTAAAAAAAAGAATTTAAGTCAAAAAAACAAGGAGACTTCATTAATAGAATATTTTTTATATCCAAAATTTGGTCCTGGTCAAATGTGGGAAACAGTTGCAGAAAAAGTAAAAAAAGATGGTGCAATATTAAAACCAAACAACCGTGTTATTACAATAAATATCGAAAACAACAAAGTTTTAAGTGTAGTTGTCGAAAATACTATAACTAAAAAGGAAGAAACTATAGAATGTGACTACTGTATTTCAACTATGCCCATAATAGAATTAATAAATGGTTTAAGTTGTGAAGTGCCAAAAAAAGTAAAAGAAGTTGCAAATGGCTTAATGTATAGAGACTTCATTACTGTTGGCTTGCTTCTTGAGAACATTAACTTTAGTTTAGAAGATAATTGGATTTATATTCAAGAATCATATGTGAAAGTTGGAAGATTACAGGTATTTAATAATTGGAGTCCTCATATGGTTGCTGACGCTTCTAAAACTTGGGTTGGCTTAGAATATTTTTGTAATGATGTTGATGAAATTTGGAATTTTTCCGAAGAAGAAATGATTAAATTAGCTACTAATGAAATGATTAAATTAGGTTTTATTAATTCTGTTGAAAATTTATTAGATTCAAAAGTAATTAAGGTTCCAAAAACATATCCTGCCTATTTTGGTACTTATTCAGAGTTTAATGAAATACAAAACTTCACAGATTCTTTTGAAAATCTATTTTTAGTTGGACGAAATGGAATGCACAAATATAATAATCAAGATCACTCTATGCTTACTGCAATGCAAGCCGTTAAAAATATAAAAAACAATATTACCGATAAATCAAATATTTGGAGTATCAACACTGAAGAAGAATATCACGAAGAAAAATAAATTATGTTATTTAATTTAAATGCATTTTCAAAGAAAGAAAAAAGAGTTTTAGGTTACATAAGTTTACTCTATTTTTTGTTTTTATTTTTTAGATTTATTTCTGGAAATTATTTTCTTGCAGATTCTTATGAGTACTTAGAAATTGCAAAATCAATCAATAATTTTACTTATTTTGAAAACACTCTAGATGTTGAGCTAACAACTAAAAGACCTTTTATTTATCCATTTTTCTTGTCGTTTTTTTTAAATACATCAATACTGTTTATATTACTTATTCAAACTTTTGTTAGTTGTTTTAGCGTTATTGTTTTCTTCAAAATTTTAAAAAAATTAGAAATAAAAATTTCAAATTTATTAATCGTAATTTTATTTTTTACACCAAGTATTTTTATTTACTCTCAGTTAATAATGTCCGAATGGATAGTTTTGTTATTACTAAACATTTTAACATTAGTTTTATTAGAGCCATTTTCAAAAAGAAATTTTATTTTTATTCAATTAATAACCGTTCTTTTACCTTTTACAAAACCCGTTTTTTATCCTTTTATTTATATAAATTTTTTGTTCTTTGCTTACTATTTATTCAAAAACAAAACTTTTAGCTTGTGGCTGTTTTTTCCCGTTATAATTTTACAATTATACTTATTTCATAATGAACAAAAATCTGGTTTCAAACATTTTTCATCGATCGAAAATTCCAATTTAATAAACTATAATTTATACTATTTTAAATCGTCTAAAGTTGGAAAAGTTGAAGCTGATAAATGGCACAAAAATGTTTACAACAACAAAAAATATATAGGGAGAAATTTTAAAGAACAAAACGAATATTTAAAAACCGTAGGCATTAATGAAATAAAAAATAATTTTTTAAGTTACTCTTTTTATCATTTTAAAACTGCAATTCGTGGTGTTATTGATCCAGGTAGATTTGATATAATGACTTTTTTCGATAAAGAAGATGGCAAACAAGGTTTTTTAGAAATCTTAAACGGGAATAAATCTCTAAAATCAATTTTTAAGGAGAAAATGACTATTATAATTTTGTTTATAATCCCAATATTTTTTATAAATATTTTTAAATATTTTTATTTAGGAAAATACATTTTAAAAAACAAACACAGCAATTTAATTTGGTATTTATTTATATTACTAGTTTATAATATTTTGGTTTCTGGACCTGTAAATTCTTCACGTTATATGATGCCTTTCCAAATTATAGTAATTTGTTTTGCCATAAAAGAATTTCAAAAAAAACCTACAACACGCGAGTAACAGTCAAGCCATCTCGAATAGGTAACAAAACCGTTTCTACACGAGAATCTTCATTAATAATTTTATTATATTCAAGTAAAATTTGTGTGCTTTTGTCGTTTGTTTTTACTTCTTCTAAAACCTTACCACTCCACAATACGTTGTCAGATAAAATTATACCACCCTTATTCATCAAAGGCACAATCAAATGAAAATAATTAATGTAATTTTCTTTATCTGCATCTATAAAAACCAAATCAAATTTTTTATTTAAAGTTGGAATAATTTCAATAGCATTGCCAATATGTTGCACAATTTGATTGGAATAGTCAGATAAATCAAAATATTTTTTTTGAATTTCTTCCAACTCTTCATTAATATCAATAGTGTCTAATGTACCGTTTTCTTGTAAACCTTCTGCCAAACATAAAGCAGCATAACCCGTATAGGTTCCAATTTCTAAAATAGATTTAGGATTAATTATTTTAGATAACATACTCAAAACTCTACCTTGAAAATGGCCGCTTAGCATTCGTGGTTGTAAAATTTTCTGATGCGTTTCTTTATTCAATTGCACCAAAAATTCTGGTTCTTGTTGCGAATGGTTGGCTACGTAATTTTCTAAATCTTCTGATATAAAGTGCATAATTGTTTTAAATTTCAAAGTACAAAAGTACAAATTCAATTGTTTTAAACACAGATTAATGAAATTTCTAAAATTAATAAAATCAGCGTTTCATTAAATTGCATATTGAAAATTGATTAATTGACACATTAGTAGTACTTTTACACCATGCAAGCAGAAAAAAAAGACATACGCGCTTTATCTAAAGAGCAATTACGAGATTTCTTTGTTACTAATGGCGATAAAGCGTTTCGTGGTAATCAAATTTACGAATGGTTGTGGAGTAAAAGCGTGCATTCATTTGAAAGCATGACCAATGTTTCTAAAGAAACTCGCGCTATGTTAGAAGCCCATTTCGTAATTAATCACGTAAAAGTGGATACGATGCAACGCAGTGAAGACGGAACCGTAAAAAATGCTGTTCGTTTACACGATGATTTAATTGTTGAAAGTGTTCTGATTCCAACAAAAACTAGAACTACTGCTTGTGTATCGAGTCAGGTTGGATGTAGTTTAGATTGCAATTTTTGCGCTACTGCAAGATTAAAACGAATGAGAAACCTAACATCTGGTGAAATTTACGACCAAGTAGTAGCTATAGATAGTGAAAGTAAACTGTATTACGACAGACCGCTTTCGAATATTGTTTTTATGGGAATGGGTGAACCATTAATGAATTACCCTAACGTAATGAAAGCCATTGATATGATTACATCAAACGAAGGTTTAGGGATGTCGCCAAAACGAATTACCGTTTCTACTTCTGGAGTTTCAAAAATGATTAAAAAAATGGCGGATGATGCTGTAAAATTTAATTTAGCAGTTTCTTTGCACTCTGCAATTGAAGCCACTCGAAACGAAATTATGCCGTTTACTAAAAGTTTTCCATTAACAGAATTACGTGAATCATTAGAATATTGGTACGCCAAAACAAAAAGCAAAATTACTTATGAATACGTAGTTTGGAAAGATATAAATGACAACAAAGTTTCTATTGATGCTTTAGTAAAATTTTGCAAATATGTGCCTTGTAAAGTCAACTTAATTGAGTACAACGCAATTGATGATGGCGATTTTCAACAAGCCAGCGAACAAGCTACAAAAGAATATATTGCCGCTTTAGAAAAAAACAATATTATAGTAAAAGTAAGAAAAAGCAGAGGAAAAGATATAGATGCGGCTTGCGGACAACTAGCTAATAAATCATAAAAAAAGAGAAGCAAATGCTTCTCTTTTTATTTGTATTAGTGCTGTATTAATTCCCAATTATAATTGTATAAGAAACTCCGTTGATTGTAAATACAGCTGTGTTATCACAATCTCCATTTCCGTAATCTAAAGTAGCGGTTACTCCATTTTTAACAAAAGTAATAACTCCAAAAACTAATATAGGTTTAGGATTAGGAACGGCTAAACAACTCATTTTGGCTCTTAAAGGTGCCGTAATTGTTGCTGTTTGTACTGTACCGTTTGGATGCGTGGTAGTCCAGTTTCCTGTAATTTTATAAATATTATCTGCGAAAACCATTGGCGTATTAAATCCTTCCACTAATTCTCTTGTTCTTGTTCCTACACGAGTATAAACGTCTCCGTTTGGCATCGTAATTGTCATATCCAATAACATTACTACGATAGGGTGTGGCGCAGATGTTGCAGTAGCCGATGTCATAGAACGAGTAAATGTTTTGGTGCCAACAAATTTAATATTGTTGTGAAAAAAATTATCAAATGTATAATTTACTGAATGAGAAACGGCTGTTGG
Organism: Flavobacteriales bacterium; assembly: GCA_002737105.1. The sequence continues at coordinate 13,113 of NSHO01000008.1, read as the reverse complement.
CTGGTAAACAAAACTAATAATAATTTTCCCTTTAACAATGTTACCATTATTTAATTGACATCCTGTTGTTCCAAAATCAATGGTTTTAGTTACTTGAGTCCCTGGAGTGATAACCGTTCCAAAAGCTGGTACTCTAGTGATGGTTGCGCAGTTTGAAAACACGGCGTTATCATTGTTTGTGCCTCTATATGAAATAGTAGTTCCATCAACATTGTCAAATAATTGATCTGTAATATTTGATATGTCGTCACTTGCAATATCAATTTTAGCACTTACTAATGCGTCTTCCGAAGTTAACGTATCTACAGTAGTTTCATTCTCTTTCTCACAAGCAGAAAAAGCAACCAATACTAAAACTGGTAATAAAAATTTAGCTATTGTTTTCATCTTTAAAAATTTAATGATCAATATATTATACCCAAAGTTAACAAAAAGGTTTAAAGTAAAAAAATATTTTTCTAATCCTTTTATGTGTGGTATCTTTGAAGTAATGAAAATTACTGAACAAATAAAAGAACCCATAGCCTTCGAGATGGAACTTTTCGAAAAAAAGTTTCAATTAGCTATGTCTTCAAAAGTCGCATTGTTAAATCGTATTACGCATTATATTGTGAACAGAAAAGGCAAACAAATGCGACCAATGTTTGTGTTTTTAACAGCCAAAATGATTTCTGGCGGCACAGTAAATGACAGAACATATAGAGGCGCATCGGTTATTGAACTTATACATACCGCAACTTTAGTACATGACGATGTAGTAGACGACAGTAATAAACGCCGTGGATTTTTCTCTATAAACGCGCTTTGGAAAAATAAAATTGGTGTATTAGTTGGTGATTTTTTACTTTCCAAAGGATTATTACTTTCCATAGACAATAACGATTTTGACTTACTAAAAATTATTTCGGTAGCCGTAAAAGAAATGAGCGAAGGCGAATTGCTTCAAATAGAAAAAGCCAGAAAATTAGACATCACAGAAGACATTTATTACGAAATTATTCGACAAAAAACGGCAACGCTAATAGCTGCTTGTTGTTCGCTTGGTGCTTGTGCAGTCGCGCCTGAAAAAGCGAAAACTATTGAAAAAATGCGGAAATTTGGTGAATTAATTGGAATGGCGTTTCAAATTAAAGATGATTTATTTGATTATACTGAAGACGCCATCGGAAAACCAACAGGCCTCGACATCAAAGAACAAAAAATGACTTTGCCATTAATTCACACTTTAAACAATTGCACTTCAAAAGAAAAAAGTTGGGTAATTAATTCGATAAAAAATCATAATAAAGATAAAAAACGTGTAAAAGAAGTAATTGCCTTCGTAAAAAATCAGGGAGGTTTATCTTATGCCGAGTATAAAATGATACAATTTCAACAAGAAGCTTTAGTACTTATCAAAGATTTTCCTGAATCTGTATATAAAGATTCCCTTATTTTGATGGTAAATTACGTTATTGAAAGAAAGATATAATTCTAGTTTGCAGTGTTCAGTTATTAGTAATCAGTGAATTTTATACTTGATACAACCATATTAAAACAATAATTGTCTAAACAAATAGAAGCAAAATTGGAATTTGGAATTTTTATTTTGGAATTTTAATAAAGATACAACCTTTTTTAAATCATTCTCGTCTATAGTAATAAGCACATAAATTGGCACACTGACTAATTGGCACATTGACTAATTAAATCTATGAAAGTAATCGCATTGCATAAAGAAGAACAGCAACTAATTTGTGAAGCGATTGCTAATAATCGCCAAGCACAACATTTGTTGTACACCAAATATGCTTCTAAAATGTTGAGTACTTGCAGACAGTATATAAAAGACACGCATCATGCAGAAGATGTAATGCTTACTGGCTTTATGAAGATGTTTACCAATTTGAAAAAATTTGAACACAAAGGCAGTTTTGAAGGATGGATAAAACGCATCATGATTCATGAATGTATTGATTATTTACGAGTAAAGAAAAACAATTTTAATCATAAAAACATTAAAGACATATTATATGCTGAAGCAGAAGACAATTACGAAATGGAAGGTTATTTTTCTGTAGATGACATTCAATTTATAATTGACAAATTGCCTGAAGGTTACAAAATGGTTTTTAATTTATTTGTTATAGAAGGTTACAAACACAATGAAATTGCCAAATTATTACATATTTCAGAAGGCACATCAAAATCGCAATTATCACATGCAAAAAAAATGTTGCAATCTCAAATTACAATATTAAAAAATAAAGAAAATGGAACAAGATAATTTTAATAAAAACATACAAGAAAAATTCAATTTACGCACAATTGAACCATCCGAAATGGCCTGGAACAAATTAGACGCTATGTTGACACTTGCAGAAGAAAAAAAACAACCTAAAAGCTTTTTTTGGTTAAGCATTGCGGCTTCATTTTTATTATTTTCGGGTGTTGGATATGTTTTCTTTCAACAAAACGAGAAAACTAAATTGATGCCTTCAACTGAAGAAATTGTTACATCTAAAACAAATTCCGAATCGAAAACACACAAACAAAACTTGGAAGAAAATAGTATTTCATCTGAAAATGAATTGTCTAATAACGAGACAATAAGTACTACTTTAGAAACGAAAAAATGTGTCACTTTCAATACTGCTCAAAACGAAAATACAAATTCAGATATCTTTGAAACGGCAATATTAAAACAAGAAGAAGTCGTTACTGTAAATGAAATTAAAAAAGAAGGAATCAAACAAGAAACTAAAGAACCGACTTATAATTACACCACACCAGAAACATTATTAGCAGAAGTGCAAGGACAAAAGAAACTAATTAATATTGGTTCGTTTAAGTCTACTTTAAGAGTAAATCCAAACGAATTATTACAAGCAGTAGAATCAGAATTAGATAAAACATTTAAAGAAAAAACAATCACAAAATTAAAACAAGCAAAATCCGCATTTGTAAACAGAAATTATAACTAACTTTTAAAATCCCCTAAATTATGCAAAAAATTATTTTGTACATCAGTATCGCGCTACTAACATTGGTTAATAAGGTGTGCGGACAAGCAAAAACTATAGAAAAACAACTACTAGAGATTGCTGTTAATATTAAAGTAGCAACCGAAGAAGAGAAAAAAATTTTAAAGAAAGAAGTTGAAACAATAGATGCTCAAGTAAAAAAAGGTGAAATTACAAATGAAGAAGGTCAAAGACTAAAAACAAAGTTTTCAGAAGAACGTGCGAAAAACATTGAAACTAAAATTGCTGAACAAGAAAAGGCATTACTAGTTTTAGTGAATGAAAAAATAACTTTAGAAGAATCAAATGACAGTTTGAAGAAAAATAGCTTTGGTTTTAAAATCAAAAACTACGACAAAAACAAGTCAGAAAACAGAACCACAAGTCAGGCTGTTCTTGCTACAGGTTATAACAACTTAGTAACCAATGATATGGTAGCCAATTCTCAATTTGGTTATGGCCGTTCTGTATTTTTCGAATGGGGTGTTACTTGGAACACACGTTTATCAAATAGCAGTAATTTATTGCATTTAAAATACGGCGCTGGATTTATGTATAACCAACTACACGCCACAGACAATAGGGTCTTTGCAGATGTCAATAATCAAACCGTTTTAGTGGAAGCTGGTGTGGAAACAAAAGCCAAAAGAACATATTTTAAAAATGTGTATTTTGTGGTACCCATGCATTTAGAATTTGATTTTTCAAAAACAAAAGTAGTGGATGACAAGAAAGTGTTCAAATCACATATAGGAGCGCGTTTTGGAATTGGTGGTTTTGTAGGTGTAAATACCAACTCAAAACAATTTATAGAATACGAACAAAACGGGTATAAATTTAAAGAACTACAAAAAGGCGATTTCAATGTAAACGATTTTACTTATGGTGTAAGTACTTATATTGGTTACAAACAAACTTCGTTATATTTAAAATATGATTTAAATCCAATCTTTAAATCCAATCCAGTAGATCAAAACAATATTTCATTAGGTATTCGTTTTGATTGGAATTAAAAAAAATGCATAAAATTTGAGTTATAAAAATGCTTTTTTCAAAACCTACAAGGAATTTTCTTGTAGGTTTTTTGTTTTAATTTAATAATGTGTATTTTTACGAACTTTGAATTTTCAAATTACCTCATTTTCAAATTATCGCATTACATTTTGATATCAAAAGAAACCATAGAAAAAGTATTTGACCAAGCTCGTGTAGAGGAAGTCATTGGCGATTTCGTTCAACTCAAACGTTCCGGAAGTAATATGAAAGGACTTTCGCCGTTTGTAAACGAAAAATCGCCTTCGTTTATGGTGTCGCCAGTGAAGCAAATTTGGAAAGATTTTAGTTCTGGAAAAGGCGGAAATTCGGTTACTTTCCTAATGGAACACGAACATTTTACGTATCCTGAAGCCATAAAATATTTGGCAAACAAATACGGAATTGAAGTGGAAGAAACCATTGTTTCTAATGAAGATATAGAAATAGCCAACGAAAAAGAAAGCATGTATTTGGTTTCTGAATTTGCTCGAGATTATTTTCATAAAACGATGCTAAATACTGATGAAGGACAAGCAATTGGTTTGTCTTATTTCAAAGAAAGAGGTTTTACAAAAGAAACTATCGAAAAATTTCAATTGGGTTATTCTCCTGATATTTGGGATGCTTTTACAAAAGAAGCTTTAGGAAAAGCTTACAAATTAGAATATTTAGAAAAAACAGGTTTAACCATCGTAAAACAAGAAGACGGAAAAACATTTGACCGTTTTAAAGGTCGTGTGATGTTTCCTATTCAAAGTATGAGTGGCCGTGTTTTAGGGTTTGGTGGTAGAATTTTAACTAACGATAAAAAAGCAGCCAAATATTTAAACTCGCCAGAAAGCGAAATTTATTATAAAAGTAAAGTTTTATACGGCATTTTTCAAGCAAAGCAAGCTATTGCTAAACAGGATAATTGCTATTTAGTTGAAGGATATACCGATGTAATTCAATTTAATCAGAGTGGTATTGAAAATGTTGTTGCTTCTTCTGGAACGGCATTAACACCGGATCAAATTCGTTTAGTAAACCGATTAACCAATAATATTACCGTACTTTTTGATGGCGATGCTGCAGGTTTACGAGCTTCTATCCGAGGAATTGATTTGATTTTGGAAGCTGGAATGAACGTAAAAGTTTGTAGTTTTCCTGACGGTGAAGATCCAGATAGTTTTGCCAAAAACAATTCCTATGAGGTTTTAAAACAGTATTTAGACGAAAATTCAAAAGATTTTATTCAGTTTAAAGCTGATTTATTAGTTAAAGAAGCCAATAACGACCCTATAAAAAAAGCAGAATTAATTAGAGATATGGTACAAAGTATTTCTAAAATTTCAGACCAAATTAAAAGGGAAGTATACATAAAAGAATGTTCGCGCATTATGGATATTTCGGAAGATGTATTGTATAATACGTTAGCTCAAATGCTTAAGAAAGATATTTCTGAAGCCAATAAAAAATATACCGAAGAGAAAAAAGCATTTGAAGTTCATAAAAACAATGAACAGTTACAACCAGAAAAGATTAATATTTTATACGAGTTAGAACAAAAAATTATTGAAATATTATTAATTAACGGTTCTAAAACAGATGATTTTACTGAAACATTTTTATCAAAAGATGAAGCAGGAAACATTGTAGAAGTCAAAGAAACCAACACGTATAAAGTATACGAAAAAATATATTTGGCACTTCAAGAAGATGAAATTGAATTGTCGAATCCAATGTTTAAAACCATTTACTCAGACATTATCAATTACTACAATCAAAATATCGAATTTGAAATTGACAAATACATTTCGCAAACTTCTCCAGAAATAGCCAATAAAATTACTTCTATTTTAATGCTTGAAGAACGAGACATTTTACACAAATGGGAAAGTAGAAAAATTGTAGTTGAAGCCAAAAATATAAATTTAGCACAAAGCGTAAACGAAACGATTTTGTCTTACCGTTGGTATTTACTAAACCGTATTATTGAAGAAAATAAAAACAATATTACTTCTGATGTTTCTATCGATAATTCAGAAATACTCACAAGTATTAAAGATTACTTATCGTTAACTTCAGTAATCGCAAAAAATTTAGGTAGGGTTTTAGCTCGATTTTAAAGTTTATATTTTAACTTCTTAATGATTTTGGAATTTCACAAACCGGAATGGGTTGCATTTTATGTTGATTTACAGTATTTAATCGTTTAAAAATTTTAAAAACTTCTGCTTGTCTTCCTTCAAAATTTTCAATGGTTTTTCCATTTTCCATTGCTTCCATCGCCCACTCTAACTCGTCATAAGAAGCGCCTAATTGGTCTTCATCGCTTCTATCATCACCAAAAAGTCCATCCGTTGGTTTAGCTACAATAATACTTTCAGGTACACCCACAAATTTAGCCAATTGTCGCACTTCGCTTTTCATTAAATCTGCAATCGGACTTATATCTACGCCGCCATCACCATATTTTGTGTAAAATCCAACGCCAAAATCTTCTACTTTATTTCCTGTTCCTGCAACTAAAAATCCATGAATTCCTGCCAAATAATACAAAGTTGTCATTCGTAAACGAGCTCTGGTATTAGCTAAAGTAATTGATAAAACTGCTTCATTTTCAGTATTTGGCACGCTATTTTTAAATGTTTCAAAACTCGGAGTTAAATGAACTCTTTCGTTAATCACATTTGGAAAACGTTTTTTTAACTGATTTATATGTTCGTTCGCTCTATTTACGTGACTTTCTGCTTGGTGTATTGGCATTTCCACACACAATACCTGGAAACCTGTTTGAGCGCATAATGTTGAGGTTAAGGCGCTGTCTATTCCGCCAGAAATTCCAATAACAAAACCTTTTACACCAGAATTTTCTGCATAAGTTTTCAACCAATTGACAATATGTGTTTGAATTCCTTCTAAATGTAGCGTTGTTTTATTTGACATAATTTTAATAAATAATTTAGGTATATAATTATATATTTGCAGTTCAGTAATTTTTGATAAAAATAGTAAATTTCATACAATGAAAAAATTAATCTTCTTGCTAATTTCAGTTTTTTGCTTCCTACAATGTAAAAAAAATGATGCTATTGAAATTGTAGATATCAAAAAAACAATAGATTTAGATATCGAACGTTTCGATAAATCTTATGCTGCGGCTACTCCAAAAACTTTACCCGATTTAAAAAAACAATATCCATTTTTATTTCCAACGCAATTTCCAGATTCAATTTGGTATGCCAAACTAAATGATCCAATTTTTAAAGAATTAAATGTAGAAGTTACTAAACAATTTCCAGACAATTCAAAATTTGAAAGTGGGTTAGAAATGCTGGTTTCGCGAATTAAACATTATTTTCCTGAAGAAAAAACACCAAGAGTAATTACTTTGGTTAATGAAGTTTTAATTGATAAAAAAGCATTTTACACCAACGATTTAATCTTAATTTCTTTAGATACCTATTTAGGAAAAAATCATAAATTTTATGAACCATTTTCAGAATATCAGAAAGCCAACTTAGAACCTCATCAAATATTACCGGATTTAGTAACTAATTTTGCGTACAGAAAAATTGTGCCTTCACAAGACAAAACTTTAATTAGTGAAATGATTTATTATGGAAAATTACATTATTTAAAAGATCTTTTACTTCCTGAAACGCCTAATTATCAAAAAATTGGATATACAGAACTGCAAGAAAAATTCTGTTTAGAAAACGAATTGCAAATGTGGAGTTATTTAGTTGAGGAAAAATTGTTGTACGATAATAATATAAAAAATTACCAACGGTTTATTGAAGATGCTCCATTTACTAAATTCTATTTGGAAATAGATAAAGAATCACCCGGAAGAGTTGGCCAGTGGTTAGGTTGGCAAATTGTAAAAAGTTACATGGAAAATAATGAAGTAACTTTAGACCAATTATTAAAAACAGAACCAACTACGATTTTTAATAAATCGAAATACAAACCAAAAAAACAGTAAGTAAAATACTATTGTTTTTCATATTAAACCCTTTACCCAAAACCTTTTACCAAAAAAAATGAGCAAAACATCAGAAATAAAAGTAATTATAGATTTAGACCAAAATAATGTCCCAGAAAAATTAACTTGGTCAGCACAAGACGGCGGTGTAAATAACGAAGAAGCTAAAACAGTTTTGTTATCCATTTGGGATGCGAAAGCAAAAGAAACACTTCGTATTGATTTATGGACAAAAGACATGCCGGTTGATGAAATGAAAATATTTTTCCATCAAACTTTAGTAGCTATGACAGATACATTTCAACGTGCCACTGGCGATGAAAAAATGACGGGTGCCATGACCGATTTTTGTGATTACTTTGCCGAAAAACTCGAACTAAAGAAAGAATAATTTTAAAAGATAATTCAGCCATACAAAACTCGGAAGAGCGACTTTTTCAAATGGGAGAAAGTTCTTTATTTTTAATAAATACACGTGAAAACAATTTAGTTTTAGCACAATTGTCAAAAATTTTAATTGAAAACAGGTTTTACATTTCAAATGCGGATTTATATAAAACAATAGCCAATCCAAATTAATTATTTACTTTTGTTGTCTCAATTTCAAGAAGATGATTATTATAAAAACCGCAGAAGAAATAGAATTAATGCGCGAAAGTGCCCTAATTGTTTCCAAAACTTTAGGCATGATTGCAAAGGAAATAAAACCCGGAGTTACCACACTACATTTAGATAAATTAGCAGAACAATTTATTCGCGACCACGGAGCAGAACCAGCATTTAAAGGCATGTATGGTTTTCCAAATTCGTTATGCATGAGTCCTAATACACAAGTAGTTCATGGTATTCCAAATAATATTCCTTTGCAAGATGGCGACATTATTTCAGTTGATTGCGGTACGTTAAAAAACGGATTTTACGGAGACCACGCTTATACTTTTGAAGTGGGTGAAGTGGCTGAGGCAACCAAAAAACTATTACAAGTTACCAAAGAATCATTATATATAGGCGTTAGAGAAACAAAAGTAGGCAATCGCGTGGAAGATATTGGATATGCCATTCAGACGTATTGTGAAAGTCATGGTTATGGCGTAGTCCGTGAACTATGCGGACATGGTTTAGGAAGAAAAATGCACGAAGATCCAGAAGTAGCAAATTATGGCAAACGTGGACATGGAAAAAAATTAGTCAACGGAATGGTAATTGCTATTGAACCAATGATAAATTTAGGCACCAAAAATATCGTTCAGCACAAAGATGGCTGGACAATTACTACAGCTGACAACAAACCTTCCGCACACTTTGAACATGATGTAGCCATAGTAAACGGAAAACCAGAATTACTTTCTACTTTCGCATACATTTATGAAGCTTTGGGAATTGTAAGTAATGAAGAAGACGGGTTGAGAAGCGTGGCTTTAGTTTTATAATTCCAAAAGATTAAAAAAAATTAAACACAGATTTCACAGATTTACACAGAAAATTTTGTGTTAATTTATTGTAATCTAGGTTAAAAATTATAGTATGAATGAATTTTATTTAAAAGACGAAACTTATAAAATAATTGGTTTATGTATGGAAGTACATAAATATTTAGGAAAAGGGCATAATGAAAAAGTATATGGTGATGCTTTAGAAATTGAATTCAAATTAAATAACATTCCATATACTAGAGAACATCAATACAATATTGAATATAAAGGCGTCCAATTATCAAGCTATTATTATTCTGATTTTACCGTTTATGATGAAATTATTTTAGAATTAAAAGCCATACAAGAATTAACAAGTAGTGAAACAAAACAAGTATTAAACTATCTTGCAGCTTCAAAAAACAAGGTTGGAATTTTAGCCAATTTTGGCGAAGATAGTTTAAAATATAAACGTTTAATTTTATAAAATCAAATCAGTGAAATTTGTGAAAATCTGTGTTCTTAATTTCTTTGTGTAACTACATTATGAAAAAAATATTTAAATTTATACTGAATACCATTCCGCGTCCTATCTTAATTAGATTAAGTATTGTGGCACGACCAATTATCGCGTTTTTTTTAAAAGGAAATAAATTTACGGATCCAATTGATGGAAATAGTTTCAAGATGTTTTTGCCTTACGGTTACGGAACTCAAAGAAACAACGTATTGTCTCCTAGTACTTTATCTTTAGAAAGACACCGTTTGTTATGGTTGTATCTTCAAAATGAAACCAACTTTTTCAAGGCAACAGAAAAAATAAAAGTGCTACATTTCGCCCCTGAACAAGAATTTTACAAACGCTTTAAAAAACAAACTAATTTAGATTACACTACTACCGATTTACTTTCGCCTTTGGCTGATGTAAAAGCAAATATTTGTAATTTGCCGTTTCAAGATAATACATACGACATTATTTTGTGCAATCATGTTTTAGAACACATTCCGGATGATACAAAAGCAATGCAAGAATTGTACAGAGTTATGAAACCGGGCGGCATGGGGATTTTTCAAATTCCACAAGACTTAAAAAGAGCCGTTACGTTTTCAGATGATACGATTACCGATCAAAAAGAACGCGCTAGAATTTTTGGGCAATATGATCACGTTCGCGTATATGGAAGAGATTATTTTGACAAATTAAGAAGCATTGGTTTCCGAGTGGAAGAAATAGATTATACAATTACAATTCCTTCTGATTTAGTTGAAAAATATTGCTTAGCTAAAGGTGAAATTATTCCTGTGGTTTATAAATAATTATATTTAGATTAGTTTTTATATCTTTATGAATTGAAAATAAAATCTATGAAGCATTTTTTAAAAATCATAACCATATTGGTTACCACTTTCGTGTTTTCGCAAGAAAAAGAAGTCGTACCACCATACAATTTAAAAACGATTACTTTTTCGCAAAATGTAAATAATACAATTCCGTTTTTTAGATTAGGCGAAAATTTCGATTTGCAATTTGATGATTTATATGGTAACGAAGCGGATTATTTTTATACAATTGAACAATACAATTACGATTGGACACCAAGTCAATTGCTTAAAAATGAATATTTAAATGGGTTAGACAACCAACGCATTCAAAATTATCAAAACTCGTTAAATTGTTTGCAAATTTATTCTCATTACACGTTGAGTTTTCCAAATAAATTTAACCAAATTATTAAAAGCGGGAATTATATTGTAAAAATTTTCGATGAAGATCAAGAAATTGTGTTTTCAAAAAAATTCATTATTTACGAAGACGATACCGCTGTTGGCATAACTATCAGACGTTCTCGTGATATGGAAACAATGAATAAAAAACAAAATATTGAGTTTTTTATCGATTATAAAGACAAACCATTACAAAACCCGAAGGAAAACGTAAAAGTTTCTATTTTTCAAAATGGAAAATTAAATTCGGCTATTCATAATATCAAACCACAATATACCATTGGCACACAGCTTATTTACAGATACAACAAAGAAACCCAATTTTGGGCAGGAAATGAATTTTTAAATTTCGAAAATAAAAATATTCGTGGTGCTTCTAACTCAGTTTTTAAAGTGACTTCTGGAGATGTTTACAATACCATTTTATTTACAAACGAAGAAAGAAAAAATAGAGTTTACACTTATTTTCCTGATGTTAATGGTAACTTTTTTGTAAATAATTTGAATGCCACGCAAAACACGATTGAAGCCGACTATAGTTGGGTCTACTTTGGTTTGGCTACTGATGTAAATCCATTAGAAAAAGCAATTTATGTTACTGGAATGTTTAACAATTATCAAATTTCAGATGAATTTAAAATGGAATACAATTCCGAAACCAAAACGTTTGAAAAACCTATTTTGTTAAAACAAGGATTTACCAATTATCAATATACTTTAGTAGATAAAACCGGAAAAATTGATGAACAAAATGCCATTGACGGCAATTTTTATCTAACAGAAAACGATTATATTGTTTTAGTATATTACCGAGGTGGCGCTGAACGTTACGACAGAATTATAGGTATCGGAAGAGCCAATAGTACTGATATTAAAAATTAATTAATTTGCATTTTTAAACCTTCAGATTTAACAAAAAATTCAATATGACTACTCAAATCACAAGTAATATTAAAATTTCGGTGAGTACTAGTTACGAAGGTACTTATTATAAAGCGGATCAAATGCTCTATGCCTTTTCTTATCAAATTACTATTGAAAATTTAAGTTCGGATGTGGTCCAATTGCAAACCCGTCATTGGAATATTTTCGATTCATTAAATGATATTGAAACTGTAGACGGCGATGGCGTAGTTGGGCAAACACCTATTATTGTTCCTGGCGAAAAATATATTTATTCCTCAGGTTGTATGTTAAAAGGCACTTTAGGCGCTATGAATGGTTATTATACCATGGCGAATTTTTCAAACAATACTATTTTCAAGGTGCAAATTCCTACTTTTAAATTAATTGTTCCTTTTGCGGTTAATTAAACTTAACCCAAACTTTCTAAGCCAATAATTTATTTTAGAATTCAATTAATCCTTTGTACTTTTGTTTACGTTTTTTATCTAAAAATCTAATTTGTCTAATAATCTAATAATCTAATAAATGTTAAAAGGATTTTTTAATATACCGAAAGCGGTGAACGAGCCTGTTAAAAGCTACTCACCAAATTCTCCAGAAAAAATAAGTGTTTTAAAAGCATACCAAACCATGTGGAATTCGAAAATTGACGTGCCTTTATATATTGGTTCAGAAGAAATTTTCACAGGAAACACTAGAAATATGTCGGCACCACATGATCACCAACACGTTGTTGGAACCTATCATTTAGCCGAAAAATCTCATGTAGAAAAAGCCATTTCAAATGCTTTAGAAAGCAGAACAAAATGGGCAAACATGGCTTGGGAACAACGCGCCGCTATCTTTTTAAAAGCAGCAGAATTAATCGCTGGACCTTACCGAGCAAAAATAAATGCTGCAACCATGATTGCGCAATCTAAAACGATACACCAAGCAGAAATAGATGCCTCTTGTGAATTAATTGACTTTTTACGTTTCAACGTAGAATTTATGACACAAATTTACGCAGACCAACCTTCCTCTAATTCTGATATGTGGAATAGAGTCGAATACAGACCTTTAG
>NSHO01000007.1 GCA_002737105.1 Flavobacteriales bacterium | reverse complement strand
TGATGCCTGTTTTATCTATAAATTGAATATCATTATTTGCAAAAGTAATTGCATTTTGTTGGGGAATTACGCCAAATTCGTCTGGATTTAATCCTACTGGCGAGTGTGCCGTCATGGCAAATTGATGCCAAAATCCAGATTGAATAGTACCAACTTGAAACAATTGTCGCACCATTTCTAAACTATCCACTGTTTCTTGAATAGTCTGCGTAGGATAACCATACATCAAATACGCATGAACCATAATTCCGGCTTCTGTAAAATAATTTGTGACTTTCGCTACTTGTTCAACCGTTACTCCTTTTTTAATTAATTCTAACAATCTATCTGAAGCTACTTCTAATCCACCTGAAACCGCAATACAACCCGAAGCTTTTAATAAAATACACAAATCTTTTGTAAAACTTTTCTCAAATCGAATATTTGTCCACCACGAAACTACTAATTTACGTTTAAGAATTTCCAAAGCTACTTCACGCATTAAAGCTGGCGGTGCGGCTTCATCTACAAAATGAAAACCTGTTTCGCCAGTTTGAAGAATCATTTCTTCCATTCTATCGACTAAAATTTTAGCTGCAATAGGTTCATAAATTTTTATATAATCTAAAGAAACATCACAAAATGTACATTTGCCCCAATAACAACCATGTGCCATAGTTAGTTTATTCCAGCGACCATCACTCCATAAACTATGCATAGGATTTGCAATTTCAATTACAGAAATGTATTTATCTAAAAATAAATCTGAATAATCTGGTGTGCCAACATCAGCGTGTTTATAATCTGATTTTGTTGTGTTATTTTTATATACAACTTCCTTATTTTCTAATAAAAAAGTGCGCTTAAATTCAGGTTCTGAAACAAGTTCAGAATGACAAAAATTGTATAAAAGTTCCACTGGTAATTCGCCATCATCGAGTGTGATGAAATCAAAAAATTCAAATACCCTTTTGTCCTTTAAACTTCTCAATTCTGTATTTGGAAAACCACCACCCATAGCAATTTTTATTTCAGGGTAATTCGATTTTATATATTGCGCACATCTAAAAGCACTATATAAATTCCCCGGAAAAGGCACTGAAATTAAAACCAAATTCGGTTGAATTTCGCTTACTCTATCTTCTAAAATTTTAAGCGTAATTTTATCAATATGCGTAGTTTCTTTTAACAATTCTGCATATAGTTCGTCAAAAGAATTGGCGCTTCTACCCAATCGTTCTGCATAGCGACTAAATCCGAAATTTTCATCTACACATTCCACAATAAAATCAGAAATATCTTCTAAATACAATGTGGCTAAATGTTTTGCTTTGTCTTGCATGCCCATGTTTCCGAAAGCCCATTCCATATCATCTAACTGATTGAAACGAGAAGCTTCTGGTAAAAAATTTCTACTGCAAATTTGTCTTGCTATTGTTGTATTATTTCCTTGAAGAAAAGCAATTACAGCATCAATAGTATTGATATAATCGTCCCAAAGCGAACTAATTCGTTGTGAATTTTCAGAAATTTTCTCCATTCCCTCATCGTCTTTTAAAGAACTTAACCCGTTTTTTGAAAACAATTCTAAAATCACTTCTATACCCAAATCCATTTGAAAAGCAGAAATACTTTTCGTGTTTAGAAACCCCTTGATATAAGCCGTTGCTGGATAAGGGGTATTCAGTTGAGTAAAAGGAGGCGTAATTAAAAGAATGTCAGACAAGGTGAAATATTTTTCCAAAGATAATAATTAATTGTAGATGACGAAAAATGATTATTTTTGTAAAAAAAATTATGACAAAAGATTGTATTTCATATCAAAAATCGGGTTATTTTTCTAAATTAATTGTAGATTATTTAGATGAAAAACCAGAAATACAATCGCTATATAATCGTTTTCCTAGAATAGAAAATTTTGGTGCTCAAATAGATGAAAAAGCTAAGAATTTTAAAATAGAAAACCGATTAATTTTAGCAGAGGCATTAAAAAATCAGAACAAAAAATTCTCGATATCAGCAGCTACTCAAACTAATATTGAATTACTAAAATCTGAGAAAACCTTCACTATTACAACTGGTCATCAATTAAATTTATTTTCGGGACCTGCTTATTTTATCTATAAAATTGCTTCTACCATTAATTTATGTAAACAATTAAAGCAAAAATATTCAGATTATAATTTTGTGCCTATTTATTGGATGGCGACAGAAGATCACGATTTTGAAGAAATAAATCATTTTCATTTTAACGACCAAAAAATCAAATGGGATAAAGAAAGTTTCGGACCTGTTGGAAGATTATCTACTGAAGGACTAGAAACTGTTTTTGAGGAATTTTCTGACTTATTAGGTATTGGTGAAACAGACGATTATCTAAAAGAATTATTTAAAAAAACGTATTTAGAACATACAAATTTAGCAGATGCTACTCGTTTTTTAGCTAATGAATTATTTAAATCCGAAGGTTTGGTAATAATTGATGGTGACGATAAAAACTTAAAATCGCTTTTTGCACCTTACGTAAAAGAAGAATTAATAAATCAAAATTCATTTGCAGCAGTTTCTAAAACAATCATTCAATTAAAAGAATACGAAGTTCAAGTAAATCCTAGAGAAATCAACTTGTTTTATATTGAAGATGATTTACGTGAACGAATTATTTTTGAAAAAACCACGTATAAAGTTAACACTACTGAAATTGAATTTTCAGAAACAGAAATTTTAGAAGAACTCACAAATTCACCGGAAAAATTTAGTCCTAATGTTATTTTAAGACCGTTATATCAAGAAGTCATATTGCCAAATTTAGCATACATTGGTGGTGGCGGTGAAATCGCATATTGGTTGGAATTAAAAAATAATTTTGAAACTCAAAAAGTTACATTTCCAATATTAATGTTGCGAAATTCGTTTTTAATTGCGACAGAAAAACAAAAATCTAAGTTAGATAAATTAGGCCTTTCATTTGAAGAATTATTTCTTTCTAAACACGAATTAATTAACCAAAAAACCATAGAATTTTCGAATTTAAAAATAGATTTTTCTGAACAAAAAGAAACATTAAAAAAACAATTTTCTGAATTATTAAAAATTGCCGAACAAACTGACAAATCTTTTATAGGTGCGGTAAAAGCACAAGAATCAAAACAAATAAAAGGATTAGAAAACTTAGAAAAACGTTTGTTGAAAGCTGAAAAAAAAGTGCATTTTGAAAAATTAAATCGCATAACCGAAATACAAAATCAACTGTTTCCAAATGGAAAATTACAAGAACGTATATCGAATTTTAGCGCTTTTTATTCCGAGGAATTTGTAAATGAAATTATTTCTCAATCTAATCCTTTAAAAACACAATTCAAGTTAATTACTATATAAAACCCTTTTGCGGTTTAGAATTAAATAGTACCTTTGCAAAAAAAAATTAAGAAAAATGGCTACAAATAGAACATTTACAATGATTAAACCTGATGGCGTTGAAAACGGTCACATCGGTGGAATTTTAAACATGATAACAGAAGGCGGTTTCAGAATCGTTTCTATGAAATTAACGCAATTAACTTTGGCGGATGCTCAGAAATTTTACGCAGTACACTCAGAAAGACCTTTCTTTGGTGAATTAGTTGAATTTATGACTCGTGGACCAATTGTTGCCGCAATTTTAGAAAAAGACAACGCAGTGGAAGATTTTAGAGTATTAATTGGCGCTACTAACCCTGCTGATGCTGCTGAAGGAACTATCCGTAAAAAATATGCAACTTCAATTGGAGAAAATGCAGTACACGGTTCAGATTCAAATGAAAATGCAGCTATCGAGAGTGCTTTTCACTTTGCCGGTAGAGAGCAGTTTTAGAAATATTAAATAGTATTAGTGATTAGTGATTAGTTAAAAAAAGGTGATTTGAAATTTCAAATCACCTTTTTTTTTAAAACCTTTAACCTAAGACCTTATACCCTTTACCTTTTCACCTAAAAACAATTTCTTTAATTAAATCCTTGCCTAATTCTTCGTTAAGCATTTTTAAAATTTTAGATTTTCCGTATTCCAATTCTTGCTTTACAACGGAAGAATTTAATTGCACATATAAAGTTTGTCTTTTTAATTCAATTTGCTGGGTGTAATTTTTAAAAGCGGGTCCCATCATTTTATACCAAGTTTCTTTTACATTTATGACATCCAAACCTGCTTCAAGCTTCGTTGATTTCATAAACTCCTTCATTACATCACCAATAGAAAAATCGTCGTTAAATCGTTTCATATTTATTTTCTTTTATCGTATGGTACAAATTTCTTGTAATAATATTTAATTTTAGTTTCATTTTCCAAAACTAGCGCATCATCAGAAACTGAAATTACTTTTTCTTCCCATTTGGTAAATTTAGATTTTGTTTTCAAAAAATAACAATTGGCACTATCAACTATTCTAATTTTATCTTGTAAAGCACCTTTTAAATAAGAACCATCAAGTTGAGGAGCAACTTTTTGGCGCGTTCCCACTGTGTTTTTTAAATTAAAATAATCAATAAATTCATTTACTTGGTATTCTTTTTTATTTCCATCAGGAAAAACAACTTTTTCAATTTCCCAATAACCATTGATTTTTATAATTGATTCTTTAGAAGGTTTTGAGTTACAAGAAATCAAAGTAATTAGAAGTAATAACAAATAAAAATAATTTTTCATGAGTGGAAGCATTTAGAGATGTAAATGTACAAATTATTTTATCCAATAAAAAAATGAAAATCATATTGAGGTTTAAAAATAATGAGTATATTTGCTCTCGCATTTACGGGGTGTAGCGTAGCCCGGTTATCGCGCCTGCTTTGGGAGCAGGAGGCCGCAGGTTCGAATCCTGCCACCCCGACAAACGACTTCAATTATTTTGAGGTCGTTTTTTTTTAATAGTAACACTCTAGGAATTCAAAATTATATTTGCTTGTAAAACAAAGATTTATTTTACAATATTTATTATTTATAACGTTATATGAAAATTAGTTACCATTAAATTAAATTTTTGTTTAATAATTAGCTACTTTTGTTAAACAAAATAATAAAACATGAAATCTGAAAACAATACGTTAACAAATATATCAATTGAAGATATTGGAAATGACCATTTATTTACTTCGCTAGAAACGCCAATGGTAGCCAATGCATTTACAAAATCGGATGCCGAAAAAAAAGAAATTATTGCGTTTCATTTTACTGAAATTATGAAGGCATTGGATTTAGATTTAACCGATGACTCTTTAAAAGGCACGCCAGAAAGAGTGTCAAAAATGTATATTGAGGAAATTTTTTCTGGATTAAACCCAAAAAACAAGCCAAAAATGGCGCTTTTTGAAAATAAATACCAGTACAATCAAATGTTGGTAGAAAAAAATATCACTTTTTATTCTAATTGCGAACATCATTTTGTACCGATTTTTGGTAAAGCACACGTAGCATATATTTCTTCTGGAAAAGTTATTGGCTTATCTAAACTAAATAGAATTGTGCAATATTATGCAAAACGTCCTCAAGTTCAAGAACGTTTAACCATGCAAATTGCAGAAGATTTAAAAATCGCATTAGAAACAGAGGATGTTGCGGTAATTATCGATGCCAAACATCTTTGTGTGTCGTCAAGAGGTGTAAAAGACGAGAGTTCTGCAACGGTGACTACATCTTTTAATGGGGCATTCAATACTCCTCAAAAAATAAATGAATTACTTCAGTTAATTCATAATTAATTTATTTTAAAGACATTTAATTAAATTCTATCTTTTCTCTAAAGATAGAATTTTTTTTATAGTATATATTTCTATCTTTGTGTAAATTAAAGATACAATTTATGCTAATCATTGGTATTGCTGGAGGTACTGGTAGTGGAAAAACTACAGTTGTACATCAAATTATGAACGAATTACCTGCTACAGAAGTTGGCGTGATTTCTCAGGATTCCTATTACAAAGAAACCAGCAACTTAACTTACGAAGAACGTACAAAAATTAATTTTGACCATCCACGTGCTATAGATTTCGAATTGTTGATTTCGCATTTAAAAGAGTTAAAAGCCGGTAATATTATAGACCAACCTATTTATTCTTTTGTAACGCATAACAGAACGGATGATACCATTAGCACGCACCCAAGAAAAGTTATGATTGTAGAAGGAATTTTAATATTTACAAATCCGGAAATTCGTGATTTATTTGATATTAAAATATTTGTTCATGCTGATTCTGATGAGCGATTAATTCGCAGACTCAAACGAGATATTGCAGAAAGAGGAAGAGATATGGATGAAGTACTTAATCGGTACCAAACTACTTTGAAACCCATGCACGACCAATTTATTGAGCCTACAAAAGCATTTGCAGATATTATTATTCCAAACGACAAATACAATACGGTAGCCATTGATGTGGTGCGAGCGGTTATTAATCAACGAATTGAAAAATAATGATTAAGAAATTTCAAAAACTTCTTCAAAAATTTCCTTTTCTAAGCTTTTTAGGAAATAAATATTATTTGACGCTTGTTGCTTTCATTATTTGGATGCTTTTTTTTGATAATTATTCCTATTTTGAACATCGTTTTTTAAACGAGCAAATTGATGAATTAAACGATAATAAAAAATATTATAAATCTGAAATTGCAAAAGACAGTATTAAAATTAAAAATCTTAAAAACGATAATATGACCGAAAAATATGCTCGCGAAAAATACTTTATGAAAAAAGACAGCGAAGATATTTACATCATAGAATTTGAAGAAGATAAAACAAAAGACAGTTTACTTGAAGCCAAAAAGTAACTTTTAAAAAATAAGTTTTCAAAATCAAAAACAAGTCAATGAAAACAAAATTATTTCAAGATTTTGATCCTGTTTCATCTAAACAATGGAAACAACAAATCCAATTTGAATTAAAAGGAGCAGATTATAACGACAATTTAATTTGGGAAAGTTTAGAAGGAATAAAAGTAAAACCATTTTACCATTCAGACGATAACATTTCTGCCTATACTTCAAATACAAATACCACTACGTTTACTATTCTACAGCAAATTTTTGTTCATGACATTCAAATGTCTAACAAAAAGGGAAAAGAAAGCTTGCAACGCGGAGCAGAAAGTATTCATTTTACGATAGAATCCGATAAAATTGACATCGCAAAACTAATGACTAATTTGCCATTGGGGAATGTAATTTACTACATCAATTTGCTTTTTCTTTCCCCAGAATATGTAAAAATTTTAAATGATTTTGCAGCAACTAATTCTTATAATTTCATTATTCAAGTAGATCCTGTTGGTCAACTTTGCAAAGATGGAAATTGGTTCGAAAATTTGAATTCAGACTTTCAAAAACTTAATGAAATTTCCAAAAACTCGAGTCTTCCATTTTTAAAGATTCAATCAGGAATTTATCAAAATTCTGGTGCAAATATGGTGCAACAATTGGCGTATACCCTAGCTCACATTAATGAATATTTCAATAGAATTTCAACAATTAATCAACCCATTACGATTGAAGTAGCTATTGGAACCAATTACTTTTTTGAAATTGCCAAAATTCGAGCTTTACGCTTGCTATTCAAAACTTTAGCTAAAGAATACAATCATGATTTTGATTGCCATATTATAGCTATACCAACAAAACGTAACAAAACAATTTACGATTATAATGTAAATATGTTACGAACCACAACCGAATGCATGTCGGCTATTTTAGGTGGTGCCAATGCGATTTCAAATTTAGCCTATGATGCCATTTACCATAAAGACAACGAGTTTGGCGACAGAATTTCACGAAATCAGTTACTGATATTAAAAGAAGAAAGTTACTTCGATAAAGTTAATAATCCGTCAGACGGGGCATATTACATAGAGAGTTTAACAGAACAATTAGCTGAAAAAGCATTAGAATTATTCAAAGAAATTGAAGCCAATGGTGGTTTTATCACACAATTAATTGAAGGAACCATCCAAAGAAAAATTTCAGAAAGTGCACAAAAAGAACAAGAATTATTTAATTCCGGTAAAGAAATATTACTAGGAACAAACAAATATCCAAATCCAAACGACAAAATGAAATACGATTTAGAATTGTTTCCTTTCGTAAAAACAAAAGATAGAAAAACGCTTATAATTCCAATTATCGAAAAGCGATTAGCTGAAAAAGTTGAGCAAGAACGTTTGGCTTTAGAAGAATAAACTATGAGAAAAAACATACAACATATACAATTAGTCGAAAGTCAAAAGTCGAAAGTCAATAGTAACCAAACTAGTTTCCACACAGCTGAAGACATTGATTTAAAAAAAATCTACTCCAAAGAAGATATTTCAGATCTAGAACACATTGGTTTTGGAGCGGGTTTTGCACCGAATTTACGTGGTCCTTACGGCACAATGTACGTTCGCAGACCATGGACAATTCGTCAATATGCTGGATTTTCAACAGCTGAAGAAAGCAATGCATTTTACAGACGGAATTTAGCAGCCGGACAAAAAGGATTATCCGTAGCCTTTGATTTAGCCACACATCGTGGATACGATTCAGACCATATTCGTGTACAAGGCGATGTAGGAAAAGCAGGTGTAGCCATCGATTCAGTTGAAGATATGAAAGTTCTTTTCGACGAAATTCCGTTAGACGAAATGTCTGTTTCTATGACTATGAATGGTGCGGTTTTACCAATAATGGCTTTCTATATTGTTGCTGCAGAAGAACAAGGAGTTACTCCTAACCAATTAGCAGGAACCATCCAAAACGATATTTTAAAGGAATTTATGGTGCGAAATACTTACATATATCCGCCAACGCCTTCAATGAAAATTATTGCTGATATTTTTGAATATACCAGCAATAATATGCCGAAATTCAATTCTATTTCAATTTCTGGTTATCACATGCAAGAAGCCGGTGCAACTGCCGATATTGAATTGGCTTACACACTAGCAGATGGTTTAGAATATATTCGAACAGGCTTATCAACTGGTATGAAAATTGATAAATTCGCTCCTCGCCTATCTTTCTTTTGGGCAATCGGAATGAATCATTTTATGGAAATAGCTAAAATGCGAGCAGGGAGAATGCTTTGGGCAAAATTACTAAAACAATTTAACCCAAAAGACGAAAAATCGCTAGCTTTACGGACACATTGTCAAACATCTGGTTGGAGTTTGACCGAACAAGATCCTTTTAACAACGTGGCTCGAACCACTATTGAAGCCACAGCGGCTGCTTTTGGTAGCACACAATCTTTACATACTAATGCCTTAGACGAAGCCATAGCTTTACCAACAGATTTTTCAGCAAGAATTGCTCGAAATACGCAAATTTTCTTACAAGAAGAAACTAAAATATGTAAAACAGTAGATCCTTGGGCAGGAAGTTATTATGTAGAAAGTTTAACGGCAGAAATCACAGAAAAAGCCTGGGCATTAATTGAAGAAGTAGAAGCTCTAGGCGGAATGACAAAAGCCATAGAAGCTGGAATACCAAAATTACGAATTGAAGAAGCAGCCGCACGCAAACAAGCTCGTATTGATAGCACACAAGATATTATTGTAGGTGTAAACAAATACCGTTTAGAAAAAGAAGATCCGTTACATATTTTGGATGTAGATAACGATATGGTGCGCAAGCAACAAGTAGCTCAATTAGCAGAAATAAAAGCAAAAAGAGATACCGCTAAAGCAGCAAAAAGCATACAAGATTTAACAGAATGTGCCAATACAGGAAATGGTAATTTATTAGCCATTGCAGTTGAAGCCGCCAGAAATAGAGTAACTTTAGGAGAAATTAGTGATGCCTTAGAAGTGGTCTTTGGACGTCATAAAGCGCAAATTAAATCGATAAGTGGAGTGTATAGTAAAGCAATAAAAAATGATGCTAGTTTTGAAAAAGCAAAACAATTAGCCAACAAATTCGCTGAAAAAGAAGGTCGTAGACCACGAATTATGATTGCGAAAATGGGGCAAGACGGACATGATAGAGGTGCAAAAGTAGTAGCCACAGGTTACGCCGATGTAGGTTTTGATGTAGATATTGGTCCGTTGTTTCAAACGCCAGCAGAAGCTGCAAAACAAGCTGTAGAAAATGATGTACACATTTTAGGTGTTTCTTCATTAGCTGCAGGACATAAAACTTTAGTTCCACAAGTAATTGAAGAATTAAAAAAATATGGTCGTGAAGACATTATGGTAATTGTTGGAGGTGTAATTCCTGCCCAAGATTATCAATTTTTATTCGATGCTGGAGCTGTTGCTGTTTTTGGTCCTGGAACCAAAATTAGTGAAGCCGCAATCAGTATTTTAGAAGTTTTATTGGAAGAGTAAAAAAACTGATTTTGTCATTCCGAATTTATTTCGGAAACTATAAGTATATGCAAATTTACAATTTAAAGAAACTGAAACAATTTCAGTTTGACAAGAATAAGACTTTTAGGACAACTTCATACATTACTATTTATTAGCATCTCTTACCAATCTTTTCAAAATTGCCCATTGTTTTAAAGCATCTCTGGCTTCTACAGCTGGATAGCCTAACATTGTTTTTCCTGCAGGAATATCGCCCGTTACTCCAGAACCTGCACCAACTATAGCACCATCTCCTATTACAGTATGGTCTTTTATGGAAGCACTTCCACCGATAATTACGCCATTACCTAAAGTAACAGAACCTGCTAAACCAGAGTTGCCAGACATGATACAAAATTTACCCAATTTACTATTGTGACCGATTTGTACTAAATTATCAATTTTACAACCATCTCCAACAACTGTAGAACTAAACTTTCCCCTATCTACACAAGAATTTGCACCAATTTCTACAGCATTTCCAATTATAACATTTCCAATTTGTGGAATTTTAACCAACCCCCTCTCTGGATCAGGACGAAAACCAAAACCGTCAGCACCAATAGTTGCATTTGGATGTATAATACAATGACTACCTATATGACATCGCTCACGAACCACAGTACCAGACCAAATTGTAGTATAATTTCCAATGGTACAATCATCTAAAATTGTGGCGTTTGCATAAACAAGTACGTTTTCACCTATTTTCACATTAGGACCTATGTATACGCCTGCACCAATTTTTGTATTATTCCCGATAGCTGCAGAAGTATCTATAACCGCAGTTGGATGAATATTTACAGCAAAAACTGGCATTGGTGGCGCAAACATTTCCAATACTTGCGACATCGCCAAATCGGCATTTGACACTTTTATAAAAGCACGATTTTCTCCTGGTTCAATAGAAATATCTAGATTTACGATTGCAACACAAGCTTTTGAATCCGACCAAAATTTTTCATATTTTTTATTTCCTATAAAAGAAATTTCAGTGTTTTTTGCCTCTTCCAATTGTTCAGGAGCAGTAATAATTGTAGTTGTATTTCCAACAATTTCTCCTTTTAATACTTGATTTATTTCTTGAATAGTATATGTTTTCATCTAATCTAATAGTTAATTATTTAATCATAAATATTTTGTACCAATTTACACCAAAACTTATTAATATGAAAATTTTTAAAATTTTATAGAAGATTTGTGTAGCATAATTACGAATTCAAAACGACAAAAAATTATTTTCCTCTAGGATGAAATGTATGCATTACATCTGCTAAAAATTTTCTGTCTAAATGCATGTATACTTCGGTTGTTGTAATCG
Source organism: Flavobacteriales bacterium (assembly GCA_002737105.1). Next base: position 13,992 of record NSHO01000007.1, on the reverse strand, counting down.
ATTCGTGACCCAACATCAACTGAATCGAACGTAAATCGGCACCATTTTCTAATAAATGTGTCGCAAAAGAATGACGAAATGTGTGTGGTGAAATTGTTTTTTTTAAATCAATTTTCAATGCTAAATCCTTAATAATTGTAAAAACCATCGCACGAGTAAGTTGTTTTCCCCTACGGTTGAGAAACAATGTATCTTCGTGTCCTTTTTGAATAGACAAATGGGTACGAATGAAGTTTTTATAATTCAAAATTAGTTTTTGCGTGGGCAAACCTATAGGTACAAAACGCTGTTTGTTTCCTTTTCCTGTAATTTTCAAAAAACCTTCTTCAAAAAACAAGTCCGATATTTTTAAAGTAATTAATTCCGAAACACGTAAACCACAACTATATAAAGTTTCTAACATTACTTTGTTGCGTTCTCCTTCTGCTGAAGTTAAGTTAATGGCTTGAATTAATAAATCTATTTCTTCTGTAGAAAGTGTATCGGGTAATTTTCTTCCTGTTTTTGGGACTTCAATTAATTCAAGCGGGGTATCTTTTCGATACTCTTCAAAAATTAAATAATTAAAAAAACTCTTTAATCCTGAAATTATTCTGGATTGACTTCGCGCGTTAACTCGAGTAGAAATGGCGTAAATAAATTGCTGAACTTGTTCGTCGGTAATTTTTATTGGAGAAACATCTATGTTATTTTCTGTCAAAAAACCTACTAATTTTTCAACATCAAACGAATAATTTTGAATGGTATTTGGAGACAATCCACGTTCCAAACGTAAATAATTTTGATATTCTTTTAGGTACGAATTCCAGTTTGACATTTCGTATTGAATTTAGGCTAAGATATAGCTTTCCTTTTTCTGTTGCAATACTAATTAAAATATAGCTATAAAAAAAGCCCTACATTTCTGTAAGGCTTTGGGTGGAAGACCGGGTTCGAACCGGCGACCCTCGGTACCACAAACCGATGCTCTAACCAGCTGAGCTACAACCACCATGTATAAATACGGGTGCAAATATAAGATTAAACTTTCTACTTGCAAAGAAAAAAATAATTATTTTACTTCAAATCCCCTAAACTATTGACGGTCAAATATCTTTCTACGGTGAATCCTTCGGCGAATGCTACACCCACTAAACGACCTAAATCCATTGCACGATATTCAATACTATCTAAAAAGTTTTTTGAGGTAATTGGTGTATTCGGTTCGTTGGAATTTGGATTATAAAACTGTGATTTATATGCTTTTACTGCTTTCATTTTTACATCCATAAATTCTGAAACATCCACTACAAAATCGGGTTCAATAGTTTGCCATTGTATGTAATGATAGACTAATTTTGGGCGGTAATGCGTTTGTTTTTCGCCATTTAATTCGGTTTCAATTTTAGTTAAACCGGATAAAAAACAAGCGTCACTAACCAATTTACTTCCTTTTTCATGGTCGATATGTCTATCCGCAATAGCGTTACACAACACAATTTCTGGTTGATATTTACGAATCATTTTAATGATTTCCAATTGATGTGTTTCATCATTCACAAAAAAACCATCTCTAAAATTCAAGTTTTCTCTAACTGAAACACCTAAAATTTTAGCCGCTTCTGTAGCTTCTTCCTCTCGGGTTTGCGCAGTGCCACGAGTGCCTAATTCACCACGAGTTAAATCGATAATTCCAACTTTCTTACCAAGTGAAATTTCTTTGGCAATAGTTCCCGAACAACCTAATTCTACATCATCTGGATGCGCACCGAATGCTAATATATCTAATTTCACAACTTTTACTTTTTACTTTTTATTAAAACATCCCGCATTGTCATGGATTTATTTTCTGTTTCAAAAAACTCCATTTCAGGATTACTATCTTTTGTAATGCCACAACCTACATATACATTTACAGCATTATTTAAAACTTCTAAACAGCGTAAATTTACAAATAAATTTGTTTGTTCTTGCATTTGAAATTCGCCTAAAAAACCAGAATAATATTTTCTATTGTACTTTTCGTTTTCTAAAATAAAATTTCTGGCAGCTTCTAATGGCATTCCACAAACCGCTGAGGTTGGATGCAAAGCATTAATTAAATCGTTTTCAGAAATATCTGATTTTAATTTCCCTGAAATATCTGATTTTAAATGTACTACATTTCCTGCTTTCTGCGTGTATGCTTTCGAAATTTGTATGTTATCAACTAAATTTTCTGTGCTTTTTTTTATATAATCGGTAACCAATTGATGCTCTTCAACTTCTTTTTCTTGCCAAATTACGTTTTCTGAAACAACTTGCGTTCCTGCTAAAGAAACGGTTTCAAAAGTATGGTTATTAATTTTTGTCAATTGTTCTGGTGTGGCGCCCATCCATAATCCCACTTGAGGATGAAACCACAAATATCGAAAAGCAGTTGGATAGGTTTTTAAAAGTTTTTGATATGATTTTATAACATCTACCGATTGCGAAATTTCAATTTTACGAGACATTACCACTTTTTGAAACGTTCCATTTTCAATTTCCGAAACCGCTTTTTGAACTAAATTTTCAAATGATTTTTGAGCGTTTTCATCAAATTTATTTTCTGTTTTAAAGGTTTGTTCCTCGATTCGAAAACTCATTTCTTCCTGAAAAACCTCGGAATCCGTTAATGGAAAAACTACGTTTGTTGTATTGTAAAAACCAGCAAAAACAAATCCATTTTGATTTTCAAACACGTGTAAAGCGTCATTTTTTTGAAAAACACCTTGTAAAACAACATCATCTGGTTTCGCATACAATACAAAAGGCAATTGATTTTGAAAATAAAAATCGGCTTTTTCTAACAAGTTCATTATCTGTCTCTTCTTGATAAAATCATGTTTGTCAATTTACAAATTGAAATTAATTTGTCGTTTTCGTCCACAATTCTAATTTCCCACAAATGAATACTGGCGCCTTTGTGTATAATTTTTGCCGTACAAAAAACAGTGCCTTCTCGTTTGCTACGTACATGATTGGCACTTATTTCAATACCACGGACTTCCTGTTTTTCTGGATTTATAAACATTAATGAAGCGGCACTTCCTACGCTTTCTGCTAAAGCCACTGTAGCACCGCCGTGTAACAATCCCATTGGTTGATGCACTCTTGAATTGACTGGCATTTTTGCTTTTAAAAAATCTTCACCCGCATCAATATATTCTATTTCAAGCGTTTCCATTAATGTGTTTTTAGACCATTCTTTACAAAGTGCTAAAAATTTTTCTTTATTAAACATAAATAGTTATTTTTACAAAGTTACAAATTTATATTTCTATAAAAATATACCAAAACGAACATTTTTTCGTTTTAAAAATTGTTGTGGCGAATTACCTCGAATTAATTTTTAAAATTTGTAGCTAATTCATTTCATAAAAATAATTAAATATATGCGTCAGTTACTACTTTTTATTGGAATAATTGCTACTTTTTGTTTCACATCTTGCAGAAACGAGCTTGATTTTGAATCGAGTATCGGCACGTTATCATTCTCTAAAGAAACTGTGTATTTAGATACCGTTTTTACAAATATTGGGTCGAGTACTTATACATTAAAAGTTTATAACAATAGCAACAAAAACATCTCTATTCCAAAAGTGCGATTAGGAAAAGGGCAAAGTTCCAATTACCGATTAATGGTGGATGGAATACCTGGAAAAGAGTTTGAAAATGTAGAACTTTTAGCCAAAGACAGTTTGTTTGTATTTATAGAAATTACTTCAAATATTGCCAATGCAAATCCAGCCGATTTTTTATATACCGATAGAATTGAGTTTGGTGATACCAATAATTATCAAAAAGTAAATTTGGTTACTTTGATTCAAGATGCTGTTTTTATTTACCCAGAAAGAACGGGTAGTCCAAATAATTTCACTTACGAACAAATTAATTTAGGAACAAACACAGAACCTGCAAACATTACCGGTACCAATTTAAGTGAAACAGATGCCATAAACGGAAACGAACTGCATTGGACAAACTCAAAACCCTATGTAATTTACGGTTTCGCTAAAATTCCTGAAACGAAAACACTTATTATTGATCCTGGAACAAGAGTGCATTTTCATGCCGATTCTGGTTTAATTGTAGCTGCAAATGCACATTTGCAAGTGAATGGCGCCTTATCTACAACCGACGATTTAGAAAACGAAGTGATATTTGAAGGCGATCGTTTAGAACCAGATTACAGTGAAGTACCTGGCCAATGGTTAGCCGTATTATTTATGAAAGGCAGCAACCAAAATGTGATTAAAAAATTAACTATAAAAAATGCTACCGTAGGAATGTTAGTGCTAGGCAATGATGGAACAACTACTCCAACTATTGACATGATGAATGTACAAATTTATAATTGTGCCAACGTGGGAATTTTAGCCCGAACTGGAAATATAACTGGGAAAAATGTAGTGATTAATTATTGTGGTCAAGCCAGTTTAGCTTGTACTTATGGAGGAAGTTATGATTTTACTCATTGTACGTTTACCAATTATTGGAATTCGCCAAATCAATCGAGTTTAGTTTTAACTAATGAAAATATTAGTAACACTGTTCAAACTTCATTAACGCAAGCCAATTTTAAAAATTGTATTTTTTATGGTTCCAGTAATTACGGCATTGCCTTAGAAAAAACAGGTGCCATATTTAATTACAAATTTGATAATTGTTTAATCAAATTTGTAGATAACAACAATCAAATTGCTACGAATCCTTTGTACCAATTTTCTACCAATACAGCAAAATACGTAGGATGCATTTTTGCCACTAATTCAACGGCAAACAAACCTGAATTTAAAAACACGAGTATAAATGATTTCCGAATTAATGAAAATTCCATTTGCAGAAACAATGCCAATTTTGCCTATTCATTTCCTTTAGATATTATTGGAACAACCAGGACAAATCCTTCCGATATTGGTGCCTATGAATATTTACCATAAATTTAAAATTTAGAGCGGTTTTTACCGCTCTTTTTTTTTATACTTTAAGAAGAAAGTTTAACTTTGCATCAGAAACAACTAACACAACTGAAATTACATTCAGTTCAAGCAACTCAACTTTATGATTTTTTTCTTTGGAAACCAAAGCAATACCGTTTTTGCAGTTCAGTCTCAATCTGAAATTTCTACCGAAAACATCCAAAAACTAAACTGGTTATTTGGTGAAACACAACAAATAAACAACAAAACAATTTCAGAAAATTTTGTAGGACCACGTGCCGCTATGGTTACACCTTGGAGTACCAATGCAGTTGAAATTACTCAAAATATGGGTATTTCAGGAATTATCAGAATTGAAGAATTCCAGAAAATAGCGGCTGATTTTCAAGATTTTGATCCGATGTTGTTTCAAAAATATACAGCATTACAACAAGATATTTTTACTATAAATATTGCACCCGAACCTATTTTAGAAATTGACGATGTTACGGCTTATAACAAATCAGAAGGTTTAGCGTTGAACCCAGAAGAAGTTGACTATTTAAATAATTTAGCTACTAAATTAAATAGAAAATTAACCGATTCTGAAATTTTTGCCTTTTCTCAAGCCAATTCAGAGCATTGCCGTCATAAAATTTTCAACGGCACTTTTATTGTAGATGGTGAAGAAAAACCAACATCGTTATTCAAATTAATTAGAAAAACATCTGAAACCAATCCAAATGAAATCGTTTCGGCATACAAAGATAATGTGGCTTTTGTTAAAGGGCCAAAAGTAACTCAGTTTGCACCCAAAAGCGCAGACAAACCAGATTTTTACGAAGAAAAGGAATTTGTTTCGGTACTTTCATTAAAAGCAGAAACTCATAATTTTCCTACTACTGTTGAACCATTTAATGGTGCAGCAACGGGTTCGGGAGGCGAAATTCGTGACCGTTTAGCAGGCGGACAAGGTTCGTTGCCTTTAGCGGGAACATCGGTATATATGACGTCGTATTCTCGTTTAGCAGAAAATCGCCCTTGGGAAAACGATATGTCGGCACGCCCTTGGTTGTACCAAACGCCAATGGATATTTTAATAAAAGCTTCAAATGGTGCATCCGATTTTGGTAATAAATTTGGACAACCTTTAATTACCGGTTCTATTTTAACTTTTGAACACCAAGAAGAAGCCCGCAAATTAGGTTACGATAAAGTAATCATGCAAGCGGGTGGCATTGGATATGGAAAATTAGACCAAGCGATTAAAAAGAAACCAACAGCAGGTGATAAAATTGTTATCCTTGGTGGTGAAAATTATAGAATTGGAATGGGTGGTGCCGCAGTTTCTTCAGCAGATACTGGTGCTTTTGGTTCAGGAATTGAACTAAATGCTATTCAACGTTCCAATCCAGAAATGCAAAAACGTGCCGCTAATGCCATTCGTGGAATGGTAGAAAGCGACAATAATCCTATTGTTTCTATTCATGACCACGGTGCCGGTGGACATTTAAATTGTTTATCGGAATTGGTAGAAGAAACAGGTGGCTTAATAGATTTAGACAAATTACCTGTGGGCGATCCTACGCTTTCTGCAAAAGAAATTATTGGAAACGAATCGCAAGAAAGAATGGGCTTAGTAATCGGTCAGAAAGACATCGCAACCTTACAACGCATTGCAGATAGAGAACGTTCGCCAATGTATGAAGTCGGTGATGTAACCAACGACCATCGATTTACTTTTGAATCAAAATCTACTGGATTGAAACCAATGGATTATGCGTTAGAAGATTTCTTTGGAAGTTCGCCAAAAACCATCATGAACGACAAAACAATTATTAGAAAGTATAGTAATTCGGAATATAAAGCAAGTGAAATTCCAACCTATTTAAATCATGTTTTTCGATTAGAAGCCGTAGCTTGTAAAGATTGGTTAACCAATAAAGTAGATCGTTGCGTAGGCGGAAAAGTAGCCAAACAACAATGTGCAGGTCCGTTACAATTACCTTTAAATAATGTGGGTGTAATGGCTTTAGATTATAAAGGAAAAGAAGGAATTGCCACTTCCATTGGGCACGCACCTATTTCAGCTTTAATTGATCCTGTAGCAGGAAGTAGAAATGCCATTGCAGAATCTTTATCAAATTTAGTTTGGGCACCTTTAAAAGACGGTTTAGAATCGGTTTCTTTATCGGCAAATTGGATGTGGGCTTGTAAAAACGAAGGCGAAGATGCTCGTTTATATGAAGCTGTAAAAGGATGTTCTGATTTTGCTATTGAACTGGGAATCAATATTCCAACTGGAAAAGATTCACTTTCTATGAAACAAAAATATCCAAATGACGAAGTAATTGCACCAGGAACGGTGATTATTTCGGCAGCTGGAAATTGTTCGAATATTTCAAATGTAGTGGAGCCAGTTTTACAGCGAAATGGCGGAAATATTTATTATATTAATTTATCACAAGATAGTTTTAAACTTGGCGGTTCTTCATTTTATCAAACGCAAAATAAAATTGGCACTGAAACACCAACTATAAAAGACGCTGCATTTTTCAAAAAAGCATTCAATACTTTACAAGATTTAATAAAAGAAAGAAAAATAAAAGCCGGACACGATATTGGTAGCGGTGGTTTAATTACTACTTTATTGGAAATTTCATTCGCTGAAATGGGTTTAGGCGCTACTTACGATTTAAGCGTTTTAGGTGAAAACGATACCGTTAAAACCTTGTTCAATGAAAATATCGGAGTGGTTTTTCAAGCTGATGCAGAAGTTGAAGCCATATTTAAAGCAAACGGCATAACCATTTTTAAAATCGGAAATGTTACTGAAGGCGATATCGTTTCAATTTCTAATTTTAGTGATTCATTCAACTTCTCGATAACTGAAACCAGAAAAACTTGGTTTGAAACGTCTTATTTATTAGATCAAAAACAAACGAAAAACGGCAAAGCAAAAGAACGTTTTGAGAATTTCGATAAACAAGCATTACAATTTACATTTCCAGCGCAATTTGATGGTAAATTACCTGTAATTCCTGCTGGTGCAAGACCAAAAGCAGCAATTATTCGAGAAAAAGGAAGTAACTCAGAACGAGAAATGGCAAATGCAATGTTCTTAGCAGGATTCGATGTAAAAGACGTTCATATGACCGATTTAATTTCTGGAAGAGAAAACTTAGAAGACATACAATTTATTGGTGCTGTGGGTGGTTTCTCTAATTCAGATGTATTAGGTTCGGCCAAAGGTTGGGCGGGTGCTTTTTTATACAACGAAAAGGCCAATTCAGCTTTGAAAAACTTCTTTAAAAGAAAAGATACGCTTTCTGTAGGAATTTGTAACGGTTGTCAATTAATGATGGAATTAGAGCTAATTAATCCTGACCACGAGGTGCACGGAAAAATGAAACACAACGATTCTAACAAACACGAAAGTGGCTTTACTTCGGTTAAAATTCAGAAAAACAACTCGGTGATGCTTTCTACTTTAGAAGGTGCTACTTTAGGCGTTTGGATTTCACACGGTGAAGGAAAATTCAATTTACCAATGCCTGAAAATGCGTATAATATTGTTGCAAAATATGGCTACGAAGGCTATCCAGCCAATCCAAACGGTTCGGATTATAACACAGCTATGATTTGCGACACTACTGGAAGACATTTGGTTATGATGCCACATATTGAACGATCTACTTTCCCTTGGAATTGGGCAAATTACCCAGACAGCCGTCAAAAAGATGCCGTTTCGCCTTGGTTAGAAGCGTTTGTGAATGCAAGAAAATGGATTGACAACAAAAAGTAATACATACAAAAAAGGGCTGTTTCAAATGAAACAGCCCTTTTTCTTTATATCAAAATTATCTGATTAATTTCTTGTATTTAATTCGGGTTGGCGTCACATCTTTGCCTAATCGTTTGCGTTTGTTTTCTTCGTATTCTGTAAAACTTCCTTCAAAACTATATACTTGTGACTCGCCTTCGAAAGCTAAAATATGCGTACAAACTCTATCTAAAAACCATCTGTCGTGCGAAATAATTACCGCACAACCTGCAAAATTTTCTAAACCTTCTTCTAAGGCACGAAGTGTGTTTACATCTAAATCATTTGTTGGCTCATCTAAAAGCAATACGTTTCCTTCTTCTTTTAATGTCATAGCTAAATGCAGACGGTTTCTTTCTCCTCCGGATAATGTAGACACTTTTTTGTTTTGATCACTTCCACCAAAATTAAAACGAGATAAATAAGCACGAGAGTTTACTTGACGGCCGCCCATCATAATTAATTCTTGTCCGTCACAAAAGTTTTCCCAAAGCGTTTTGTTGACATCAATATTTGAGTGCGATTGATCTACATAAGCGATTTTAACCGTTTCACCGATATCAAAAGTTCCAGCATCTGCCTTTTGTTCACCCATAATCATCTTGAAAATGGTAGATTTACCAGCTCCATTCGGACCGATAATTCCAACAATTCCAGCTTGTGGCAATACAAAATTCAAATCGTCGTATAATAATTTATCACCAAATGCTTTCGCCACATTTTTAGCTTCAATTACATTGGTTCCTAAACGAGGCCCATTAGGAATATAAATTTCTAATTTCTCATCTAATGCTTTTTGATCTTCGTTTAATAATTTATCGTAATTCTGTAAACGTGCTTTCTGCTTGGTTTGACGACCTTTTGCACCTTGACGTACCCAATCTAATTCGCGCTCTAAATTTTTTCTTCTTTTAGAAACTACTTTTTCTTCAAGTGCCATTCTGTTAGATTTTTGTTCTAACCAAGAAGAGTAATTTCCTTTCCACGGAATACCTTCTCCTCTATCCAATTCTAAAATCCAACCGGCAACGTTATCTAAGAAATACCTGTCGTGCGTTACGGCAATAACCGTTCCTGAATATTGTGCTAAATGTTGTTCTAACCAAAGTACAGATTCGGCATCCAAGTGGTTGGTTGGCTCATCTAATAATAAAACATCAGGTTGTTGTAATAATAAACGACACAAAGCCACACGACGTTTTTCTCCACCAGACAATATATTTATTGGTGTTTCTGGGTCTGGAGTACGAAGCGCATCCATAGCAATTTCTAATTTGGTATCTATTTCCCAAGCGCCACAAGCGTCAATTCTATCTTGTAATTCCGCTTGACGATCCATAAGTTTCTCCATTTTTTCGGGATTCTCATAGACTTCAGGCAGACCAAAATCGTCGTTAATTTTATTAAATTCGGCTAATAATTCAAACGTTTCAGCAGCGCCTTCACGAACAATGTCAATCACCGTTTTTGTTTCGTCTAATTGTGGCTCTTGCTCCAAATATCCAACCGTGTACCCGGGTTGAAAGACCACATCTCCTTGATAATTTTTATCAATTCCAGCAATAATTTTTAATAAAGAGGATTTTCCTGAACCATTTAGTCCCAAAATACCAATTTTAGCTCCGTAAAAGAAACTCAAATAGATATTTTTTAAAACTGGTTTATCTGCACCTGGATAACTTTTACTCAATTTTTGCATTGAGAAAATTACTTTCTTATCGTCTGACATAGTAATTGTTTATTGTTTGTTTTATAATCTTCGTAAATCTTAAATCTAATTTCGTAAATCCGAATTACATTCTTCCTTTTAAAGCATTGAATACCCATGCGTTAGCGAAAAAACCAACCCCAACGGCGGCAAATCCCCAACCTGCAACATCATCATATTTGTATATGGCTAAACCCATTATTAATAAACCCATAATAATCATAATTCCGGTAGCCCAAGCTAAAACTGTATTTTTATTCATTTTCTAATTTTTTAAAACTTTTTTGGAATGCAAATATCGTGATTTTTTAGAATTTTAAATAAGTTATACCCTTAAATTAATTAGTTGAAAATTTTATAAACCAACTCTTTCAAAATATCTGCTTCCTTCATCGAACCGGAACCCACGCCTTTGCTTTTTACATCCATATCGCGAATGATTTCAATAATTTGACTCACTTTTCGCATCGGATAATATTTACTTGCTGTTGCGTATTCATCCATAAAAAATGGATTTACGCCCAACGCTTTTGCCGCATTGAATTTTGATTTGTCTTTTAATCCATGGTATTGTAATAATTGAGAGAAAAAGGCAAACATTTGTCCACTAATAACAACCATTGGATTGTCTTTTGGATTAGCTCCAAAATTATGAATGATGGCATATGCTTTTTGCTGATTTCTTGTAGCTAATGCTGATTTTAGTTCAAACACATTATAATCTTTACTAAAACCAATATTTTCTTCAATGTTTTTTGGCGTAAAAACATGACCGGCAGGAAAAACAATTTTTAGCTTTTCCAATTCGTTATTAATTTTAGACAAATCTGCACCTAAAAATTCGGCTAACATGGCTGCGGCTTTTGGCTCTATGCCATATTGCTGACCTTTTAACACATTTACAATCCAATCTGGAACTTGGTTGTCATATAATTTTTTACTTTCAAACCAAACACCTTTGTCTTTTATGGTTTTAAATATTTTTTTTCTACCGTCTGGCTTGTCTCTGTAAGCAAAAACCAAAATAGTAGTCGGTTGTGGATGCAAGGCATACGCCTCAAACTGTTCAAATGTCTTAGATAAGTTTTGTGCTTCTTTAACTATAACCACCTGATAATCCGACATCATTGGGAAACGTTTTGCGGTTGATACAATTTCTTCAACAGTGGTATCTCTTCCATATAACACCACTTGATTAAAAGATTTTTCGTCTTCAGTAAGTACCGATTTTTCTATTAAATCTGAAATTCTATCTATATAATAGGTTTCTTCCCCACATAAAAAATAAATGGGTTTGTAATTTTTAGATTTAATATCGTTTACTATTTTAATTATTTCTGTCAAAATATGTTGATTTGATAATTTGTTTATTCGTTGATTTGATTATACATTCGCAACATGCAAAAGTTACATTTTCCATCATATTCCTTTCGCTTCAAAAATAGTGAAAATAAAGTTGCTATTTTTGATGAAATTAGAAAAAAATTTGTGTTGCTAACACCAGAAGAATGGGTTAGGCAACACACCATTCAGTATTTAATACAAGAATGCCGTTATCCAAAATCGCTTATAAACGTTGAAAAACAAGTAAAAATTAACGGTATGAACAAGCGATATGATATTGTAATTTTCAATTCAGATGGTAGTATATTTTTGATTGTAGAATGCAAACAACCTGATGTAGCCATTTCACAAAACACCTTTGATCAAATTGCGCGCTATAATTTTACACTTAAAGCCACATATTTAATGGTTACTAACGGAATAAATCATTATTTTTGTCAAATGGATTTTGAAAACGAAAAATATACCTTTTTAAAGGAATTGCCTAAATATAAATAATAAAGAAAATCTAAAAATCCAATAATCTAAGTAGTCTGAATGAAAACAGCCGTAGTTATCTTAAATTGGAATGGTGCCCAATTATTGCAGCAATTTTTGCCTTCCGTAATTCAGTTTTCGGAAAATGCTACAATTTATGTAGCGGATAATGCGTCTTCAGATACTTCAGTTGATGTATTGAAAACCGAATTCCCTTCTATAAAAATTATTGAAAATGCAGGAAATTATGGCTTTGCAAATGGATACAACGAAGCCCTAAAAGGTGTAGAAGAACCTTATTACGCTCTTGTAAATTCAGATATTGAAGTAACTGAAAATTGGTTGCAACCCATAGAGGCAATATTTGATAACCAACCAAAAACAGCCATCATACAACCTAAAATATTAGATTTTAAAAAGAAAACACATTTTGAATATGCGGGAGCCGCTGGTGGATTTATAGATAAATTTGGTTTTCCGTTTTGTAAAGGTCGAATCTTTAATACCCATGAAGAAGATTTGGGACAATACGAAACCGAAACTGAAATTTTTTGGGCATCAGGCGCCTGTTTTTTTATTAGAAAAGAAGTGTTTAGAACCCTAAATGGTTTTGATGGTGATTTTTTTGCACACCAAGAAGAAATTGATTTGTGTTGGCGGGCAAACAACTTAGGGTATATAGTAAAATACTGCCCCAATTCAGTCGTATTTCATGTGGGTGGTGCTACTTTGAATGAAGCCAACCCAAAGAAAACTTTTTTGAATTTTAGAAATTCATTGTTGATGTTGACCAAAAACCTTCCCAAAAATAAATTAGTTTCAATCCTATTTATTCGACTAATTTTAGACGGAATTGCCGGTATTCAGTTCTTTTTTCAAGGAAAAATTGTACATGTTTTTGCCATATTAAAAGCACATTTCCATTTTTATCATCTATTAGGAAGAAATCTTAAAAAAAGAAACCAAACTCAAAAAACAGATTATTTTTATACCAAATCTATAGTTTGGAGTTATTTTGTGCAGAGAAAGAAAACTTTTAATAGAAAATAGAATATAGAAAATAGAATATAGAAAATAGACTTTTGACTTTTCCCTTTTCACTTTTCCCTTTTCCCTTTTTACTAAAAAAAACATAAATTTTATCTTTCAACCTACTTTGGTATGATTTTTTCTATATAACTTTGTAAAAAATATATTTCAATGAAAAAAATTTTAATTTTAGCTGCAATTCTTCCTTTTGCGCTTTCGTCATGTGTATCTAAAAAGAAATTTTCTATGCTTGAAGCTAGAGAAAAAGCAACGCAAGATTTACTTAATTCTACAACTGTAAAATTAAATATGTGTTTGTCTGAAAAAGAAAAATTAAATGCAGACTATGGCAATTTAGCTTCTCAGCTAGAGTATTTAAAGAAAACCAATTCTGATTTACTATCGTTTTCAAAAGAAATGAGTGTTTTATCTGCAAAAGGTGCTGAAAATTTAGAAAAATCTTTAGAAAGTTTAAAAGAAAAAGATTTAAAAATTACCCGTTTACAAGATGCTTTAACCAAGAAAGATAGTGTAACGTTAGCGTTAGTAACTAGTTTAAAACGTGAAGTAGGCATGGACGATCCGGACATTAATATTAATGTAGAAAAAGGCGTGGTAATGATTTCTATAGCCGACAATTTATTGTTTAAATCTGGAAGTTATGAAGTAAACGCGAAAGCCAAAAACGT
>NSHO01000006.1 GCA_002737105.1 Flavobacteriales bacterium | reverse complement strand
AATTAGAAGTTTGGCCATATTTCCACCAACCATCACTAAATTGAAACGTAAAACCACCAATAGCATTTCCTGCTTTACCCATTCCTGAAGCATTATTGTATATTTCATTCCAATTGCCTTTTAGATAAAAAGCTTGTGCGTTTTGATCTTCTTGATTGGTTATAGCATTAAAGGTATCTGAACCAAATTCTGTAAATAAAACTGGCTTACCATATTCTTTTTTTACTCTTTCAAATAAATCTCCAAATGAAACACCTCTGTATACGTTTGTTCCTAAAACATCAATGTCTTTACATTCTTCCGCAATTATGTCTAGAAAAAGTAAATCACCATTACAAATAGCCATTGGATGATTGGTATCAACAGCTTTCATAGACACTACCGCTTCATTGAATAATTTATACATAGCACGCGCTCTAACTGTAGATTTTCTATCTTTTACAGGTATGTTTTCTGTTTCAGCTCCGTCCCAAAACAAACCGTAATTATTTTCATTTCCTAAAAGGAACAATAATAATCCTTTGGTGTCTTTATACTCTTTGGTCATTTGAGTAACCTCATTTAAAAGAAGTTTTCTTGTTTTTGTGTCAGAATATTCCGTGTTAGGTTTCCACACACCATCTATAGTTAGTCCATATCTACCAAAAGAATGATTTAACATGGTGTAAATACCAAAATTAGTATGAATATACTCAATCCATTTTTTTGGAATACCCGTATAAACACGTATAGTATTTACGCCCATATTTTTTAGCAAACCCATTTCATTGTCAAGTGCTTGCTGGATGAAAGCATCTGTTTGATTCCATAGGCTGTAAGAATAATTTGTGCCAATTGGAAAATAATCCCAGTTCATTCCATTTATTATGAAATTTTTACCGTCTACAGTTATACTATGATCGGTATCATTTTTCTGAATCGCAATTTTTTCTGTTTGAGAAAAACTAGAAAAAGTTCTGCAAAAAATTAGTAAATAAAAAAAATTTTTCATTTAAGGTACTAGATTAAATTAATTGTTAAATAAAGTTTGTTAATAGTTGTAAGTATTTCAAAAATACTGATGAATTATCATATATAAAAGAAAAAAAACCACAACAAAAAACATACAAGATAAAAAAACAGGTGTATAGTTGTGAATTTATTGTTAAAACAAGGTTTGAAATTATAAAAACAAGATGTTTTATATTATTTAAAAACTCAAATTCTTACTTTTGTTGAGGAAATGTATAGGTGTTTTGGCGTAAAATTGAATCTCTAAATAGACAAAATATACTCAACTAAACCTTTTTCATGTGGTAAATTAATTTTTTTACGCAAACGATATCTTTTAATTTCCACACTTCGTACAGATATATTTAAAAGGGGCGCAATTTCTTTAGAAGATAAATTTAATCTTAAATAAGCACAGAGTCTTAAATCATTTGGCGTTAAAGAAGGATGACTTTCTTTAACTTTCTTAAGAAAATTATTGTCTGCACTGTCAAAAGCTTCTTTAAAAATATTCCAAGTACTCTCTTCTTTTACATTACTATTAATTGTTGAAATTACGGCTTTAATACTTCTATTAGTTGAACTATCAGTTGAGTTTTTAAGATCGGCTTTAATAATATTTAAAAGTTCTGTTTTCTTAATAAGATTCATTGTTGATACGGCTAATTCTTTGCTTTTCTTATCCACATCTTGAGTTAGCTGTTCGTTTTTAATTTTCATTATTTTTTGATCATTCTCTAATTCTTTAAGCTCTAATAAAATATCATTTTCGGCTATAATTCTTTGGTGTCTTTTTTCGTGAAAAACAGTATAAAATTTATGAATATAAAATCCTATTATTAGCAATAAAATAAAATAAAATAATTTTGCCCAGGCGTTCGCATAGAATGGTTTGGAAATAACAAAAGAATACGATTCAATATTATCTGTAACAGAATTTGCCACTTTGGCCCTTACATAAAATGTATAATCACCCGCTGGTAAATTTTCAAATACAACTTTTGAGTTAAAAGTCCAGTCACTCCATTTATCATTAAAACCCACTAACTTATATTGGAATTCTGCGTTAATATAATTATCATATTCAGGAACAGTATAACTAAATTCTAAATTATTTTGATCATGCTCTAAATGTACTTCATCTTTGATTGAAATATTTAATGGTTTAGAATTAACTCCTGAATTTGAAATCCTAATTAAAGATACTTTATAATTACTAAATTTAAAATCAATGTTTTTTAAAATATAATACCCATCCGTAGAACCAATCAAATAATTAACATCATTTAATTGTAAAATATTTTCATATCCTGGCATAGAATTGGTCATTGAAGAAGGAATAGGTAAACTATTCTTTTTTAAATCTGTAGATAGCTTTCCTGAAGAAAAATAATGAATATAGTTTTTAGTGAAAAACCAAAGTTTATTTGACTTATCTACAATCATTTTTCCAGTTACATATTCGTCATTTTCAAATATAGAACTCAACAATTTGTCTTTAAGAAATTGTTTGGTTTGATTATTTAATTTGAAAATTCCGTTTTTATAGGCGTAGTAAATTTGATTATTATATTTTACCAATGTAGCATTTTTACCTTTAATAGGATTTTTAAATTTGATAACTTTAGTAGCTTTAGTCAATAAATTATCAACTGAAAATGTATAAACGCCTTTATATTCGTGACTTACATAAACGTCCTTTTTATTAAGTATTTCAAAATGCTTAGAAGAATAATTAAATCCTTGAATTTTGTTTTTAAAAGTCCAACCATTTGTGCTTTTCTCTAAAACTGAAATGCCATTATAATTTCCTTGTAAGATAAAATTATTTCCATCCAAATAGGGTTCAAACTTCCAAGTGCCAGAACCTGAAAAAATTAGATTTGCATTTGTCCCATTTACAACAAAAGTGCCCGAATCATGGCCGCAAAAAAGGGTGTTCTTAAATGAAAATAAAGACCAAACCTGACCTTTGGTATTTTGTATAAATTCGAATTTAGAAGAAGAATTCAAATCTTTGTAAAAAAGTCCTTGATTTGTTCCAATATATAACTTATTGTTGTGAGTAGCTGATGCATAAATTGCGCCGAGAATTCCAGTATTGTCAATATAACTATTTATAGGAGATTTTAAGTTGACACAATTAATTCCATTATCTAAACCAATCCATAAATTTTTATCTACATCTTCAAATAACGAAAGCGCGGTATTATTACTCAATCCTGAATTTTGTGTAATATGATAAATTAAATTTCCTTCTTTGGATAAAATAAAAATTCCATTAGAAATTGAACCAAGTGCCACACTTTCATCAGATAACAACTGACTACTATAAATATTACTTTGCTGTATTTCGGCATCAATATTAGTTTGAAATTTAGTTAAAACACCATTTTTATATTTAAAAATACCTTGTTTTTGAGTAACTAAAAGCAAACCCTCAGAGGTTTCAAAAATATTTATTAGTTTGTTTTGATTAATAATAGCATTACTTAAAAACAACTTACTTTTACCTTGATCTATTTCAAATAAACCCTTTGGTGTCTGAAAATAAATGCCATTAGATGTTTTAAAAGCTTTAATAATCGTACTTTTTGGCTCTATAATTGTAAATAACTTAGTTTTGGTGTTATAAGCGTAAATTTTTTCTAAAGATTGAAAAAGTATCCAATTATCAAATGGAAAAATACCCCAAAATTGTTCGTCATCATTAATTTTGGACTTGATAGATTTACTTAAAGATGTATAAAATAATTCGCCATTAGCAGCACGTTGCCAATAGCCGAATTCCATGTAAGCCCCAGTGTATATTTTATCCTGAATGCATTTAACAGAACGAATAATAGTTTCATCTGGTGAGGGGTTTAATACCCACTTTGATCCATTAAATTCTAACAATCCTTCATTATTTGCAAAATACATAAATCGCTGATTGTCTTGAGAAATCATCCAATTTTGTATACCAGCATTGTAAATATCTTTAGAATACTTTACAATTGGTGGTAATTGCTGTGCCGTACTGACTAAAGTAAACAGAGCTAATAAAAGTTGAATTCGAATTTTTAGAAATTGCATTTCATAAGGATTAAAAAATAAAGATATATATTACAAACATAATAAAAAAATGATTTAAAAAAAAAGACTGTCATTGCTGACAGTCTTAAAAAATTGAAATAGTTTAAACTATTCTTTTATAAATTTTGTTGAGGAAACAGTTCCATCAATTACAGTTTTTATTACATAAATACCTGCATTTAATCCTGAAACATCTAAACTTAATAAAGATTCATTAGTTGTTTTGTTCATTACTTCTTGTCCTAAAACGTTGAAAATTGCAATATTCTGAATAGTTCCAACCGATTCTAAATTTAAAATATTTGAAGTTGGATTAGGATATAATTTCACTTTTGAAATATTAAAATTATTGGTATTTAATGTACCCGCATTAACTGAAAAATAAATATTATCAAAATATGCAATTTTTGTTCTCAAATCAGATGAGGATCCAAGTTTAAACTGAAAAAAGTTTGCAGGACTAAATCCTACAAAATCTGACAAAGGAATACTAACTGTTTGCCAAGAATCAAAAACAATAACTTTTTTGACTTGTTCCCAAGGATTTCCTGCTGTAATTAAAGCTGGACCAATTCCATAAAAAGCTTCAGTATTTGTTGACCCAATTCTAGAAATTAAGTCAAAGTAGAATTGATGTCCTAGAGATCCTGCATTAGCTGCACCACTCTGTACATAGTAACTAAAATTTAAATAACCATAAGTTGAAACATTAGTAACTGCATTTGTTCCTTGTCCAAATCCTTGTGTAGCAAAATTCATTTTAATGGCTTCATTAACAGCGGTACCAGTATCTAAATCAAGAATATTCTCATAACCACCAAATGAATAAGCCGATACCCAATAAGTTGTAAAACCACCAGTATCTCCATAAATTTTTAATACTTGTGCTGGAGGAGTTGAAGGTATTGGTGCTTGGGTAGGTACAAAAGGAGGTGGAGGTGGTGCAATATTTGTTCCTCCTGCAAAATCATCAAACAAATAATTTCCAACCTGAAAATTATTTGGACCAAAATCAGGAAAAAGTACCATTAATCCATAATTACCTAATCCTGATGGAAAGTTCAACGTTACTGTTGTCCAAGCAGTACCCGAAGTAGTGAATTGTAGTTCAGTCGCAGGTAAACCAACACCTGTTCCTCGAGATTCAAACTTTAAAAGATGGGTTCTTGTACCGTAATCAGCTTCAGGTTTAACCCTAAAAGTTATGCTATTATTAGTATCATCTGCTAGATTTATGTAATTTGTTAATAAATTTAACTGAGCATTATCATATTCATAACTACCACCAGCTACACGTAATACTTGATTGGTAGAAGCAGTTGGATCTGGTACTAGAGAAGTTGCTGCACCGCCATAAGCAGTTAATAATTGATTTGAATTGGTAAAATTCAAAGGAAATTCTTGAGCAAAGCAAATTGAGCTTGCAACAAGAAAAATAAATAAAGTAATTTTTTTCATAATATTAAATTTAATTGGTTAAATATTTATAAATGTAAATTTAGCAAAAAATAAACATGCGCAATTTTAATTACATATATAGAAACTATACATTTTAGTTTTTTTTGAAAAAAAATAACGAGCTTTATTTTTGATATAAAAATCTGTTTTTCAATACTTTAGAATTATATTTTTTGAAATTTAGTTAAAAATGTATAGTTAATGTATAGTTAAAAATTAGCTTAAATATTTCAACTACAACGATTTCTTAGGTTGTATTCATACTTTTTTATTCATCCGAAAGAAGAATTGATACATTTAGGCTTATAATTAATTATCTTTGCCATTCTTATAAAAAATACAATGATGCAATCTGATTTTTCTTCTTTAGAACCCAAAAAATTTATCTTGATAAAAGGGGCACAATTGCACAATTTAAAAAATATTGATGTAGCCATCCCAAGAAATCAAATGGTGGTGATTACTGGACTTTCTGGATCTGGAAAATCGAGTTTGGCCTTTGATACGCTTTACGCTGAAGGACAAAGACGTTATGTAGAAAGTTTATCTTCCTATGCACGTCAATTCTTAGGAAAATTAGACAAGCCAAAAGTAGAATATATCAAAGGAATTGCACCTGCCATTGCAATTGAACAAAAAGTCAATACTACAAATGCGCGCTCTACAGTTGGTACTTCCACAGAAATATACGATTACTTAAAATTATTATTTGCCAGAATTGGAAGAACCTATTCACCAATTTCTGGTGAAGAAGTAAAAAAACAGACTGTTTCAGATGTAGTAAAATACATTCAATCCTTAGAAATGGATTCAAAATGGCTCTTATTGGCTCCTATTCATTTAGAAAAAGGCAGAAAATTACATGACAAACTTAAGGTTTTATTACAACAAGGTTTTGCCAGAGTACTAATAGACAACCAAACGGTTCGATTAGACGATTTTGTGGCAACTCTTGAAATGATTGACGAAAATACCATGGCTAACAAAGAAATTTTATTAGTTATTGATAGAATCGTAGTAAAATCAGATGAAGAATTCTTAAATCGAATTGCCGATGCCCTGCAAATTGCATTTTATGAAGGAAAAGGGGAATTATACCTACAAGAACCTGAAAAAGAAAATCGTGTGGTTTTCAATTCCAATTTTCAATTAGATGGAATGGATTTTTTAGAACCAAATATTCATTTATTTAGCTTTAATAATCCTTACGGCGCTTGTCCAACTTGCGAAGGCTACGGAAGTGTAATTGGTATTGACGAAGAGCTTGTTGTACCAAATACCGCGCTTTCAGTATATGAAAATGCTGTTTTTCCTTGGCGAGGTGAAAGTATGGGTTGGTACCGAGATCAATTGGTAAATAATTCACATCATTTTGATTTTCCGATACACAAACCTTATTTTGAATTATCAGACGCACACAAAGCACTTATATGGAATGGAAATAAGTATTTCACAGGATTAAATGCCTTTTTTGCCGATTTAGAAGCCAATAATTATAAAATTCAAAACCGTGTGATGCTTTCGCGCTACAGAGGTAAAACAAAATGCCACGCTTGCAACGGCAAACGATTACGTTCGGAAACTAACAATATTAAAGTAGCAGAAAAAACCATTTCTGACTTGGTAGATTTGCCAATTATTAAATTAATTCCATTTTTTAATACGATTGAATTATCGGAATATGATGAAAAAGTTGCGAAACGATTACTTATAGAAATAAAAAACCGTTTGGCATTTTTAGACAACGTAGGTTTAAACTATTTAAGTTTAAACAGAAAATCGGCATCTCTTTCTGGTGGCGAATCGCAACGAATTAATTTAGCTACTTCTTTAGGAAGCTCGTTAGTGGGTTCGATGTATATTTTAGATGAGCCAAGTATAGGTTTACACCCAAAAGACACTGAAAAATTGGTTGAAGTGTTACTCAACTTAAAAAAGTTAGGCAATACTGTTATTATTGTAGAGCACGACGAAGACATTATGAAAGCTGCCGATATGATTATTGATATTGGTCCTGAAGCTGGAACTTTGGGTGGTAATTTAGTCGCGCAAGGCACATATTCAGAAATTCTGAAATCAGATTCATTAACGTCTAGATATTTAAACGGAAAAGAAAAAATTGAAGTGCCAAAAGTCAGAAGGAAATTCAAAAATCATATTGATATTATTGGCGCCAGAGAAAATAACTTAAAAAATATCAATGTCACCTTTCCTTTGGATTGCTTAACGGTAATTACTGGAGTTTCTGGTAGCGGAAAAAGTACGTTAGTAAAAAAGATATTGTTTCCCGCTTTACAGAAAAAACTAACCGGAATTGGAGAGAAAGCAGGTCAATTTACAAGTTTAGAAGGGAGTTATTCGCACCTTAAAAACATTGAATATGTAGACCAAAATCCTATTGGAAGAAGTTCGCGTTCCAATCCAGTTACTTATATCAAAGCGTACGATGATATCAGAGAATTATATGCCAAACAAACCACTTCAAAATTAAGAAATTACCAAGCCAAACACTTTTCATTTAATGTAGATGGTGGAAGATGTGAAACGTGTAAAGGAGACGGCGAAGTAACCATTGAAATGCAATTTATGGCCGATGTGCATTTAGAATGTGAAACGTGTAACGGAAAACGCTTTAAAAAAGAAGTACTGGAAGTTAATTTTGAAGGCAAAAACATCGACAATATTCTAAAAATGACAATTGATGAAGCCGTTGCTTTTTTTGAAATGCACGGGCAAACCAAAATTACGCAAAAATTACAACCTTTAAAAGATGTAGGTTTAGGATATGTGCAATTAGGACAATCTTCTTCTACGCTTTCTGGTGGTGAAGCACAACGTATCAAATTGGCCTCATTTTTAGTGAAAGGCGCTACCAAAGAAAAAATGCTATTTGTATTTGACGAACCCACTACTGGTTTGCATTTTCACGATATAAAAAAATTATTAAAATCATTTGAAGCTTTAATAGATAAAGGACATTCTATTATTGTCATTGAACACAATTTAGAACTTATAAAATGTGCTGATTACATCATCGATATCGGTCCTGAAGGTGGTGAGAATGGTGGGCAATTGGTCGCTTTTGGAACTCCAGAAGAAATCGTAAAAAATAAAAAATCCTTGACAGGAAAATATTTGGCTGAAAAATTGTAATTTCGATAAAATTTCAAGAGTATGAACACGTTAGAATTAAAAAACATATTAATTGAAGAAATAAATCAAATTGAAGACAAATCTTTTTTAAATGCTTTGAGAACTATAGTTGAATCAAAAATTAAAAAAGAGAATCTTTATGACGATTATAATTCGGAGATTTTAATGGCGGAAGAAGATATTGAAAAAGGTTATACCGTTTCTCATAATGAAGTAAAAGCTAAAATTGACGAATGGAAAAAGAAATAATTTGGACTAAAACCGCTTTAGAACAATTAGAGAATATTTATTTCTATTTATTAAAAAAAACAAAAAGCAAAACTACTTCAAATAAAGTTGTTGCTACTATATATGAATCTGTGACAATTCTAAAATCAAATTGGGAAATTTACGAGTTAGATGAAATGAAAAAATCTAATTCTGGAAATTTTAGAGCTTTTGAAATTTATAATTACAGAATTTCATACAAAGTTACGCCAAACGAAATATACATAATTAGGATCAGACACACAAAAAGAAATCCTAAAAAAATCTAAAATGAAATTCCAAGTAGTATCTGATTATGTTCCAACTGGAGACCAGCCGCAAGCCATTGAAAAATTAGCTAAAGGCATCATCAATGGCGAAAAATACCAAACTTTATTGGGTGTTACGGGTTCAGGAAAAACATTTACCGTAGCTAATGTGGTTCAGGAAGTACAGAAACCTACTTTAGTTTTAGCGCACAACAAAACCCTCGCGGCACAATTGTATTCCGAGTTTAAGCAATTTTTTCCTAATAATTCTGTGCAATATTTTGTTTCGTATTACGATTATTACCAACCCGAAGCCTTTATTCCGGTTACGGGAACCTACATTGAAAAAGACTTATCTATTAACGAAGAACTTGAAAAACTTCGTTTAAGCACTACCTCTGCCCTACTTTCTGGTCGCAGAGATATTATTGTAATTTCATCCGTTTCTTGTTTGTACGGCATTGGAAATCCGGTTGAATTTCAGAAAAACGTAATTACTTTAAAAAACGGACAAGCCATTTCTCGTACCAAATTATTGCATCAATTGGTGCAAAGTTTATATTCGCGAACCGAAATGGAATTTACACCCGGAACCTTTCGTATCAAAGGCGATACCGTTGAAGTATTTCCAAGTTATGGCGATGAACCTTTTCGAATTCACTTTTTTGGCGATGAAATTGAAGAAATTGAAGCTTTTGATGCCCGAACGGCACAAGTATTAGAAAAATACGATTCGTTAAGCATTTATCCAGCTAATATGTTTGTGACTTCGCCTGATATTTTACAAAAAGCCATTTGGGAAATCCAGCAAGACATGGTAAAACAAGTCGAATATTTTCGAGAAATCGGCAAACATTTAGAAGCCAAACGATTAGAAGAACGCACCAATTTCGATTTAGAAATGATTCGCGAATTGGGCTATTGTTCTGGAATTGAAAACTATTCGCGATATCTTGATGGTCGCGAACCTGGCACGCGCCCTTTCTGTTTATTAGACTATTTTCCAGACGATTATTTGATGGTTATTGATGAAAGTCACGTTACCATTTCGCAAGTACATGCCATGTATGGAGGCGACAGAAGCCGAAAAGAAAACTTGGTAGAATACGGTTTCCGTTTGCCAGCCGCTATGGATAACAGACCATTAAAATTTGAAGAATTTGAAGCCCTACAAAATCAGGTGCTGTATGTTTCTGCCACGCCTGCCGATTATGAAATGCAAAAATCCGAAGGTGTGTATGTAGAGCAAATTATTCGGCCTACAGGATTGTTAGATCCGATTATTGAAATTCGTCCAAGCGCCAATCAAATTGACGATTTAATTGAAGAAATTCAGTTGCGTTGCGAAGCCGACGAGCGGGTTTTAGTCACGACTTTAACCAAACGTATGGCAGAAGAATTAGCCAAATACCTTACGAAAGTTTCCATACGATGCCGTTACATTCATTCCGATGTAGATACTTTGGAGCGTGTGGAAATTATGCAAGATTTACGAAAAGGTGTTTTTGATGTGTTAATTGGCGTCAACCTATTACGTGAAGGTTTGGATTTACCTGAAGTATCGCTTGTGGCGATTTTAGACGCGGACAAAGAGGGTTTTTTACGTAGTAAACGTTCGTTAACGCAAACCGTTGGAAGAGCCGCCAGAAACCTTAACGGAAAAGCCATTATGTATGCCGACAAAATAACGGCAAGTATGCAACACACCATTGACGAAACCATTTACCGCCGCGAAAAACAAACGGCTTACAACACCTTACATGGCAAAACGCCACAATCTTTAAATAAAAGTTTAGGAAACGCTTTTGGTGCCAATTCTGTTTCTACACAATACTACGAAAACCAAGCGTACAAAGCCGCCGAACCCGAAAGCGAATACCTAAGCAAACCCGAAATTGAAAAGAAAATTAGAGACAAACGTAAACTAATGGAAAAAGCCGCTAAAGAACTCGACTTTATGCAAGCCGCCATGTTTAGAGATGAAATTAAAGCGTTACAAGTGAAGTTGTAGAATGCTGTAGTTTGTCATACCGAATTCATTTCGGTATCTATGTCTTATAAATTGCATACAATAAGATGCTGAAACAAGTTCAGCATGACAAAGCCCCCGCTCCCGCACAAATCCCTTCTTACACTAACAATAAATGAAAATTTGTAGTTTTTTACTAGTACAACAGTGTCATTAACCCCGCTAACGGATTAAAAAACCCCGCTGATGGGGTTGCGAAGTCCTCCGTTGGGGTTCTGAAATGATAATTTGGGGTTAAAGACCCTAAATTTAAGGTTCGGAACCCCAATTTTTAGGTAAAGAACCCAAAAAACGGACTAATGAACCGCAAAATATCAGTCTATAACCCCAACAGAGGAGTTGGGAACCCCAAATTAGGGGATAAACATGGAAAGTTGTGAAAGTTTTGCACTAAAAAAACCGTAACATAAAGTCTACAGATTTTTAAAATATAAATTTTTCAAGAAAAAAATTAACCATTTTTCAAAGCACGTAACATCTCTCTTTTTCCAGGTGCGCCTGGTAGTTTTTTGGTTTCAAAACCGGCGTGTTGCATAGCATTTTTAATCGTGGTACGGCACGCATAAGTGGTTAATATGCCTTTGCTTTTTATGGCGCGATGCATTTTTTCAAAAATAGCTTCATTCCATAATTCGGGTTGCACGTTGAAGCCAAAAGCATCAAAATATATTAAATCAAACGTGTTTTCATCCGTAATATCAGAAAAAAACTGTTGGCGTTTTGTTAAGGTAAAATTAGGCGTTACTTCAATAGTTTCTTCCCAAGTCAACGTGTGTAGTTGTTCAAAATCCGCTTGTCGGTTGGGTACTTCCAATTGCGAAACGTAATTTAATTGCACAATTTCATCAAAAGCTACTGGATACGCTTCTACTCCAACATAATTAATTTTAATCTTACGTTTTTCTGCTTCTAACATCGTAATGAATGCATTTAATCCTGTACCAAAACCAATTTCTAAAATCGAAATCTCAGAAACGGTATCAAATAAATCTAAGCCGTTTTTTATAAAAACATGATACGCTTCTTGTATGGCACCAAATCTAGAATGATACGTTTCATCCCATTCTGGAATATAAATAGAGGTAGAACCGTCTTTGGTAATGATAATTTCGTGTTTCATCTTATGGGTAAAAGGACAAAGGTAAAAGGAAAAAGGCAAAAATCAATAGTAAACTTTTTATATTAAAAAATCCGTTAAATCAGTGAAATCGGTGTTCCTATCATATCAAAACGAAATTTCTATGTTCCCTATCTAAAGCGAAGCTTCTTATTATTTTCAAAAAAACAATGTACCTATGTGGTTAAAAAAATAATCCGTAAAATCTGTCAAATCCGTGTACCCAATTAAAAAACTTCTAACTTCTAACTACTAACTTCTAACTTAATGTTATCTTTGCCTAAATTTTCATACAAATGGTTACATTCGAACAACTTAATCTTCCAATTTCGCTACAAAAAGCGATAGACGATTTAGGTTTCACAACTCCCACACCAATTCAATCAAAAGCCTTTCCAATTGTTATGTCTGGTAGAGATGTGATGGGTATTGCACAAACCGGAACGGGTAAAACGTTTGCCTATTTGTTACCTATTTTAAAACAATGGCGTTTTGTGCCTACCGATATTCCGAGAGTGCTTATTTTAGTTCCTACACGTGAATTAGTAGTGCAAGTGCATGAAGAAATTGAAAAATTAACCAAGTACATGAGTGTGCGTTCACTTGCCGTTTATGGTGGTGTGAATATCAATACACAAAAAAAAGACATTTATTCTGGAATTGATATTGTGGTGGGCACACCCGGTAGAATCATGGATTTGGCTTTAGATAATGTATTACGATTTGACGATTTACAAAAATTAGTCATTGATGAATTTGATGAAATTTTAAATTTAGGATTTCGAGTACAACTGACTTCTATATTATCAATGATGCGTTCGAAAAGACAAAATATTTTGTTTTCGGCAACCATGACAGAAGAAGTAGATGATTTGTTAGATGAATTTTTCGAATTTCCAGAAGAAGTTTCTTTAGCACCAAGTGGAACTCCGCTAGAGCAAATTGAACAACGCGCTTATGTGGTGCCAAACTTTTTAACTAAAGTTAATTTACTAAAACATTTATTAGCAGACGAAACATACAGCCGAATTTTATTGTTTGTAAACAGTAAAAGAATGGCCGATTTTTTATTAGAACATTTAGAAGAAGATTTTCCAGGTCAGTTTGGAACGGTGCACTCTAATAAAACGCAAAATTACCGTTTAAATATGATGGAAAATTTCCAAAACGGTGAAATTAGAGGTTTAGTAACCACTGATATTATGGCGCGTGGATTGGATATTACAGATATTACGCACGTAATAAATATGCAATTTCCTGAAATACCAGAACAATACATGCACAGAATTGGTCGTACTGGTCGTGCAGATAAAGACGGAATTGCCATTAGTTTTATTGGTCCGAAAGAAGACGAATTTCAATTGGAAGTGGAAATGCTAATGCAAACGGAAATTAAAATTCACGACATTCCTACAGGCGTAAAAATAGAGCAACAACGTTTAGAGTTCGAAAAAGATCAGAAGAAAGTAAAAACACTTTTGAAACGCGTTAAGAGAACAGGCGGCGATGCTTTTGAGAAAAAATCGGAGAAAAATAGCAAGGTTAATTTAGGCGGTCCAGGAAAAAGAACACCAAGAAAAACCGCTTCCAGAAACCGAGGAATTGAAAGAAAACGAGACGAAAAGAAAAAGAAAAAGTAAATGACTTGTCACGCTGAACTTGTTTCAGTGTCTAATTAGATGCTGAAACAAGTTCAGCATGACAAAATTCATATTATAAACTTCGAATCGTAGTGAATTAATATAAAACTAATTGCAACAAGGTGATATTTTTAGTATTTTTGAAAAACTTTAATAAAAATGCAATTTAAAAACCCAGAAATTCTATATTTTTTATTTCTATTGATTCTACCAATTTTGGTGCATCTTTTTCAATTGAGACGATTTAAAAAACAAGAATTTACCAATGTTAAATTGCTTAAAGAACTCCAAATTCAGACCCGTAAAAGCGCTACAATTAAGAAATGGCTTTTATTAGTCACACGTTTATTACTTTTAACAGCTTTAATTTTTGCCTTCGCACAACCTTTTTTTAAAGCGATAGATTTCGATAAAAAAAACAACGAACTGATTTTAGTCATCGACAATTCCTTTTCGATGCAAGCCAAAGGTAAAAGCGGCGAATTGTTGAAAAGAACCATTCAGGACATATTGGAAAACACACCAGAAGACCAACAATTATCCGTACTTACTAATGATGAAAATTTTTACGATACGAATATTAAAAACATTCAAAAAGAACTACAAAACTTAAACTACACTGCTACTCCATTCAATCCTGCAGCAATTATTACTCGAATTGAAGCCAAAAAACCTGGAATACCGAAAGATATTTTATTTATCTCCGATGCAGTTGGCTTAAAAGAGGAATTGAAAACCAATTTAAGTGAGGCCTCGTCTTTATATTATCAAATGGTTGAAGCGAAAGAAACCAATAATATGGCTATTGAAAATGTACAAATTAGTCAAGTTTTAGATCAATTTTACGAATTAAAAATAAGTATTAAATCGTATGGAGATTTTGAAAATGATGTGCCCATTTCAATGTACAATGGTAAAAAATTAGTTGGAAAAGCATTAATTTCGAAAGAGAAATCTCAAAAGGAAATCGTATTCACCATTCCAAAAACAGATTTTCATGGTTATGTTTCCATTCAAGATAACAGTTTAGCATATGACAATTCGTTTTATTTTAGTATTTCAAAACCTCAAAAATCGAATGTAATTGCCGTTGGAAATAGCACTAAAAATAATTTCTTATCAAAAATTTACACTGCTGAAGAATTTAATTTTACTGCAACTGAATTAAACACTTTAAATTACAATGCAATTGAAGATGCAGATGCGATTATTTTAAATGAATTGCCAACTATTCCAAATGCGTTATCTGTAACATTAAAGAATTATTACAACAAAGGCGGAACGATTATTTTTATACCAGATGTAACTTGTACCGAGTCAAATTACAATTTATTTTTGAGAAATTTTAGTAACATTTCTTTATCAGAAAAAACTGTAAAAGAAAAGCAAATTACCCAAATAAGTTTCAATCATCCTATATATACCAACGTTTTTGATAAAAAAGTTAGTAATTTTCAGTATCCAAAAACAAATGCGACTTTTAACGTAAACGGAAGTAATTTGCCCGTTTTACAATATGAAGACAAAAGTGTTTTTTTAGGAAATATCACCAATAAACTAGGAAATTTATACTTCTTTGCTACTTCTATAAACAAAGATAATTCCAACTTTCAAAATTCGCCATTAATTGTTCCAACGTTTTATAATATGGGACAAAACAATAATAAATCGGGGTTAAATGCCTTTATAATTGGTAACGATAATTACACAATTATCAACGAAACCATTGCAAAAGATAATGTTTTGAGTGTTACCAATGCTGAAAATAGTTTTATTCCAATGCAACAAATATTGAACAATAAAATCAAGCTCACTTTCGGAAATTATCCAGAGAAATCAGGCAATTACGAAGTATTAAAAAACAAAGAATCGCTTAAAAATATCAGTTTCAATTATCCTAGAAACGAAAGCGATTTATCGCAAATAAATGCTGATTATTTTGATGCGTGTACAGAAGTAAATGCTGTATCTACGTTTTATTCTGATATTCATTCTTCAAGAACTAGCAATGAAGTTTGGAAATATTTTATCTTTGCCACATTATTACTTTTACTAGTTGAATTACTAATCCAAAAATTTGTAAAATGAATCTTTTACTAAAAAACGCGACACTACTTGAAAGTCAAAACCCATTTCATAAGCAACAAGTTGACATTGAAATTACAAATGGTATTATTTCTAAAATTGGAAAAAATATTACAAAAAAAGACGGTTTTGAAGTCATTGAAAAAGAGAACCTTCATGTTTCTCAAGGCTGGTTAGATACTTCGGTAGTTTTTGGAGAACCTGGTTTTGAAACCACTGAAACCATAGAAAACGGACTAAAAGTAGCTGCAAAAAGCGGTTTTACGTCTGTGTTTTTGCATTCCAATACAAATCCTGCGATTGACAACCAAGCGGTAATTCAATTCATAAAAAATAAAGCGCATACTAGCATCACAAACTTGCACATTGTAGGTTGCTTGACCAAAAATAGCGAAGGAACCGACTTAGCTGAACTTTTCGAAATGAAAAATGCTGGAGTGGTAGCTTTTGGAGATTATAAAAAATCAATGACAAATGCGAATTTGTTAAAAATAGCATTTCAATATGTAGATAATTTTAACGGAATTTTGTTCGTACAGCCAATGAATAAAGACCTAAAAGGCAAAGGATTTGTAAATGAAGGGGAAGTTTCAACGAAGTTAGGATTAAAAGGAATTCCTGCTTTGGCAGAAGAAATTGAAATTGAAAGAAACATCGCCTTATTAGAATACACAAATGGAAAATTACATATTCCGACCATTACTACGAAAAATTCGGTAGATTTAATTTCGAAAGCCCAAGCGAAAGGATTACAAATTACTTGTGGTGTTTCCGTAAACAATTTGGTTTTAACGGATGAAGAATTAGTAGATTTCAATTCAAACACAAAAATTTACCCACCACTTCGCACGGAAACAGATAGAAAAGCTTTAATTGAAGGTGTTTTAAATAATGTGATTTCAGTCATTACATCAGACCATTGCCCAGTAAACATCGAACAGAAACAAATAGAATATGATTTAGCTGATTATGGTTCGATTGGTTTAGAAAGTGCTTTTGGTGCTTTACAAATGGTTTTACCAACGGAAGTTATTGTAGATAAATTCACATCTGCGAAATCTTATTTTAATATAGAAAACAATACAATTACAGAAGGAAATAAAGCAGAAATTACCTTATTTAATCCTAATGAAAATTGGATTTTCGATAAACAAAACATACTTTCTTTTTCTAAAAACGCCATTATGTTAGGTAAAAAAATGAAAGGAAAAGTGTATGGAATTATCTGTAATAATAAAATTGAAATCTAATGGAAGAGCATAAAGTAAACGCAATAATTGCTCATTTTACGATCATCGGAACCATTGTAGCGCTAATGATGAATGCTGAAAAAAAGAACGATTTTGTTAGTTTTAACACGCGTCAGACTTTAAGCATCTTTTTGTGTTTTCACTTGGGTGGTTATTTTATTGGTTATTTTGATAGTTGGTTTGTATCCACAGCTTATTGGTTGTTTTTCCTAATTTTATGGATTATTAGTTTTGCAGGTGTTATGAATAATGAAATGAAATTGGTGCCACTTGTGGGTGAACAATTTCAAAAATGGTTTAAAAATTTATAATTTATGAGTTTAGAATATTTGGTAAAAGCGCCAAAAGAAATAAAAGAAAAAAACGGCGCATTACTATTAATACACGGTTATGGCAGTAACGAAGAAGATTTATTTTCTTTTGCACCACAATTACCTGAAGATGTTTATGTAATTTCGATTCGCGCACCATACAATTTACAACCTTATGGTTATGCATGGTATGAAATTACTTTTGATGCGGATGAAAATAAATTTTCAAATAACGAACAAGCCAAAGAATCTTTACAATTAATCGCAAATTTTATTGATGAAATTTCTGAAAAATTACCTTTAGACAAATCAAATATTTCATTAATTGGATTTAGTCAAGGTGCAATTCTAAGTTACGGAATGGCGTTTACTTATCCAGAAAAAATTAATAAAGTTGTAGCTTTAAGCGGCTATTTAAACGAGCAGATTTTACCAGAAAATTATGATATAAATCAAATCAAACATATTGAATTTTTTGCTTCCCACGGCACACAAGATCAAGTAATTCCTGTGGAATGGGCCAGAAAAACCGCTCCTTATTTAGAGAAATTAGGTTTGCGCATTGTATATAAAGAATATCCAGTAGGACACGGCGTTGCACCACAAAACTTTTGGGATTTTAAAAATTGGTTAGACTAAAATTACTTTAAAAATTTATAAAACTAATTTATTTATAAATGCATATATTTGCAATAAGATAGAAATAATAGGTAAGATGATTAACAACGAAGAACATAACGATGAAATTGGCAACAACCATATTGCCACCAATACGCAAAACCCAATAAGAACTGATGCTTTTGATATTTCTGACGAAGAGAAAATTTCAAGAATCAAAAAAGATGTAGAAAGTATTCTTTTTACACTTGGAATGGACTTAACTGATGATAGTTTAAAAGGTACACCAAATAGAGTGGCCAAAATGTTTGTAAAAGAAATATTTGGCGGCTTACATCCAGATAAAAAACCTAGTGCCTCCACATTTGAAAACAAATACAAATATGGTGAAATGCTGGTTGAGAAAAACATTGTAGTATTTTCAACTTGCGAACATCATTTATTGCCAATATATGGAAGAGCACATATTGCTTATATTTCAAACGGATCTGTTGTTGGTTTATCAAAAATGAATCGTATTGTAGAATATTATGCAAAAAGACCTCAAGTTCAGGAACGTTTAACTATTCAAATTGTAAAAGAATTACAAATTGTTTTAAAAACAGAAAACGTGGCTTGTGTAATTGACGCCAAACACATGTGTGTAAATTCTAGAGGTATAAAAGACATTGAAAGCAGCACCGTTACATCAGAATTTGGCGGAAAATTTAAAGAAGAAAAAGTTAAAAGAGAATTTTTAGATTACATTAAATTAGATACAAAATTTTAGCCAAAAATCAAAATTAATTTTTTAGAAATAGAATAAATAAATCATACAAAATGCCACTTTACGAAACCAATCCGCTTCAAGTGTACAATTCATTATCGGGGAAAAAAGAAAATTTTAAATCGATTCATGATGGAAAAATTGGCATGTATGTTTGTGGACCAACCGTTTACAGTAATGTGCACTTAGGAAATGTAAGAACTTTTATGAGTTTTGACATGATTTATCGTTATTTACTACATTTAGGTTACAAAGTACGCTACGTGCGAAATATTACAGATGCGGGTCATTTAACCGATGATGGAGATGTAGACAACGACAGATTTGTAAAACAATCTCGTTTAGAACAATTAGAACCTATGGAAATTGTACAGAAATACACTGTTGATTTTCATCATGTTTTAGAAACGTTTAATTTATTACCTCCAACTATTGAACCCACCGCAACGGGACATATTTTAGAACAAATTGAATTAACTCAAAAATTAATTGAAACTGGTTTTGCTTATGAAAGCAATGGTTCTGTTTATTTTGATGTTTTGGAATACAACAAACGCGGATTAAATTATGGCAAATTAAGCAATAGAAATATTGAAGAATTATTTGCCAATACTAGAGATTTAGACGGACAATCGGAAAAGAAAAACCCACAAGATTTTGCACTTTGGAAAAATGCATCACCTGCACATATCATGCGTTGGAATTCGCCTTGGGGAGCTGGTTTTCCTGGTTGGCACCTAGAGTGTACTGCCATGAGTACCAAATATTTAGGTGAAAATTTTGACATTCACGGTGGCGGTTTAGATTTAAAATTTCCACATCACGAATGTGAAGTGGCTCAAGGAACAGCATGCAATGGTGTAAATCCGGTGAATTATTGGATGCACGCCAACATGCTTACCATGAACGGTTTGCGTATGAGTAAAAGTACTGGAAATTATATTCTTCCATTAGAATTACTTGATGGAAAAAACGACTTCTTCGAAAAAGAATTTAGTCCAAGTGTGGTGCGTTTTTGCTTCATGCAAGCGCATTATCGTGGCGTTTTAGATATTTCTAATGGAGCTATGGTTGCGAGCGAAAAAGGCTACAATCGTTTGATGGAAGCTATGGATGTGTTATCAAAAATTGAAGTTAGTAACTCATCTTCAGTTGATATCGCAGCGTGGAAAAGCGCATGTTATACTGCAATGAATGACGATTTTAATACGACTATTTTGATGGCGCAATTATTCGAAGCCGTTAGAATTATTAATGGATTAAATGAAAATAAAGAAACAATTTCTGCTAAAGATTTATCTGAATTAAAAACCACTTTAGAAGGTTTTGTTTTTGATGTTTTAGGATTGACAAATAAAAAAGCAGCAGGAAATAATAATAAATTAGGAAGTGTTATCGAAATGCTAATTGAAATGAGAATGGAAGCTAGAGCCAATAAAAATTGGGCTTTATCTGATGAAATTAGAGACAAACTAGCCGTTTTAGACATTGAGTTGAAAGACGGAAAAGAAGGAACGAGTTTTACTTTGTAATTTTGGATTTACGAATTGGGATTTACGATTTACGAAATAAAAATTATGAAGAAACTATTCATTTATCCGTTCGTTTTAATAATTAGGTTTTATCAAATCGTAATTTCACCATTAACACCAGCAACTTGTAGGTTTTCACCTACTTGCTCGAGTTACAGCAAAGAAGCATTAGAAAAATACGGCATAATAAAAGGAAGTTGGCTTTCCATAAAAAGAATAACAAGTTGTCATCCTTGGGGAAAAAGTGGTTACGATCCAGTTCTTTGATTCAATAGCAATAGCAATTGCACCCGAAAAATAAAAAAACAATAAACCAAAAACAACAATAAAATTATGATTTGGAATCCAACAGAAGGCATCGATTTAGGTTTTTTCATGATTCGTTTTTACAGCTTAACGTGGGTAACTGCTTTTGCTTTGGGCTGGTACATTACTAAATTCATCTTCAAAAGGGAAAATGAACCAATAGAAAAATTAGACAATTTATTTGTATACACCATAGTCGCAACAATGCTCGGCGCACGTTTAGGTCATGTGATTTTTTATCAACCAGAATTATTTTCTCAAGATCCGTTAAGCATTTTATTACCTATTAGCACAAAACCAGAATTACATTTTACAGGTTTTAGTGGCCTAGCTAGTCATGGTGCGGCAATTGCTATCATCATTACGATGTATTACATCAAAACAAAAGTATTACAACGTCCATTATTATGGATTTTAGATAGAATAGTAATTCCTGTGGCCTCAGGAGCGGTTTTTATTCGTTTAGGAAACTTTATGAACTCTGAAATTTTTGGAAAAGAAACTTCAAAAGACACTTTTATGGCTATGAAATTTGTGAAAGGTGAAGATAATTTGCCACCGCAAGTAGCCGCTCAATTAACAAATATCCCTGACGGAACACAAGCTTATAATGCGATTGCAAAAGACGTTCAGTTTAAAGGTATTTTAGACAAAATTCCATACAGATATCCAGCGCAATTGTTCGAAGCATTATTATATATTCCAGTATTTTTCATCTTATTTTATATGTATTGGAGAACAGACGCCAGAAATAAACCAGGATTACTATTCGGTACTTTTTTAGTTTTACTTTGGTCGGTTCGTTTCTTTGTAGAATTTGTAAAAGATAGTCAAGGTGGTTTTGAAGAAAATCCAATGTTTAACGCTTTGTCAACTGGGCAATGGTTAAGTATCCCTTTTATTATTCTTGGGTTTTATTTTGTGTATATTTCGCAAAAAAAAGTAAAAATTTAAAAAAAAAGTAAAATTTAAAAAAAAAGGCAAACTCTAATTAGATGTTTGCCTTTTTTGTGTTTTATCCTCTAAATTTCCATTCAAATTCGTCTTTATCGTTGATGATGGCGCCAATTTCAACCTCAACTACTTCGTCATAATCGACGTGAAAAAACAGCCAATTGTCTTCGTTAAAATAAATGTCAATTCCTTCATCTGAATCTTTTTCAAATTTGGTAATTTTATTAAGTGCTAAATCGCCATTTACCAAATCCCAAGCTTTATTAATAATTGTAGTTCCAAATAATTTTATTTCTGGATGTGTAGTCGTAATATAGCCCAATTTCATGTCTTCCTCAACATAAAACGTCAACTTCATACGTTCTTTGTTATACACATAAATCGTATTTTTTTCGTCGTCTGTAAAGGTTTTATTTGGTTTTCCATATAACGCTTCAACGTATTTTGGAGTCATACCAAACTCTAATCTATCAATTCCGTTTTTTAATTTAATTTCCATGGCTTTATGCTTTATAATAACAAAGTTAGGGATTTTAATTATTGATTATTGAAAATCTTACAAAATATTAAATCTGCAAATAAAAAAACCACGAAAATCAAATGAAATTCGTGGTTTAGTATATTTATAAAAAATCTAATTATATTTTAAAACGTTTTCTGTCCGTTTCAGTTAAATAAATTTTTCTTAAACGAATAGATTTTGGTGTACACTCAACATATTCATCTTTTTGAATATATTCTAATGCTTCCTCTAAAGAAAAGATAATTGGAGGGATAATTCTTGCTTTTTCATCATTTCCTGATGATCGTACGTTAGATTGTTTTTTCTCTTTCGTTACGTTCACACACATATCATCACCACGAGAGTTTTCTCCAATAACTTGACCTTCATAAATTTCAACATTTGGCTCTACGAAAAACTTACCTCTATCTTGTAATTTATCAATAGAATAAGGAATTGCTTTTCCTTTTTCCATAGAAATTAATGAACCTTTGTTACGTCCAGAAATTTCTCCTTTGTATGGTTCGTATCCTATAAAACGGTGAGCCATAATAGCTTCACCAGCAGTAGCAGTTAGTAATTGGTTACGCAATCCAATAATTCCACGAGATGGAATATTGAATTTTACAATCATACGCTCCCCTTTAGTTTCCATGCTTAACATTTCACCTTTACGTAAAGTAACAAATTCTACAGCTCTACCTGATAAACTTTCTGGTAAATCAATCGTTAATTCCTCAATCGGCTCACATTTTTGACCATCAATTTCTTTAATGATAACTTGTGGCTGACCAATTTGTACTTCATATCCTTCTCTTCTCATGGTTTCAATTAAAACCGATAAGTGTAATACACCACGACCAAAAACCATGAATTTATCTGCAGAATCAGTTTCAGCCATTTTCATAGCCAAATTTTTCTCTAATTCTTTTTCTAATCTTTCTCTAATGTGACGAGATGTCACAAATTTTCCTTCTTTACCAAAAAAGGGTGAGTCGTTAATTGTAAACAACATACTCATTGTTGGTTCGTCAATAGCAATTGAAGTTAAGGCTTCTGGGTTTTCAAAATCGGCAATAGTATCACCAATTTCAAATCCTTCAACACCAATAATAGCACAAATATCTCCTGCAATTACTTCTTGCACTTTTTTACGACCTAAACCTTCAAAAGTATGAAGTTCTTTTATTCTTGATTTAGAAATAGTACCATCTCTTTTTACTAAAGATATTGGCATTCCTTCTTTTAATATACCTCTTTCTAATCTACCAATTGCGATACGACCCGTAAATGCTGAGAAATCTAAAGATGTGATTAGCATTTGAGGTGTTCCTTGTCCAACATTTGGAGGTGGTACATGCTCGATAACCATATCTAATAATGCTTCTACATTATCTGTTACGTTTTCCCAATGATCAGACATCCAGTTATTTTTAGCTGAACCATAAACGGTAGGGAAATCTAACTGAGCTTCTGTAGCACCTAATTCGTACATTAAATCGAAAACTTTTTCATGAACTTCTTCCGGAGTACAGTTTTCTTTATCTACTTTATTAATTACTACGCAAGGTTTTAAACCTAAATCGATTGCTTTTTGTAATACGAAACGCGTTTGTGGCATTGGCCCTTCAAAAGCATCTACTAACAAACACACACCATCAGCCATGTTTAATACACGTTCAACTTCTCCACCAAAATCGGCGTGACCAGGTGTATCAATAATGTTAATTTTAGTTCCTTTATAAACAACAGAAACGTTTTTAGAAGTAATAGTAATTCCTCTTTCGCGCTCTAAGTCGTTATTATCTAAGATTAAATCTCCAGTATTTTCGTTATCACGGAATAATTGACAGTGATACATAATTTTATCAACCAAAGTAGTTTTACCGTGGTCAACGTGGGCAATAATTGCAATGTTTCTTATAGATGACATATATTCAATTTTTGAAAGTGCAAAGGTACGTTTATTATCTCGATATTCAAACAACAATTAGTTTAGTTTACATTTTAATAAATTTAGAAATAAAACGATTCGTTTTCAATACGCTAACCTTTACATATTCTGCTATAAATTTCCAATGCGTTGCTTAAGGTTATAGAAGGCAACATAAAAAAAAGGAAATTAAACAAAAAAAGTCCTGATTTTCATCAGGACTTTTTAACTATCTTAAATTACTAATTATAATTTAGCAACTAATCTTGTTAATTTAGATTTTAAGTTTGAAGCTTTGTTACCATGAATAATGTTTTTCTTAGCTAACTTATCAATCATAGAGATAACTATTGGCAATTTTGCCGCAGCATCTGCTTTTACTGTTGCTAAACGAATGGCTTTAATCGCATTACGTGTAGTTTTGTGTTGGTATTTGTTCAATACTCTTCTTTTCTCGTTGCTTCTAATTCTTTTTAGAGCTGACTTGTGATTTGCCATTTTTTTTATATTTTAATTGTAAATAACTATTTTATACATTAGTAGAAAAACAAGAAAAACCTCCCACAATTGATTTTAAAAATCAATCACTTCAGTTTTAACTAACAAAACTAGAAAAGGAGACACCTAAACCGGTTTCATAAAACTATTTCAAAACTAATTTGTAGTCCGTAGGGGAATCGAACCCCTCTTACCAGGATGAAAACCTGGCGTCCTAACCGATAGACGAACGGACCAATAACTGATTTAATGTTTCAGTAAAAACAGTGTAGTCCGTAGGGGAATCGAACCCCTCTTACCAGGATGAAAACCTGGCGTCCTAACCGATAGACGAACGGACCATTACATTTTCGTAATGCGAGTGCAAAAATACAACTATTTTTTATCTGTGCAATACCTAATGTGAAAATTTTCAGTTTTTTTAATGCTTACCTTTAGGCTATATTTATATGGTATTTATTGTAAATAAAATTCCAAAATCCAAATCTTCAAATTGACACATTGGCTAATAGACACATTAATACGCTTTTGCAAAAAGTACTCTTCCTTTTGATGGTGCACCTGTAAAAACACAAACTCCAGACTCTTCTACTCTGTCTAAAGGAATACATCTTATGGTAGCTTTTGTTACATCTTTTATTTTTTCTTCGGTTGCTGCAGTACCATCCCAATGAGCCGATACGAAGCCTGTTTTGTTTTCCAACACTTCTGTAAACTCTTCAAAAGAATTTACCTCAGTAGTATGTGCTTTTCGATAATCTACAGCTTTATTAAATAAATCTTTCTGAATTTGCTCTAATAAATCTTGAATATAGGTTACTATTCCATCAGCAGGTTTCACTTCTTTGGTTAAAGTATCTCTTCTTGCTACTTCAAAAGTTCCGTTTTCTAAATCTTTAGGACCAATTGCTAAACGAACTGGCACGCCTTTTAATTCCCATTCCGCAAACTTGAAACCTGGTTTTTGCGT
>NSHO01000055.1 GCA_002737105.1 Flavobacteriales bacterium | reverse complement strand
TGATACCCCTGGTCACGTTGATTTTACGGTTGAAGTTAATCGTTCATTACGTGTATTAGATGGTTTAGTATTCTTGTTTTCTGCTGTTGATGGTGTTGAGCCTCAATCTGAAACAAATTGGCGTTTAGCAGATAATTATAATGTTACCCGTATCGGTTTCGTAAATAAAATGGACCGTCAGGGGGCTGATTTTCTTAAAGTGGTTAAACAAACTCGCGATATTTTAGGCGGTAATGCAGTCCCTCTTCAATTACCAATTGGTGCCGAAGAAAATTTTATTGGAGTTGTAGATTTAATAAACTTCCGTGGTATCGTTTGGAACGATGATGATAAAGGAATGACTTTTAAAGAAGTTCCAATTCCTGCTGATATGATGGAGGAAGCTATAGAGTGGAGAGAGAAAATGTTAGAAGCAGTATCAGATTTTGATGATAACATCATGCAAAAGTTTTTTGATGCCCCTGAAACAATTACCGAAAGAGAAGTACTTGACGCATTGCGTAAAGCCTGTGTTGCCAATAAAATAGTTCCAATGGTTTGCGGAAGTGCTTTTAAAAATAAAGGCGTTCAAACAATGTTGGATTTAGTGATGGAATTAATGCCATCTCCTTTAGATAAAAATCATATTACCGGAATTAATCCTGATACAGAAAAAGAAGTTACTCGTAAGCCTGATGTTTCTCAACCTTTTACAGCTTTGGCTTTTAAAATAGCAACCGATCCTTTTGTAGGTCGTTTGTGTTTTATTCGTGCTTATTCTGGACGTTTAGATGCTGGTTCTTATGTATTTAATACCCGTTCTGGTAATAAAGAACGTATTTCGCGTATTTTTCAAATGCATGCCAATAAACAAAACCCAGTTGAGTTTTTAGAGGCTGGAGATATTGGTGCAGTTGTAGGATTTAAAGATATTCGCACCGGAGATACTCTATGTGATGAAAAAAATCCTATTGTATTAGAAGCAATGAATTTTCCTGAACCAGTAATTGCAATAGCTATTGAGCCTAAAACACAAGGAGATTTAGATCGTTTAGGAGTGGGTTTAAATAAATTAGCCGAAGAAGATCCAACCTTCCGTGTAAAAACAGATGAAGATTCTGGGCAAACAATTATTTCTGGAATGGGCGAACTTCATCTAGAAATTATTGTAGATCGTTTAAAAAGAGAATTTAAAGTAGAGGTAAACCAAGGTGCACCTCAAGTTGCTTATAAAGAAGCTATTTCGGGTACCATAAACCATCGCGAAGTATACAAAAAACAATCAGGTGGTCGTGGTAAATTTGCCGACATGAAAATCACTCTGGGTCCAGTTGATGCAGATTTTGACACATCAAAAACCGGAGGATTACAATTTGTTAACGAAATTACAGGTGGTAATATTCCACGTGAATTTATTCCTGCAGTTGAAAAAGGATTCAAAAACTCATTATCAAATGGTGTATTAGCTGGATATCCTCTTGTTGGATTAAAAGTTATACTTACCGATGGTTCTTATCACGCAGTTGACTCAGACGCTCTATCTTTCGAGATTTGTGCTCGTAGCGCATATCGCGAAGCATTACCTAAATGTAAACCAGTTTTATTAGAGCCTATTATGAAAGTTGAGGTTTTAACACCTGAACAAAATATGGGGGATGTTGTAGGCGATTTAAATCGTCGTCGTGGCCAAATTGAAGGAATGGATTCTAAAGGAAATGCTCAAGTTATTAAAGCAAAAGTTCCTTTATCTGAAATGTTTGGATATGTAACTCAGTTACGTACTTTAACTTCAGGTCGAGCTACTTCAACGATGGAATTTAGTCATTATAACGAAGCACCAGTTAATATTGCTGCCGACGTAATTTCAAAAGCAAAAGGAAAAACAGAAAAAGTTTAAAAAAATAAACCAAATAAATACGTTCTTTTAATATGAGCCAAAGAATTAGAATAAAACTAAAATCATACGATTTTAATTTAGTTGACAAGTCAGCTGAAAAAATTGTAAAAACTGTAAAAGCTACTGGTGCCGTTGTAAATGGACCAATTCCTTTACCTACTAACAAACGTATTTTTACAGTATTAAAATCTCCGCACGTTAATAAAAAAGCTCGCGATCAGTTTCAATTGTGTGCTTATAAGCGTTTGTTAGATATCTATAGCTCATCCTCTAAAACAGTTGATGCTTTAATGAAGTTAGAATTGCCTAGCGGTGTTGAAGTAGAAATTAAAGTTTAGCTATCAGCAATAAATAAATTAAAAATAATTATAAATAGTAATAATTAAAATAAAATAAAAATGTCAGGATTAATTGGTAAAAAAGTAGGAATGACTAGCTTCTTCGATGCCAATGGTAAATATTTACCATGCACAGTTATAGAAGCAGGTCCTTGCGTGGTAACGCAAGTAAAAACCAATGAAAAAGACGGTTACACAGCTATTCAATTGTCATATGATGAAAAAAAAGAAAAAAACACATCAGGGGCAATGAAAGGTCATTTTGCAATTGCTAAAACAACGCCAAAACGCAAAA
The DNA here is from genome assembly GCA_002737105.1 of Flavobacteriales bacterium. Next base: position 7,987 of record NSHO01000055.1, on the reverse strand, counting down.
TTGTTGAATTCCGTCATTTCGAGGAAAGTAAAAATTTAGGCGATGTTCTTACTGTAGATTTATTTGCAGAAGGAGAATTTGTCGATATTATTGGAACAAGTAAAGGAAAAGGTTTCCAAGGGGTAGTTAAACGTCACGGATTTAGTGGAGTAGGGCACGCTAACAAATCTCATGGTCAACATGATCGAGAGAGAGCCCCTGGTTCATTAGGCGCATCTTCAGATCCTTCTCGTGTTATGCCTGGGCATCGCATGGGTGGTAGAATGGGTGGTGATCGAAAGAAAGTTCAAAACTTAGTAATAGTTAAAATTATGCCTGAAAAAAATCTTATCCTTATTAAAGGTTCGGTGCCAGGTGCAAAAGGGTCTTACGTTTTAATAGAAAAGTAATCATGCAAGTAGAGATATTAAACATAAGTGGAAAAAAAACAAAAAGGAACTGGTGGAGCTCGAGCTGGTTCAATGAAATCTCCATTATTTATTGGTGGAGGTCGCGCTTTTGGTCCCAGACCTCGCGATTATTCTTTTAAATTGAATAAAAAAGTAAAGGCTTTGGCTCGTATTTCAGCTTTAACTTATAAAGCAAAAGATAATAAAATTACAGTTTTAGAGGACTTTACTTTTGAAGCTCCAAAAACCAAAAATTACATTGATTTAATGAAAAACTTAAACCTTAGTGATAAAAAAACCCTCTTGGTATTGGGCGATTCAAATAACAATGTATATTTGTCGTCCCGAAATATTCAGGGTGTTAAAGTTGTAAAAGCATCTGATTTAAATACTTATGATATTTTAAATGCAGAGACTTTAATTTTAGCAGAAAGTTCAGTAAAAGTACTTGAAACAATTTTAAATAAGTAAAATGGATATTTTAATAAAGCCAATCATTACAGAAAAAATGACATCACAAGCCGAAAAGCTTAATCGTTATGGTTTTGTAGTAGATAAGAGGGCTAACAAATTAGAAATAAAAGGAGCCATAGAAGCCATGTATGGAGTTAAAGTAGATTCGGTTAATACTCAACAATATGTTGGAAAAGTAAAAACCAGAAACACTACTCGTGGTGTTGCTGTTGGCAGAGTAAATCGAAACAAAAAAGCGATTGTAACCCTTAAAACAGGCGAAGTAATTGATTTTTACGCTAGTATATAATTTTAGTAAAACGAATTTAAAATGGGATTAAAAAAATATAGACCACTCACTCCAAGTTTAAGATATACCTTAACTTCTGAGTTTGCCGAAATTACTGCTTCTGAACCAGAAAAAAGTTTAATTGTTAAAACAAACTACTCATCAGGCGGACGTAATAATTCTGGTAAAATGACAATGCGCTACATTGGTGGCGGTCATAAAAAAGTTATTCGTGCAATAGATTTTAAACGCGATAAAGATGGCATTGAAGCAACTGTAAAAACTGTTGAATATGATCCAAATCGTTCGGCTCGTATTGCTTTAATTTTTTACAAAGATGGAGAAAAACGTTATATTATTGCACCTCAAGGTATTAAAGTTGATCAAAAAATCATGTCAGGCAAAGGTGCAACTCCAGAAATCGGAAACACATTATTTTTATCTGAAATTCCTTTAGGAACTATTATTCATAACATCGAATTACGCCCCGGACAAGGTGCTGTTTTAGCTCGTAGCGCAGGTGGATACGCTCAATTAACTGCTCGCGATGGAAAGTATGCTATTTTACGCATGCCATCTGGAGAAGTTCGTATGATTTTAATTACTTGTAAGGCTACTATTGGTGCAGTATCAAATCCTGATCATAATCAAGAAGTTTATGGTAAAGCAGGACGCTCTCGTTGGTTAGGTGTTCGTCCACGTACTAGACCAGTTGCCATGAATCCTGTTGATCATCCTATGGGTGGAGGAGAAGGCCGTGCATCAGGTGGACAACCTCGCTCTCGTAAAGGTTTACCTTCTAAAGGATTTAAAACTCGTTACAAAGCAAAAGCATCAAATAAACACATTATAGAAAGAAGAAAAAAATAATTAATAACGTTTAATGGTTTCGGTTTACCGAAATTTCAGAACCAAAAAAAAGAAAAATGTCAAGATCATTAAAAAAAGGCCCTTTTATCGATTACAATCTTGAAGGAAAGGTTGAAAAGATGAATCAAAGCGGAAAAAAATCTGCAATTAAGACTTGGGCACGTCGTTCAACAATTCCACCAGAGTTTGTGGGGCATACATTTGCTGTGCATAATGGAGCCAAATTTATCCCTGTTTATGTAACCGAGAACATGGTTGGGCATAAATTAGGAGAGTTTTCACCAACTCGAGTATTTAAAGGGCACGCTGGTCATAATAAAAAATAATTAGAAACCATGGGAAAAAGAAAAAGACTAGTAGCCGAAAAACGTAAAGAAGAGAATAAAAGCTCTTATTTTGCAAAATTAAATAATTGCCCTACCTCTCCTCGCAAAATGCGCCAAGTTGCAGATTTAGTAAGAGGTATGGATGCATATACTGCTTTAAATGTGTTAAAGTTTAATACTAGAGAAGCATCAGGAAGATTAGAAAAATTATTAAAATCTGCTATCGCCAATTACGAACAAAAAAGCCAACAACGTGCCGAAGAAGGAACCTTGTTTGTTAAAGAAGTGATGGTTGATAGTGCGCTGATGGTGAAGCGTTTACGTACCGCACCTCAAGGTCGCGGCTACCGTATCAGAAAACGTACAAATCATGTAACTTTAATTTTAGACACAAAAAATATTTAATAAGAAATGGGACAAAAAGTAAATCCAATTGGTATTAGATTAGGAATCATCAAAGGATGGGATTCTAACTGGTTTGGTGGTAAAGACTTCGGAGATAAATTAATGGAAGATGATACAATCAGAAATTATGTTAAAGCCCGTCTTCCTAAAGGTAGCATTTCTAAGATTGTAATCGAAAGAACGCTAAAATTAGTTACAGTTACTATTAATACTGCCCGCCCTGGTATCATTATCGGAAAAGGTGGTAAAGAAGTAGATAAATTAAAAGAAGAACTAAAAAAACTAACTAAAAAAGAGATCCAAATTAATATATTTGAAATTAAAAGACCAGAATTAGATGCTCGTTTAGTTGCTGATAGTATTGCGCGTCAAGTTGAAGGACGTATTTCCTTCCGTCGCGCAGCAAAAATGTCAATGGCCTCCACGATGAGATTAGGTGCTGAAGGAATTAAAATTAAAGTATCAGGTCGTTTAGGGGGTGCAGAAATGGCACGTTCAGAAGGCTATAAAGAAGGAAGAACTCCTTTACATACTTTACGTGCAGATATCGATTACGCTGTTGCTGAAGCACATACGTCTTATGGTCGTATCGGAATTAAAGTTTGGATTTGTCGCGGAGAAGTTTTTGGTAAGAGAGATTTATCTCCTAACGCAGGCTTATCTAAAGAAAAAGGACCTAATTCAGGTGGTGATAGAAGAGATAACGATCGTCCAAAGTTTAGTGGAAAAAAAAGACCTAAAAGAGAAGATAAATAAAATTATTATCAGATAAAAATTCAATTCATGTTACAACCAAAAAGATCAAAATATAGAAAATCACAAAAAATGAAAATGAAGGGCGACGCAAAACGTGGTCATGAGTTAGCATTTGGTTCATTTGGAATTAAAGCGATGGACGAGTGTAGAATGACTGGTCGTCAAATTGAGGCTGCTCGTATTGCTATTACCCGTTTTATGAAACGTGAAGGACAGGTTTGGATTCGTGTTTTTCCAGATCGACCGGTAACTTCTAAACCTGCTGAGGTTCGTATGGGTAAAGGTAAGGGTGCTCCTGAATATTGGATGGCACCAGTAAAACGTGGTCGTATTTTGTTCGAAGCTGAAGGAGTGCCTTTAGCTGTTGCAAAGGAAGCTCTTCGTTTAGCAGCTCAAAAATTACCAATTGTTACTAAATTTATAGTTCGCAGAGATTATGTTGAGGCGGCTGTTTAGCAACTAATTGAAAATAAAGATATTAATCTTTTTAATTAAACCGTTACTTTGATTAAATGTTGATTAAAAAATGTTCTAACAAAAGAACAAAATAAAAAATAAATTAAAAATGAAAAATAAAGATATAGTAAATTTACCCGATCAAGATCTTATCGAAAAGGTAAAAGATGAAAAAGCTGCTTTAAATAAAATGACTTTAAACCATGCTATTTCTCCTGTTGAAAATCCTTCTAAAATTCGCTTTAATCGTAGAAATATAGCGCGCATGGTAACAGAAGTAACAAAACGTAAAAATACTTCAAATAAATAATTGATAGAGATTTATGGAAATGGAAAGAAACTTAAGAAAAGAAAAAGTAGGTGTTGTTAAAAGTAACAAGATGGATAAAAGCATCGTTGTTTCTGTTATGCGTAAAGTAAAACACCCTAAATATGGTAAATTTCTAAAAAAAACTAGCACCTTCGTTGCTCACGATGAGAAAAACGAATGCAGTATCGGAGATACCGTAAAAATTGCTGAAACCCGCCCTTTAAGTAAAACTAAAAATTGGCGTTTAGTTGAAGTTGTTGAAAAAGTTAAATAAATTAGAGTTAATCGATAATAAAAATTTAAAATGATACAAAACGAATCCAGATTAACCGTAGCTGATAACAGTGGTGCTAAAGAAGTGCTAGTTATTCGTGTATTGGGTGGAACAAAAAAGCGTTACGCCTCCATTGGTGATAAAGTGGTAGTTACTATTAAACATGCCATGCCAAGTGGTAATGCCAAAAAAGGCACAGTAAGTAAAGCTGTAATTGTAAGAACAAGAAAAGAAATAAGCCGAGCAGATGGTTCATATATTCGTTTTGATGATAATGCTGTAGTTTTATTAAATACAACTGATGAAATTCGAGGTACTCGTATTTTTGGACCAGTAGCTCGTGAATTACGCGACAAACAATTTATGAAAATAATTTCATTAGCACCAGAAGTGCTTTAAATATTTAGAGATAAGAAAACATGTCTAAGATAAAATTAAAAAAGGGCGATACCGTTAAAGTAATTTCTGGCGAATCCAGAGGTAAGCAAGGTAAAATCGTTACAATAGACCCAAAAAAATTGCGCGCTATTGTTGAGGGTGTTAATATGGTTAGTAAAAGTGAAAAACCAAACGCCAAAAACACCAATGGTGGTATTGTAAAAAAAGAAGGTTCAATTCACATCTCAAACTTAATGTTTTTAGAAGGTGGAAAAACTGTTCGCATAGGTCGTAAATTAAATGAGACAACTCAAAAAATTGAGCGCATCTCTTCAAAAACTAAGGAATCAATTAAATAATGGCAAAAACAACTTACCAACCTCGTTTAAAAGGTAAATATCGTAACGAAATCGTTTCGACATTACAAAAACAATTTCAATACACTTCAACAATGCAAGTTCCAAAATTGCAAAAAATTTGTATCAACCAAGGTGTAGGCGATGCTGTTTCTGACAAGAAATTAATTGAATCAGCAATTAAAGAAATGACTACGATCTCTGGTCAAAAAGCTGTGGCAACTTATTCTACAAAAGATATTTCTAATTTTAAATTACGTAAAGGGGTTGCAATTGGTGCTCGCGTTACTTTACGTGGCGATAAAATGTACGAGTTTTTAGATCGTTTAATTGCATCAGCACTTCCACGTATTCGTGATTTTAAAGGTGTAAATGATAAAGGATTTGATGGTCGAGGCAATTATACTTTAGGGGTAACAGAACAAATTATTTTCCCTGAAATTGATATTGACAAAGTGAGTAAAATTGCAGGAATGGATATTACTTTTGTAACTTCTGCTCCAACAGATAAAGAAGCTCATGCATTATTAACTGAATTTGGAATTCCTTTCAAAAAGAAACAAGCATAAAAAATGGCAAAAGAATCAATGAAGGCCCGTGAGGTCAAACGTAAAAGATTAGTTGAAAAGTATGCAGCTAAGCGAGAAGAGCTTAAAAAAGCAAACGATTCAGTAGGATTACAAAAATTACCACGTAACTCGTCAAAAGTTCGTGTTCGTAATCGTTGTAATTTGACGGGTCGCCCTCGTGGATATATGCGTACATTTGGTGTAAGTCGTGTAACATTCCGAGAAATGGTTCTTTTCGGATTAATACCTGGCTTAACTAAAGCAAGCTGGTAGAAAATAAATGTTGTAGGTATTGCAAATATGTGTATATTTGCGACCTCAAAAATAAATAAATAATTGTTTCATATAATTATTCTGTTATAACGGAATAACATATAAACTTAAAAAATGACAGATACAGTATCAGATTACTTAACTCGTGTTAGAAACGCGATCAAAGCAAACCACCGCGTTGTTGAAGTTCCGGCTTCCAATCTAAAAAAAGAAATTACAAAGATTCTTTTCGAAAAAGGTTATATTTTAAACTACAAGTTTGAAGAAACCGAAAATAAACAAGGTTTAATAAAGATAGCCTTAAAGTATCATCCATTAACAAAAATACCTGCCATTCGAACATTAGAGCGTATTTCTAGTCCAGGTTTACGTAAGTATTCTGGGGTGGTTAAAATGCCTCGTGTATTAAATGGCTTAGGTATTGCAATTATTTCTACTTCTAAAGGTGTTATTACCGACAAAGAAGCCAAGAAATTAAATGTTGGTGGCGAAGTTTTATGTTATATTTCATAATTTAATAGGAGGAAAATTAACATGTCACGTATAGGAAAAGCCCCGATAGCATTACCAAAAGGAGTAGAGGTAAAGATTAATAACGGTTTAGTAACTGTTAAAGGATCAAAAGGAGAATTAACTCAAAAAGTAGATTTAGATATTAACGTTTCTGTTCACGAAGACCAAATATTGGTTACTCGCCCAACTGATCAAAAACGTCATAGATCACTTCATGGTTTATACCGTTCATTAATCGCTAACATGATAAAAGGGGTTAGCGAAGGTTTTAAAACAGAGCAAGAATTAGTTGGTGTTGGTTATCGCGCAACAAATAAAGGACAAATGTTAGAATTATCTTTAGGATATTCTCATAATATCTCTTTTGAGTTGCCAAAAGAAATTAAATTAACTACCACTGCTGAAAAAGGACAAAACCCTAAAATAATAATGGAAAGTGCAGATAAGCAATTGATAGGCATGGTTGCTGCTAAAATAAGAAGTCTTCGTAAACCAGAGCCATATAAAGGTAAAGGTATTAAGTTTGTTGGCGAACAACTTAGAAGAAAAGCTGGTAAATCGGCTTCAAAAAAATAATTCAATAAAGTATTAATCATCTTTAAAAAATTAAAAAGATGGCAGGAAGTAAACAAGATAGAAGAACAAAAATTAAATTTAAATTGCGCAAATCCATTAATGGAACATCGCAATCACCTCGCTTAAGTGTATACCGCAGTAATGCTGAAATATATGCTCAATTAATAGACGATAAAGGTGGAAAAACTTTATTAGCAGTTGGTTCTGTTGATAAATCTATTCAATCGAATAAAGTTAATAAAATTGAAAAAGCGAAATTGGTTGGTAAATTATTAGCCGAAAAAGCAGTTGCAAACGGAATCACCGAAGTGGTTTTCGATCGTAATGGTTTTTTATATCATGGTCGAGTAAAATCGTTAGCCGAAGGTGCTCGCGAAGGAGGTTTAAAATTCTAAAATACTAATAGATGTCAAAAGAAGTAGTAAAACGCGTTAAATCAAGCGAAATAGAGTTAAAAGATAAATTAGTTGCTATTCAACGTGTAACCAAAGTAACAAAGGGTGGTCGCCACTTTAGTTTTTCTGCCATTGTTGTGGTTGGAAACGAAAAAGGCGTTATTGGTCAAGGTTTAGGTAAAGCAAATGAGGTTACTGATGCCATTACAAAAGGTATTGAAGATGCTAAAAAGAGTTTGGTTAAGGTGCCAGTATTAAATGGAACTGTTCCACATGCTCAAGAAGGTAAATTTGGAGGAGCCCGTGTTTTTTTAAAGCCTGCTGCTCATGGAACTGGTGTTATTGCAGGTGGTGCCATGCGTGCTGTTTTAGAAAGTGTTGGTATTACTGATGTATTAG
>NSHO01000054.1 GCA_002737105.1 Flavobacteriales bacterium | reverse complement strand
GGTTGTTTGCTGTCTTTGTCTGTAATTAAACCAGCAACTTTGGCTGTGTTTTGTGCGAATGAGATTACCGTAACGAATAATCCAATAAGTAGAAATTTTAATTTCATGAGTTTGTGTTTATTTTTGTTGCAAAAATAGACCCACCTCAATTACGTTAATGTTACTTAGAGGTTATTTATTAGTACGCAAAATGTTAAGTTAATGTTAACAGATTAAATAATAGTAAATAAGTATTTATTGTCATTTTTATATATAATTTTACGGAACTTAAATTTTTTTAATTACTTTTATATTCAATATGAAAAAGAAAGACATAAAAATATTATTGGTTGACGACGAACCGGATATTCTGGAGATTGTTGGTTATAATTTAGAGCAAGCGGGCTACCACGTTACCAAAGCAGAAAATGGTAAAGAAGCTGTTAAATTGGCTATAAAAGTAAAACCACATCTTATTATTATGGATGTGATGATGCCAGAAATGGACGGAATGGAAGCCTGTGAAAAAATTAGAGAAATTCCAGAATTAAAAGACACCATTATTACCTTTCTTACCGCTAGAAGCGAAGATTATTCACAAGTAGCCGGTTTTGAAGTTGGCGCCGACGATTATATCGCCAAACCTATTAAACCAAAATTATTAGTTAGTAAGGTAAAAGGACTATTACGTAGATTAAAAGATACAGAATTAGAAAATTCCGAAACATTAACTGTAGGAAATCTTCTAATAAACAGAGAAGAATATAAAATTATCAAAGACGGCGTAACCATCGTTTTACCAAGAAAAGAATTTGAACTTTTATATTTATTAGCTTCAAAACCAGGAAAAGTGTTCACCAGAGCCGAAATTTTAGATAAAGTTTGGGGCAATGAAGTCATTGTTGGCGGTAGAACCATAGATGTTCACATCAGAAAACTTAGAGAAAAAATTGACGAAGATGTATTCAAAACCATTAAAGGTGTGGGATACAAAATTGAATTAAATGGCGATTAGTTTTAAAAAATCTTACAAATTTGCATTTAAATCATCGCTTTACATTTCTTTTTTTGTTGTAATAAGTTTGTTGATTTACCATAATTTTATTCAGTTAGTAGACTACTTAATATTGATTGTTTTTCCAATTACATTATTCTTTTTTAGTTTTTTTCTAATGCAATATCGTGTAGAAGTATTTATCTACAAAAGAATTAAAAAATTATATGATGAGGTTTCTCTTTTAGACGCCACTTCTTTAAAAAACAAAACTGTTACCACCGATGTTTCTACTTTAACTAACGACATAAGAAACTTCGCCAAAGAGAAAAAAATTGAAATTGAATCCTTAAACATTCGTGAAGAATATAGAAGAGAATTCCTAGGTAACATTTCTCACGAATTAAAAACACCACTTTTTACAGTTCAAGGCTATTTAGAAACACTTATCGAAGGCGGCGCCATTAAAGACAAAGCCCTACGTGTAAAATATATTGCACGCGCATCAAAAGGCGTTGAAAGACTAATTAATATTGTGCAAGATTTAGATATGATTTCTAAATTTGAAATTGGTGATTTAAACATAGATATCGAAGGATTTGACATTATTGCCGAAATTCAAAACGTTTTTGATCTTTTAGAAATGAAAGCCGATGCCAAAAACATTATTTTAATGTTTGATGAAAAATACGTTTCTCCCATAATTGTTTATGCCGATAAAGATAAAATTCAACAAGTTTTAACCAACTTAGTCATGAATTCAATCAAATACGGAAAAGAAAATGGCACCACAGAAATTGCCGTAGAAAAAATAAGTAAAACCAAAATTTTAGTGCGCATTTACGATAACGGGCAAGGAATTGAACAACAACATATGTCTAGAATTTTTGAACGTTTTTACAGAGTTAACAAAAGCGGCTCAAGAGAAGAGGGCGGTTCTGGCTTGGGCTTAGCCATCGTAAAACACATTATTGAAGCACACAACGAAAAAATATTTGTGCAAAGCACGCATCAAATAGGTTCTGAGTTTTCGTTTACCTTGAAAACTAGTAAATAATTAGACCTTCAAAACTTTAATTTTTATACTTTTGTAGGATAAAATTAATTGTTGTGGGAAGTAAAAATAAATTAAAAAGATTCAACGAAAATGTAACGTTTCCAAACGTTTTTCAACCAACTCGTGAAGAAGTAGTTACTGATAGTTTAGCATTAAAAGGAAAATGGAATTCAGATTTCTTTAAAAATAATAATCCAATTGTATTAGAATTAGGTTGCGGAAAAGGCGAATATACTGTAGGATTAGCAGAAAAATTTCCAAACAAAAACTTTATTGGAATTGATATTAAAGGTGCCCGATTTTGGCGAGGGGCTAAAACTGCTGTAGAAAACGGACAAAAAAATGTGGCATTTCTTCGGACTCAAATTGAATTAATTAAGCATTGTTTTGATGAAAATGAAGTAGATGAAATTTGGATTACCTTTCCAGATCCGCAAATAAAATACAAACGCACCAAGCACCGCATGACCAATTCTGAATTTCTTCAGAACTATAAAAAAATATTAAAACCCAACGGTTTGATGCATTTAAAAACCGATAGCGAGTTTATGCATGGCTTCACTTTGGGCTTATTACACGGTGAAGGACATGAAGTTTTGTACGCCAACCATAATGTATACAACAACGCCGGCGCGCCTGAAGAAGTGACCAGTATTCAAACTTTTTATGAAAGTCAGTATTTAAAAATAAATAAAAGCATTACCTACATTCAATTTAAAATTAAATAATGTCTATACTTTTCGCTTTTGCTTTTGCAGTTTTGTTTTCGTTCGTGGGGGTTTTGCCTCCAGGAATTGTAAATATGACCGTTGCCAATTATAGCGTTAAAAAATCACTAAATAAAGCCAGAAAGTTTATCAATGGCGCTGTTTTAGTGGTTTTTATTCAAAGTATTTTAGGGTTTTACTTTGCCACTTTTTTAGAAAGTCATCCACAAGTAATGCAAAATTTAAAGTTAGTTGGAAGCTTAGTTTTTATATTATTAACCTTATTTTTTTTAGGCAAGGGTATTCAAAAAGTCATTCATGCTAAAGATCCCATAAAAAAGAATGCAACAAAAAGCAAATTAAAACCATTTGTTCATGGGATTTTTATTTCTGGGTTAAATATTTTTCCAATTCCGTATTATGCTTTTGTAAGCTTATATCTGTCAGCTTATATCGAAGATTTTTTTACTAATTTAGTTGGTTTAGCATTTGTTTTAGGTACAACTTTAGGCACATTTACGGTGTTTATGGGCTATGCTTTTTTGTTTAGAAAAATCAAACATAAAGTTACTTTTTTTATTCAAAACATTAACTTTATAATTGCTATCATTACCGGACTAATCGCCGTTTTTACGATTTATAACTTGAATAAGTAACTTGAAAATAAAAGAAGACAATTTTTTTGAACGTGTGTACGAAGTTGCTCGAAAAATACCTTACGGCAAAGTAACTTCTTATGGCGCTATTGCCAAAGCTTTAGGCGCAGGTCGTTCCGCCAGAATGGTAGGTTGGGCTATGAATGCGTGTCACGGACAAGATGATATTCCAGCGCACCGCGTAGTCAATCGATTAGGACTTTTAACAGGCAAACACCATTTTGAAGGCACTAATTTAATGCAACAATTGTTAGAAAGCGAAGGCATTCAAGTTACCGATAATCAAATTATAGATTTCAAAAAACACTTTTGGGAACCTGATTTTTAGAATTGTTTCTTTATTTTTTTAAATCACCTATAAAATTCCTTTTCAATACTTAACAAACTTTTATCGTTTGTCATTTGTCATTTGTCATTTTCAAACTATCTTTGCAATTCAGATTCAGTTTAAATAAAAGTAAAAAGTTTACACAACAAAATGAAATTAGATAGAAAAGAAATACTAGCTGTGTTAGAAACCATTTCCATTGCTGGAGAAGGAAAAAATATGGTAGAAAGTGGTGCCGTGCAAAATGTAGTAACTTTTGGAGATGAAGTAGTTGTAGATGTAATTTTAACCACGCCGGCTTTACATATAAAAAATCGTGCAGAAGCTGATATTAAAAAAATCATTACTGAAAAAATAAACGCCAACGCAAAAGTTAAGGTAAATATTAAAGTAGTTACCCCAACAAAAGAAGAAGCGAACACAATTAAAGGCAAACAAATTCCTGGAATTAGTAATATTATTGCCGTTTCTTCAGGAAAAGGAGGCGTTGGTAAATCTACCATTACCGCAAATTTGGCCGTAGCTTTATCTAAAATGGGTTTCAAAGTGGGGATTTTAGATGCCGATATTTATGGACCATCGATGCCAATTATGTTTGATGTAGAATCAGCAAAACCTATTTCAGTTGAAATAGATGGCAAATCTAAGATGCAACCCGTACAGTGTTATGGTGTTGAAATTTTATCTATCGGATTCTTTACCAAACCAGATCAAGCGGTGATTTGGCGTGGTCCAATGGCTTCAAAAGCCCTAAACCAAATGATTTTTGATGCCAATTGGGGCGAATTAGATTTTATGTTAATCGATTTACCTCCTGGAACTGGCGATATTCACTTGTCAATTATGCAATCGTTGCCAATAACAGGTGCTGTTGTAGTAAGCACGCCTCAAGCGGTTGCTTTGGCAGATGCTAAAAAAGGAGTTTCGATGTTTATGTCAGATGCCATTCAGGTTCCCGTATTAGGAATTATTGAAAACATGGCTTATTTTACACCTGAAGAACTTCCAGAAAATAAATATTACATCTTTGGAAAAGAAGGCGCCAAAAACTTAGCAGCAGATTTAGAAGTGCCGTTTTTAGGGGAAGTTCCTTTAGTACAAAGCATAAGAGAAGCGGGCGATTATGGAAGACCAGCAGCCATGCAAACTGGAACGATTTTAGAAACCGTTTTTGAAGAGTTAGCCAGAAGTGTGGTAGCAGAAACGGTAAAAAGAAACGAAAATTTACCAGCAACAGAAGCGATAAAAATAACAACAATGGCAGGATGTGCCGCTGTAAAAAAATAATTCAATTGGCACATTGAGTATTGACTAATTGAAAATTATAAAAATATGACAGAAATTGAAATAACCGAAAACATTGAGAAAGCTTTAGCAGAAATTCGTCCGTTTTTGAATTCTGATGGTGGCGATATTGAGTTGGTAGAAGTGCTTGATGGAAAACATGTGAAAGTAAGATTACAAGGTGCTTGCACCAGTTGTAGTTTGAGCATTAGCACTATGAAAGCTGGCGTAGAAACCACTATAAAAAAGTACGTACCTCAAATTGAATCAGTAGAAAATATAAAATAGTAGACTTCGGACTTTAGACCTTAGGATTTAAGACTTAAATGAAATGATTGAAACAGATATATTGATAATTGGCGCCGGTCCTACAGGGCTTTTTACTGTTTTTGAAGCCGGTTTATTACAATTAAAATGCCATATTATTGACGCACTTCCGCAACCTGGAGGACAGTTAGCAGAATTATATCCTAAAAAACCTATTTTTGACATTCCTGGTTATCCAGAAGTAATGGCGGGCGAATTGGTCAGCAATTTAATGGAACAAATTAAGCAATTTCAACCCGGATTTACTTTATCAGAAACTGCCGAAACTATAGAAAAATTAGAAGATGGCGCGTTTATAGTAACCACAAATAAAGGCACAAAACACAAAGCCAAAGCTATTGCAATTGCGGGTGGTTTAGGAACATTTGAACCGAGAAAACCTATTTTAAAAGACATTGAATTTTATGAAAATGAAGACCGAGGTGTCGATTATTTTGTAAAAGATCCAGAAAAATACCGTAACAAAAACATTGTAATTGCAGGTGGTGGAGATTCCGCTTTAGATTGGAGTATTTTCCTTTCAAATGTGGCTACATCGGTGACTTTAATTCACCGCCGAAATGAGTTTCGCGGCGCTTTAGATTCTGTTGAAAAAGTGCAAGAATTAAAATCTGCAGGAAAAATAAAATTAATTACTCCGGCTGAAGTTGTAGGTTTTAAAGGAAGTGAAAGAATTGAATCGTTAGATATAGAAATGAACGGAGCACGTATAAATGTACCAACCGATTATTTCATTCCTCTTTTCGGATTAACGCCAAAATTAGGCGCTATTGCCAATTGGGGATTAGAAATTGAGAAAAATGCCATTAAAGTAAATAATGCTTTGGATTATCAAACCAATATTGACGGAATTTATGCCATTGGCGATGTAAACACCTATCCAGGAAAGTTGAAGTTGATTTTATGCGGATTCCATGAAGCTACACTAATGTGTCAAAGCGTATACAATCGCTTGCATCCAGGAAAGCGTTATGTTTTAAAATATACTACTGTTTCTGGCGTAAATGGTTTTGATGGCACCAGAAAAGAAGCCGAAAAAGCGGTTGTGAAAAGTATTCAATAATTAGGTACATTTGTAATAAACAGATTAAAATGGAAAATATTAGAATGGATAGAAGCGTGGTTTCAAAATCTTCTTTTGATGAAGCGGATGATCATGTGACTTTTTATAATGATAAAACCCCAATGGAACGATTAAATTTCGCTTGTGATATTATAAATTCTATTTTTGATTCAAGTCCTGAAAAAAAAGTAGATAGAACCATTTTTTCCGCTAGAAAACATGCAGAACGTATTTAATATTGATTTTCTTGAGTTCTTAGAACTATTAGATAAACACGAAGTTGAATATTTATTAGTTGGAGGATATGCGGTCATACTTCATGGCTACTCAAGAAGTACAGGCGACATGGATTTGTGGGTAAACCAAACCACAGAAAACTATAATAAATTAAAACTAGTTTATACTAATTTTGGCGCCCCAATTTTTTCAATTGAAGATTTCGAAAGCGATAAATTTGATGTTTGGAGCATAGGTGTGGAGCCGAGAAAAATTGAAATATTAACTAAGGTTAGCGGTTTAGAATTTACAGAATCGAAAAAAAATTGCGAAAATATTAATTTTGATAAATTTAAAATACCTTATATAGATTTTGAAGATTTGATGAAAAATAAACGCACAACAGGGAGGCTAAAAGATTTGGCAGACGTGGAACAATTAATGAAGAATAAAAAATAGTGAGTCAAGACGTAACCCTATTTATTACCGATAGAAACGGAGTAAAACATGAAGTTTTAGCCCCAACGGATATGAACATGAATGTGATGGAACTCATCCGTTCCTACGAATTGGCAGAAGAAGGAACTGTTGGAATTTGCGGCGGAATGGCGATGTGTGCTTCTTGCCAATGTTATGTGCTAAACGATGTTCTAAAAACTGAAAGAAACGACGATGAAGAAGCCATGTTAACAGACGCCTATCACGTGAAAGACAATAGCCGATTAGGTTGTCAAATACATATTTCGGAAGACTTAGAGGGCTTGGAAATAGAAATAGCACCAGAACAATAAAAAAAGCGAGAAGTATTTTCTCGCTTTTTTATTTTATGTTTTTTTATTGAAACGCTTGCTCTAAATCGGCAAGTAAGTCTGAAATGTCTTCTACTCCAACGCTCAAGCGAACCAAATCGTCCGTTATGCCAATTTCTTTACGTTTGTCTTCTGGAATTGATGCGTGTGTCATTAAAGCAGGATGATTTGCTAAAGATTCCACACCACCTAAAGATTCGGCTAATGTGAATACTTTTACTTTTTCTAACATTTTAATCGCATCTGCTTTTGCACCCGATTTAAAAGTGAAAGAAACCATACCGCCAAAACCGCCAATCATTTGTTTTTTTGCAATTTCATGATTGGGATGACTTTCTAATCCAGGATAATAAACAGCAGCAACTTTTGGATGATTGACTAAATATTCCGCCACTTTTGCGCCGTTTTCACAATGTCTTTGTACACGCAAATGTAAAGTTTTGATACCTCTTAATACCAAATAAC
Organism: Flavobacteriales bacterium; assembly: GCA_002737105.1. Next base: position 2,635 of record NSHO01000054.1, on the reverse strand, counting down.
TATCCATTGGGCCCAAAGTTCCACCAGTTGCAAATTGTGCAAAGTGTAGTTTTTCGCCTAACGCTTCGTCTTTTACAATTAAAGCACCAGCAATTACATCACTATGTCCGCCTAAATATTTAGTTGCAGAATGCATTACAATATCTGCACCTAAATCTAAAGGTTTTTGTAAATAGGGCGTCGCAAACGTATTATCAACTGCAAAAAGCAACTTATGTTTATTAGTGATTTTAGCAATTTCTGCAATATCAGCTAATTTCATTAACGGATTAGTTGGCGTTTCCACCCAAATCAATTTCGTGTTTTCATTTATTAACGACTGCAATTTTTCCAAATTCGTCATATCAATAAAATGAAATTTTATTCCAAATTCTTGGTAGATCCGAGTAAACATTCTGTAAGTGCCTCCATATAAATCGTCCATGGCAATTACTTCATCGCCAGGTTTTAATAGTTTCATTACAGAATCTGTTGCGGCCAAACCAGAAGCAAATGCCAGACCTCGCACACCATTTTCAATACTAGCTAAAGCTTCTTCTAAAGCGGTACGAGTGGGGTTGGAAAACCTACTATATTCGTATCCTGCTGCTAAAGGCACACCTGGGCTTGTTTGTACAAATGTTGAGGTTTGATATACTGGTGGCATTACTGCTCCTGTACTTGGATCGTGATGCTGATTACCGTGAATGACTTTGGTGTTGAATTTCATGTTTTATTTTTTTAAACTATTATATTCCTTGTTGTTTGTCGCCTCGCAATTGGCGGTATTGTTTTCTGGCTTCCGTAAAATAAATACTATCTGGATGTTCGAGGACTACTTTTTCATATAAATTTTTGGCTTTTTCTAAATCGTTAAGCTGATTTTTATAAATTTCAGCCGAATAAAATAACGCTTCATCAATATAAATTCCGTCTTTGTGGTGGTCTAAAATTGTTTGATAATAAATATTTGCTTTGGCAAAATTACCTAATTTTTCGTAATTTTTGGCTACTTTATATAACGTTCCAGCTTCAATAGATTGCCCTTTGTGTTTGTCTAAAATTTGTAAAAAAGCATCTAAAGCATCTTTTGGTTTGTTTTGAAATGCTAACAAATCCGCTTTTGAAAAATCTTGTAACGCTACTTGAAGAGAATCTTCTACAGAATTATCACTAATTAATAAAAACAAATCTACCGCATCATTTGCAATTAATTGGGTTGATGCTTGTTTCAATTCACTAGCTTGTTTTTTTGCCCAATTGAAATCTTTTTTAAAGAAACTGGTTTTTGCCATTCGCATACTGGCCTCGTGTGAAAATTCATCGTTTGGTAAGTCGTTCTGAATTTGTGCGTAATAAATGATCGCTTGGTTGAACTTTTCATTAAATACAAAAACATCCGCCAATTCCATTTTAACTTTTGCTTTCTGACGAATATTTAATGGCATTTCCATGGTTGTATCCAAAAGCGATTTTGCGTTTTCAAAATCATTTAAATGAAACGCTTTAAAATGTGCGGCTAATATTTGGATATCTACCGAAAAAGGAGATTCGCCAAACTGACTCAATAAGGCATCAAATTTGCTTTGAATTATTGGATAAGTTTCTGGTTTTGCAGTTGAAATTTCATTTTTCAACAGAAAATATTGCGCGTTTAAAACAGTAGATTCGTCTGTGGTGTTTTGTAAAATAAACTGGAAAATAGCTTGAGCCGTTTCGTTCTCGTTTTCGTTTACACAAATTTGTGCGAGTTGAATAATATCATCAAACGATTCCGGATTTCTTTTATAGATCGATTTTTCTTGAATAAAGGCTTTGTTGTATTCTTTCTGATTTACATATAACCAACTTAAAAACTGATTCCAATAAATGTCTTGGGTTTTCTGGGTGCGAAGTAAAAGTTCTTTTTTAAGCGAATTGGCAAACACATTTTCTGCATCATCTTGCATGAAAAACACCAACTGATTTTGTACGCTCAACGTCGAATTAATGTTGGCATAGGAGTAATCTAATAATTTTACTACCATAACATCTAAATTCCCCATTTGGCCTTGAAGCAGTGCCATTTGGTAATCGAAATTCATACTAGAATTGGTTTTTTGAGCTATTTCATAAGTGGAATACGCCTGAAGTAATAACGATTTTTGTTCAAAAGCTTGTCCAATTTGATAGGCATAATTAGGTTGATTTGCTACCGCTTCAATTGCTTTTTTAAAATACGCTTCTGCTTTATTTGTGTCTTTTTGCAGTTGTGAATTGTAACCTAATTCAACAAAAATAATTGGCTGATTGGTTGCTTCTTTTTTATTTAAAAGTAATTTTTCTGCTTTATCATATTGTTTGAAACCTTGGTAACAACTTACCAATTTTTGTGTAAAATAGAAATTATTAGGTTGTTTTTTCTCCAATTCTTCATACAAAGATGCCGCTTTATCAAATTCGCCTTTGTCAATATAATTTTGTGCCAATTGTTCGTTTTGAGAGAAAACAACTAACGAGAAAAAGGACAATATGATGGTGTAAATTTTTTTCATAAAAAAGAATGCACTAAAGTAACAAAAAACGGTTAACTCAGTGCATTATTAGTAAAGATTTAAGATTAGTTTATACTATCAAACCCAGTATATTTTCTCAATACTTCCGGAATTACGATGCC
>NSHO01000053.1 GCA_002737105.1 Flavobacteriales bacterium | reverse complement strand
TTTCCAAAAACTTCTCCATCCAATATGCCCGCTATTTGTGCTGCTGTAAATTTCATCTTTGCAAAAATATAAAAATTAACCTTAATCTACCGCTTTCGGATAACAAATAAAATATTTGATGATGGTTTTAGATAATGCTTTTAGATGCATTTGATCAGAAACTTCCACCACATTTTCAATTGTTTTGTCCTTTTTTAATATCCTAATTGGCTCAGAAGATTTGCTATAGGCTTCGTTTTTAATTTTCCCTTTGAATACGAAATAGCCCACTTCATTTTCAGAAATTGCATACTGTTTCATATAGGTTTCTTTTAATTCTAAAAGTCTGATTTTATTTACTTTATCTTCACTTACTTCAATCTTCAATAGATTTCTATTGATTATCATTTTACTTAAAGAACTCAACACAAAATCATCGTGAAATTGCCATTGTTTTATCGCACCTAAAACATCATAATCGTCCAAGTTAGAAAATTTATCTAAAATGGTTTTATCAATTTGATTTAATTCTATTTTGTTATTTAAGAAAAACAATAAAAACGGACTTCCAAAAAGTACTTCGCCTTTGGTTGTAAGCTCTTTCGCTCGTTTCAAAATTTTTGTCAACGTTAATTCGGCAACAACGCTGGTTTTGTGCAAATACGCTTGCCAATACATCAATCGGCGCGCCATTAGGAACTTTTCTATAGAATAAATTCCTTTTTCTTCCATTACCAACACATCGTCTTGTACGTTTAACATTTGAATTAAACGTTCGCTGTTTACGTTACCTTCATTGACACCTGTGTAAAAACTATCGCGTTTCAGGTAATCCATACGATCCATATCTAACTGACTAGAAATCAACTCCAACATAAATTTTCTATGGTATTCACCTTTAAAAACCTGAATGGCCAAAGCTAATTTTCCGTCAAATTCAGTATTTAGCTGCTCCATGAATAACAACGATAATTCTTCATGATGCACTTCTTCCAATACGCTATTTTCCAAAGCATGACTAAAAGGTCCGTGGCCAATATCGTGTAATAAAATCGCTACATATAATGCGTTTTCTTCTTCCTCAGAAATAGCTACACCTTTAAATTTAAGAGTTTGCACAGCTTTTTGCATAATATACATACAACCTAAAGCATGATGAAAACGGGTATGATGAGCACCTGGATAAACCAAGTAAGACAAGCCCATTTGAGAAATACGACGCAAACGTTGAAAATACGGATGCTGAATTAAATCGTAAATTAAAGTATTGGGAATGGTTATGAAACCATAAATTGGATCGTTGAGTAGTTTTAATTTGTTGATTTGGCTCACAGAATATGTTTTTGTGTAACAAATATAAGAAAAAATAGAATATGTTTTTCACAGATTTATTCAAGAAGATTGTACAACTTAAAAATAGTAAGGATTTAAAACATTTCTTATCATATTTAAGAACCGCGCAAGTTTTAATTTTAGAATTTTAGAATTTTACACAATTTTTAAGAAAAAATACGTTATTTAAATAGTAAATTGCACTTTTAATCAGACATACGATGAACAATATAAAAATACTTTGGGTAGACGACGAAATTGACTTATTGAAACCACATATTTTATTTTTAGAAAAGAAAAACTATACGGTTACTACTTGTAACAATGGCCAAGACGCGATTGACTTATACAAAGAAACCGCTTTTGATGTGGTTTTTTTAGATGAAAATATGCCAGGTCTTTCGGGTTTAGAAACCCTTTCGGAAATGAAAGAATTTAAATCTTCTACACCTGTAATTATGATTACAAAAAGCGAGGAAGAATATATTATGGAAGAAGCCATTGGTAGTAAAATTGCCGATTATTTGATAAAACCCGTAAATCCGAATCAGATTTTATTGAGTTTGAAGAAAAACTTAGACCATTCGCGCTTAATTTCTGAAAAAACAACTTTGGATTATCAGAAAGAATTCAGAAAAATTGCCATGGAAATGGCTATGGTAAACTCGTTTGACGAATGGGCGGAATTCTATAGAAAATTAGTGTATTGGGAAATAGAATTGGAAACCATTGAAGACCAAAACTTAATTCAGATTTTAGAAAGCCAAAAAGCGGAAGCCAATTTGCAATTTGGAAAATTTATTGAACGCAACTATGAAGATTGGTTCGACGAAAAAGAAGATAAACCGATTTTATCGCATAAATTATTTGGTGAATTGGTTGCGCCTGAAATTCGTAAGAAAGACAAACCTATTCTGTTTGTAGTTATAGATAATTTACGTTTAGATCAATGGAAAATTTTCGAAAATATTGTATTCAATCATTACAAGACTGAAAAAGAAGTCAACTACTACGCTATTTTACCAACGGCTACTCAGTACGCTAGAAATGCAATTTTTTCTGGCTTATTGCCTTTAGAAATGGAAAAAAAGTTCCCGCAATATTGGAAAAACGACACAGAAGAAGGTGGAAAAAATTTACACGAAGCCGATTTTTTAAACGAACAACTAAAACATTTAGGTTTAAACATCAAGAGCGAATACTATAAAATCACCAACTTGCGAGATGGAAAAAAACTTGTAGACAACTTTAAATCGTGCAAAAACAACGATTTAACTACTATTGTATACAATTTCGTAGATATGTTATCGCACGCCAAAACCGAAATGGATGTGGTAAAAGAATTAGCGTCTAATGATAAAGCGTATCGTTCGTTAACATTAAGCTGGTTTAAAAACTCGCCATTGTTGGAAATGATTCAGCAAGCGCAACAAATGGGTTTTAAACTCATTATTACTACTGACCACGGAACGATTAATTGCAAAAATCCATCGAAAGTTATTGGTGATAAAAACACCAGTTTAAACTTACGATACAAAACCGGTAGAAGCTTAACGTACGAAAGCAAAGATGTATATGCCGTTAAAGATCCGAAAAAAATTGGTTTACCAAGCATAAATATGACCAGTTCTTATATTTTTGCCAAAAGCGATTTCTTTTTGGCTTACGTAAATAATTTTAACCATTATGTTAGCTATTACAGAAATACGTATCAGCACGGAGGTGTTTCGTTAGAAGAAATGATTATTCCGTGTATAGTTTTGAATCCAAAGTAAAATAGGTAAAAGGTTTTGGGTATGAGGTGAAAGGCAAAAGCCACCAACCTTGAACCCTTAACCCTTAACCCTTAACCCATAAAAATGACTGCAACATTTACATTAGAAGACATAAATAAAGTAGCTAAAGACATATTAGCTACGCCGAGTTTAAAAAAAGTAATTACTTTTCATGCCACTATGGGCGTTGGTAAAACTACTTTAATTAAGGAATTGGTAAAAGAATTAGGTGTTACTGGGAATTCAAGTAGTCCTACTTTTTCGTTAGTAAACGAATATGAATCTAAAACGGGTGAAACCATTTATCATTTCGATTTGTATCGATTAAACACTGAAATGGAAGCCTACGACATGGGAATTGACGAGTATTTTTATTCGGGAAATTGGTGCTTTATTGAATGGCCAGAAAAAGTACCGCACTTATTACCTTTAGATCACGCATCAATTGTAATGAGAACGCTACCCAATGGCAAAAGAGAATTGTTATTAAATAATGATTAACCTGAAACCCTATAATTCTAAACTTAATTTAGCATCTCAAACCATTGTTTTTCTATATTATTTAGCTGCTCACTTGTAACTTTATAGAAAAATACCTAATTTGGCTACAAAATCAAAAAAAGTATGTCAATCTATACTCCATTTTCAGCCAAACAATTGCTTCCGCAAGAAGAAAAATTAGAAATTGGCAAACACAAAAGTGACTTGTTTATAGGAATTCCTAAAGAAACATCTTATCAAGAACGTCGTATTTGTTTAACACCAGATGCTGTGAGCTCATTGGTAAGTCATGGTCATCGTGTGATGATTGAAAGTGATGCAGGAAAAAACGCTAGTTTTTCAGATAAAGAATATGCAGATGCTGGCGCAGAAGTAACAAAAGACACCAAAAAAGTATTTTCTTGCCCAATTATATTAAAAGTAGAACCGTCTACTTTGGAAGAAATTGAAATGATGAACCCAGAAGCGATTCTGATTTCGGCCATTCAATTAAAAACCCAGAAAAAGGATTATTTTGAAGCTATAGCCAAAAAGAAAATTACCTCATTAGCGTTTGAATTTATTAAAGACAGCGACGGTTCTTATCCGGCTGTGAAATCATTAAGTGAAATTGCAGGAACAGCTTCGGTATTAATTGCTGCCGAATTAATGATTAATAACAACGATGGTAAAGGATTGCTCTTGGGAAATATTACAGGCGTTCCACCAACAGAAATTGTCATTTTGGGTGCAGGCACTGTTGCGGAATATGCCGTGCGAACCGCATTGAGTTTAGGCGCAAACGTAAAAGTTTTTGACAATTCTATCACCAAATTGCGACGGTTACAAAACACTTTAAACCAACGAATATTTACCTCTACCATTCATGACAAAGCCCTTTTAAAAGCATTACGAAGATGCGATGTGGCCATTGGCGCATTAAAAGGCGAAAACAGAACACCCGTTGTAGTAACAGAAACAATGGTAGAATATATGAAAAAAGGAGCCGTAATTGTAGATGTTAGCATCGATACAGGTGGTTGTTTTGAAACTTCAGAAATTACCACACATGAAAATCCTACGTTTGTAAAAAACAATGTCATTCATTATTGCGTACCGAATATTCCTTCACGTTATTCCAAAACAGCAAGTATTTCAATTAGTAATATCTTAACGCCTATACTAATAAATATTGCAGAAGACGGCGGAATTGAAGCAGCCATTCGTTGCAACAGTGGGTTGAAAAATGGTATTTATTTTTACCACGGTATTTTAACCAATAAATCCATTGCGGATTGGTTTAATTTAGAGCATAGAGACATCAATTTAATTGTTTTTTAATTCTATTTCTAATTAAAATGACTTTTAAAAGTAACAATTTTTATACATTAGATTTATTTTTAGTACTACTAATTTCAGTCGGTTTATAATGCACCTTTCTCTTCTAGCTTCTGATATTCAGGAATTTATTAATTCATCTTTACAAGCCAATATATCGAAATTAGCCTTGTCGAAAAATCCTTTCCCTAAAGAAGATTGGAAAGAAATTATCAATCAAATTGTATCAAAAAATAAATCGCAACACAAACTTCCAACTTGGTTTGCCACTGAAGGAATTTACTATCCAGCGAGTATTTCAATAGAACAAACGTCATCGGAAACAACAGCCAAATACAAATCTGAATTAATTTCCGGCACCTCTTTAATTGACTTAACAGGTGGTTTTGGTGTAGATGATTATTATTTTTCAAAGAAATTTGAACAGGTAATTCATTGTGAAAAAAATACTGTACTTTCAGAAATTGTGCAGCACAATTATGGTGTGATGAACGCTAAAAACATTATTTGTTTGGCACAAAATAGCACCGATGTTTTAGAGCAATCTGATAAAAAATTCGATTGGATTTACATTGATCCCAGTAGAAGAAGTGATGCAAAAGGAAAGGTTTTTTTACTTAAAGATTGTTTGCCAAATGTGCCTGAAAATTTGAGTTTGTATTTTTCTAAAAGCAATTCAATTTTAATAAAAACCGCGCCAATATTAGACATAACTGCAGGTTGTATCGAATTAGAAAACATAAAAGCCATTCACATCGTAGCCGTTGACAACGAAGTAAAAGAACTTTTATGGATTTTAGAAAAAGACTATTCGGGAGAAATTGAAATCCATGCGGTTAATATCCAAAAAGAAAAAACAGACACCAACACATTTATTTTAGGTGAACATTCGCCGGCCAACTTTGGTTTACCAAAACAATTTTTATATGAACCAAATGCGTCATTATTGAAATCTGGTGGTGTGGATTATTTATGCGAATTTTTAAAAATTTCAAAATTACATCCACACTCTCATTTATTTACGCATGATGCATTGGTAGCTTTTCCTGGTAGACGATTTAGTGTTAATGAAGTGCTTCCGTTTAAAAAAGAAAACCTAAAAAAACAGCTTGAAGGTAAAAAAATGAATGTTACTACTCGTAATTTTCCCTTATCTGTTGAAGAAATTAGGAAAAAATATAAAATTGCCGATGGTGGAACTGTTTATGCGTTTTTTACCACCAACATAAATGACGAAAAAATTGTTTTACTTTGTACAAAAATATAAATAACTTAAAAATTTACTTTAATGAATAGGCTTTTAAAAATAACGGTTTTCATATTATTGGTTCAACTTTCGTTTTCTCAGGAAAAACCATGTGAATATGATATTGATGTAGTGACTGATACCAGTAGCACCCGTGTTTTAAAAGAAAAAATTATTGACGAAAATGTGTTTGGAAATACCACTTCATTTTTAACTTTTAAACTTTTTGATGTAGATGGTTTTATTGGATTAAACTTTCAATATTTACAAAAAAGTAAAGACTTTTTAACTCCTATTTGCATTGATAAAAGCACTAAAATATTTTTAGAAATGGCCAATGGTAAACAAGTAAAACTTATCAATTCTTTGGACACTGAGACTTGTAACGACTTGCAATATGATGCTGTAAATAAAAATAATTTGCGAATTTTATCTGGTTTCTTTTATTTTACACCAGAAAATTTTGAAGATTTAAAAACGTCTAAAGTATATTTAATTAAAATTGCAGCGGCAACCGGTGATGTAGATTTTGTTATAAAACCCGAATTAAACTCTGAAATTTATAAAGACAAATCGAATCCAGATTCTTATTTTATCAATTACTTTAAGTGTTTGGGTATCAAGTAAAACTTAATCTTCTTGAGTTGCTTTTAAAGTCGCTTTTAAGAATACAAAACCAATTATTCCCGCCAATAAAGAAGAAAAAACGATTACTAATTTCGTGTTATTTATAATTGCTGCGCTATCAAAAGCTAAAAGTGTAATAAAAATTGACATCGTAAAGCCAATTCCTCCTAAAAAACCAACGCCTAAAACAGATTTCCAACTCATATCACTTGGAAGTTGACACCAACCAATTTTAACGGTTAAGAAGGTAAGTAGAAAAATACCAATAGGTTTTCCTAAAACTAAACCTAATGCGACGCCTATGCTGTAGTTTTCAGTAACTATTTTTGTCAAATCACCGCTCATGAAGATGGCTGTATTCGCTAACGCAAAAATTGGTAATATTACAAATGCGACTGGTTTGTGCAAAACATGCTGTAAAATATAGGAAGTAGATTTGTTTCCGCCGTTTCCAAAAGGAATTGCAAAAGCTAATAAAACGCCTGTTATAGTAGCGTGTACACCAGAATGCATCATGAAATACCACATTACAACTCCACCAATTAAATAAGGAAGTAAGTTTTTAACTTTAAAATATTTACCCAATACATAAAGCAACACAAATAATCCTAAGGCTATAGCCAAATTTGCCCAAACTATCGTTTTGGTATAAAAAATGGCAATAATTAATATGGCGCCCAAATCGTCAATAACGGCTAAAGCGGTTAAAAATATTTTCAAAGATATAGGTACTTTATTTCCTAATAAAGATAAAATCCCAATTGCAAAAGCAATGTCAGTTGCCATTGGTATTCCAGATCCAGATTGAGTAGGTGTACCAAAGTTAAACGCTAAAAATATTGCAGCAGGAACTATCATGCCTCCAATTGCAGCAAAAATAGGCAATAAGGCATCTTTTATATTTGACAATTCTCCTTGATAAATTTCTCTTTCTAATTCCAATCCAATTAATAAAAAGAAAATGGTCATTAAGCCATCGTTTATCCAATATTCTAAAGATTTTCCTGAAAATTCAATTAACCAAAAATGGTGGTAACTTTCGCCAAATGATGAATTTGCAAGTACCAAGGAAACTATTGTGCAAACCAGTAATAACAAACCACCTAGTTTTTCACTTTCAAAAAAATCTTTAAATAATTGTGTTATTTTCATTCTTTGCTTTTATGTTACAAAAATACTCATTTTTACTTGTTTAGAATTGTAAAATTCAAAATTCATTTTCCTAAAAAACAAAAAACCCAAGTAGATTTTGCTACTTAGGCTTTAAAAACAAACTAACTTTTCCTAATTATTATTAATTATTAGCGATATGAAATTCTATTAATCCATCTATCGGACGTCTTAATACATTTCCTATTTTAATACCATATTCGTTTAAAACTGCTTCTAATTCCTCTTTTAAATAAAAAGCAATAGAACCAACAAAATGAACAGGAACTTCTTTATAATTTTCAAACTGCATTATATAATTTTCAACAAAAGAAACCAATTCTTCTCTAATGTGTTTCTTACAAAAATCAGTATTTTTATGTTTTATTAAAAACTTAGCATACGTTGCCAAATAGGCATTTGGATTTGGTTTTTTATATAAATTTTCTTTAACAGCATCTGGTTCTACATTAAATTCTTTTTCAAATTCTCTAGCCAAATTTGCAGGCATTTTATTAAAATAATAGCCACGTAATAAATGACGACCAAAACGATTTCCGCTACAATCATCCATTGCAATATATCCTAAAGATTGTACTTTTTGGTGCAAAACATGCCCATCAAAATAACTACAATTAGAACCTGTTCCTAAAATACAAACAATTGCTTTTTGGTTTTTAGGTGTCGTAGCAAATACAGCAGCATAGGTATCTTCGAAAACAGCTACAGATGCGTTTTTAAAATATTCTTGAAAAACTGCTTTTAAAAAGTTTTTCATTCTGTCTGTGCCGCATCCAGCACCATAAAAGTACAAATTAGCGGCTTTTTCTTTGTTATGTGAGATATCAAATTTATCATCCAAACGAGCAATTATTTCTTCCTTTGTTAAAACTTCTGGATTTAATCCTAAAGATTGTGTGGTAAATAATACTTTCCCGTTTTTGTCTATGGCAATCCAATCTGCTTTGGTGGAACCACTGTCTACGAGTAATTTCATGTTTTTTTTAAATAAAGAATATAGAATATAGAGTATAGAATATAGAGTATAGAGAATAGATTTTTGGGTGCTATTCTCTATACACAAATATTTAATTTATTTTAATTTAAAGAATTGATATGTACTGCTAAATCAATTAATTTAGAAGAATATCCGTATTCATTATCGTACCAAGAAACCAATTTAAAGAAAGTTGAGTTTAAACCAATTCCCGCATTTGCATCTACTATTGAAGTACGTGTGTCTGATACGAAATCTTGAGAAACTACTAAATCTTCTGTATATCCTAAAATACCTTTCATAGAAGTTTCAGAAGCATGTTTTAATACACTCATAATTTCTGCATAAGTAGTTTCTTTGGCTAATTTTACAGTTAAATCTACCACAGAAACATCAACAGTTGGCACACGCATAGACATTCCTGTTAATTTTCCATTTAAATCTGGAATAACTTGTCCCACTGCTTTTGCTGCTCCTGTTGAAGATGGAATGATATTTACCGAAGCGGCACGACCACCTCTCCAATCTTTTCTTGAAGGACCATCAGCAACCATTTGAGTTGAAGTAGATGCATGAACAGTTGTCATTAAACCTTCTACAATTCCGAAATTATCATGAATTACTTTAGCTAATGGAGCCAAACAATTGGTAGTACATGACGCATTAGAAACTACAGTATCTGAAGCAGTTGCTTTTTCATGATTTACACCCATTACAAACATTGGTGCGTCAGCCGAAGGTGCTGAAATAATTACTTTTTTTGCACCACCTACAATATGAGCATTTGCTGTTTCTTTAGTTGTGAAAAAACCTGTACATTCCGCTACTACATCTGCGTTTATTCCTGCTTCATCCCATTTAATTTGAGCTGGATCTCTTTCTGCAGTTACACGAATGTATTTATCATTAACGTATAGTTTTCCGTCTTTTACTTCTACTTTTCCAGCAAAACGACCGTGTACTGAATCGTATTTTAATAAATAAGCCAAATGATCTACATCTAATAAATCGTTAATGGCTGCAACCTCTACATTATCTCTGTTGTATGTTTCTCTAAAAACAATTCTACCAATTCTACCAAATCCGTTAATTCCTAATTTTACTGTTGACATATTCTTTTAAATATTTGATTCCGACAGAATCTTTTTGTTAGTTAATAATTATAAATGTTTTATTGCTTTGGAATATATTTTCGTTTTTACTTTATGATGAAACGATATCTGAAACTTTTACTAGTTCTAAATCAATCTCACTTTGTCCTTTTATGGCTTGTTCTAATGGTGTTAGACAAATTTTGTCGTATTGTATTCCAACCATATAATTAGATTTACCTTCTAATAAACTTTCCACTGCTTTTACGCCTAATCGAGAAGCTAAAACCCTATCAAAACAAGAAGGTGATCCTCCTCGTTGCATATGTCCAAGCACCGAAACACGTACGTCATATTCTGGCATGTTTTCTTCTACGAAATCTTTCAGCTCAAATACATTTTTACCTATTTTATCGCCTTCAGAAACTACAACTATACTTGATGTTTTTCCAGATTCTTTACTTTTTTTCAAAGAGTCCACCAAACGATCTAAGCCAAAAGCTTCTTCTGGAATTAAAATTTCCTCTGCTCCTGCACCAATTCCTGCGTTCAAGGCAATATGACCAGCATCTCTACCCATTACTTCTACAAAAAACAAACGATTATGAGAATTGGCGGTATCTCTAATTTTATCAATACAATCAACAACTGTATTCAATGCGGTATCATAACCTAAAGTATGGCTGGTTCCAAAAA
>NSHO01000052.1 GCA_002737105.1 Flavobacteriales bacterium | reverse complement strand
AATTTACACCAATTGTTTTTTAAATTGCGTGATGAATTTGGACAAACCTTTGTAATTGTTACACATAATGAAGAATTAGCCAACATGGCCGATAGAAAATTAGTGATGATTGACGGCGTTTTGCAAAACTAATGATGACAACAGAATCCTTAAAAATTTTTTTAGACGAAAAAGTTCTGTTGTACAATAATAAAAATTTTATTGATTCGGATCCGGTTCAAATTCCGCATTTGTACACTCAAAAAGAAGATATTGAAATTGCAGGATTTTTAGCTGCAACTATATCTTGGGGAAACAGAAAAATGATTGTTTCCAATTCGCATAAACTCATGCAAATTATGGGAAATTCTCCTTATGATTTTGTAATGAATCATAAAGAAATCCATCTGGAAAAATTATCGAATTTTGTACATCGCACTTTTAATGCTACTGATGCTGTTACTTTTATAAAAGCGTTGCAGAATATTTATACAAACAATCCAGATTTAGAAAGTGTGTTTGCCAAACATATTGAAAGCAATTCGACACAAAAAAGCATATCTGAATTTAAGAAAATCTTTTTTGAAATTCCACATTTACAAAGAACTCAAAAACACATTTCGGATCCGTTAAATGGTTCTGCAGCCAAAAGAATTAATATGTTTTTACGCTGGATGGTACGAAATGATGCCAATGGTGTCGATTTGGGTATTTGGAAAACCATTCCTACTGCGGCTTTATCTTGCCCGTTAGATGTACATTCTGGTAATGTAGCACGAAAGTTATTTTTGTTAACCAGAAAACAAAATGATGCAAAAGCTTTAAATGAATTAGATACTAATTTAAGAAAATTAGACACCAATGATCCTGTAAAATACGATTTTGCACTTTTTGGATTAGGGGTATTTGAAGGGTTTTAAAAAATAGTGGAGAATACCGGATTCGAACCGGTCGCCTCTACACTGCCAGCGTAGCGCTCTAACCAAATGAGCTAATCCCCCTTTACTTTTCAAATATAAAAAAAATCCCGACCTAAGTCGGGATAAATATATAAAATAAAATTATTTATTTAAGATAAAGCTGCTTTTACTTGATCAGCTGCTTCTTGAAACTGCACTGCTGATAAAATTGGCATACCTGAATTGTCAATTAATTCTTTAGCAATTTCTGCATTTGTACCTTGTAAACGAACAATAATTGGCACTTTAATAGCGTCACCCATATTTTTATAGGCATCTACTACTCCTTGTGCTACTCTATCGCAACGTACAATACCACCAAAAATATTAATTAAAATGGCTTTTACATTCGCATCTTTTAAAATAATTCGGAAAGCTGTTTCAACGCGTTTTGCATCTGCAGTTCCACCTACGTCTAAGAAGTTTGCAGGTTCAAAACCAGCATATTTAATTAAATCCATGGTAGCCATTGCTAAACCAGCACCGTTTACCATACATCCAACAGTTCCATCTAAATCTACATAATTTAATCCAACTTCTTTAGCTTCTACTTCAATTGGATTTTCTTCACGAACATCACGCATTTCAGCCAAATCTTTATGACGGAATAAAGCGTTGTCATCCAAATCAACTTTAGCATCAACTGCAATAATTTTATTATCTGAAGTTTTTAAAACTGGATTAATTTCAAACATAGTTGCATCTGAACCAATGTAAGCTTTATATAAAGCGTCAACAAATTTCACCATTTCTTTAAAAGCTTCACCTGATAAACCTAAATTAAAAGCAATTTGTCTTGCTTGAAATCCTTGTAAACCAACAGAAGGATCAATTTCTTCTGTAAAAATTAAATGTGGTGTGTGTTCCGCTACTTCTTCAATATCCATTCCACCTTCTGTAGAATACATAATCATATTACGACCTTTACCTCTGTTTAATAAAACAGAAACATAAAATTCTTTAGTTTCTGATTCACCAGGATAATATACATCTTCAGCAATTAAAACCTTATGCACTCTTTTTCCTGTAGGAGGTGTTTGCGGCGTAATTAAATCCATTCCGATAATTTGACCCGCTATTTCTTTAACTTGATCTAAATTTTTAGCTAATTTAACACCACCACCTTTTCCACGACCACCTGCGTGTATTTGGGCTTTTATTACATGCCAACCTGTACCAGTTTCAGCAGTTAATTGTTTTGCTTTTTCTACAGCTTCTTCTGCATTGTTGGCCACATGACCACGTTGTATGCGAACGCCATAACTTGCTAATATTTCTTTACCTTGATATTCGTGTACGTTCATAATTATGTATGAGTTTATCTTGTTTAAAAGTCCCACAAAAATAATAAAGTAATTGGTAAATGACTAATTTTATTATTGTTTTTAAAATTAAATTTAGTAAATTATTATTAATAATGTTATAAATAAAACAATTTGTTATTTTATTATTTTATTTGTGTAATAATTTGATTTAGCTAGAAATGAAAATTACATTTGTAAAAAATTTAAAAATGCAAAATTTAGAATTATTACAAGCAGTACAAGAATTTGGTTGTCCTATATATGTTTATGATGGAGATAAAATTATTTCGCAATATAATCGATTAGTGAAAGCTTTCCATAAAGTTGAAAATTTCAAAATACATTATGCTGTAAAAGCACTTTCAAATGTTTCTGTATTAAAATTATTAAAAAATGAAGGCTGTGGATTAGATACTGTTTCTATTGAAGAAGTGGTGCTTGGACTTCATGCCGGTTTTCAACCTAACGAAATTATGTATACACCAAATGGTGTTTCTTTTGAAGAAATTGAAAAAGTGTCAGAAATGGGTGTGCAAATTAACATTGATAATCTTTCAATTCTAGAACATTTTGGCACAAAACACCCAGCTACTCCTGTATGTATTAGAGTAAATCCGCATGTAATGGCTGGAGGAAATGCGAATATTTCTGTTGGACATATTGATAGTAAATTTGGTATTTCTATTCATCAATTGCCTCATATTTTGAGGATTGTAGCAAATACTAAAATGAATATTAATGGCATTCATATGCACACTGGTTCAGATATTTTGGATGTGGAAGTGTTTTTATATGCTGCAGAAATCTTGTTTGAATCGGCCAAACAATTCAAAAATCTTGATTTTATTGATTTTGGAAGTGGTTTTAAAGTGCCTTACAAAAAAGGCGATATTGAGACAAATATTGAAGAATTTGGAAGAAAACTAAGCAAGCGTTTTCTTGCTTTTGAAAAAGAATATGGTAGAAATTTAACTTTAGTATTTGAACCAGGTAAATTTTTAGTTAGTGAAGCGGGTCAATTTTTGGCCAAAGTAAATGTCATAAAACAAACTACATCAACGGTTTTCGCTGGCGTGGACACAGGTTTCAATCATTTAATAAGACCAATGCTGTACGGAGCAGAACATCATATAGAAAACATCTCAAAAAACAAAGGCAAGGAACGCTATTATTCTGTTGTTGGCTATATATGTGAAACGGATACTTTTGCTACAAATAGGAAAATTTCAGAAATTCATGAAGGTGATATTCTTAGTTTTAAAAACGCTGGAGCGTATTGTTTTTCAATGTCTTCCAATTATAATTCAAGGGTTAAACCTGCTGAAGTGTTATGGAAAAATGGTAAAGCTCATTTAATAAGACAACGAGAAACTTTTGAAGATATTTTAAGAAATCAAGTAGAAATTGAAATGTAAAGAATATATAAAAAGCACTGAATTTTCAGTGCTTTTTTTCTATTTTAATATTTCTTCTAAAACTTCAGATTGTGTGCCATTTGGCATAGTTATTTGTAATTTTTGAGCTAAAGTTGGCGCAATTTGTGTAATTGTTTTTTTGTTAAAAGATGCTCCTTTTTTAATTTTCCAACCATAAAACAAACATGGCACATGAGTATCATAAGAATATGGTGAACCATGCGTAGTTCCGGTTGAAGAATATTCCATAAAACCAGGTTTAAATAATAAGACTAATTCTCCATTTTGTTTTGGATCGTAACCGTTAGCAATAATTTGAAGCAACTGATTATTTGTACCCGAATTTTGTATTTCTTCTTCTGTAAAAACATTACTTATAAAGTTTTGCGAAAGTAAAAAATCTTTAAATTGTTGCTTGACTTTTTGTAATTCTAATCCTTTTTGTTTTACTTTTTCTTTGTTGATAAAAACATTAAAATTAGAATAATCTAACAGCATATTTTCGCCAAAGGTTTTTTGAGAAAAATCAATTATACTTTGTTGTAAATTTTTGCTATTTAAACTTTCTATTTCGTATTTATTATCCTTTAAATAAGTTGCGTTTTCAGCTCCGGCATGATCTGCTGTTAAGAAAACTAAATAGTTTCCTTTGCCCACTTTTTCGTCTAAATAAGTTAAAAAATCAGCGATTGTTTCATCTAAACGCAAATAAGTATCTTGTAACTCAATAGAACGTGGCCCTAAAACATGACCAACATAATCTGTAGACGAGAAACTTAAAGTCAAAAAATCAGTAATTTCATCCGCTCCCATTTTCTCATTCTCAATGGCTCTTTTGGCAAAATCTGCAATTAAATTATTTCCAAAAGGTATTGTTCTTAAAACTCCAGCGTCATTATTGGCAAACATTTCTTTGGTATCGTATGGAAAAAAAGGCGGTTTCTTAAATAATTTTCCTTCGTATGGATTGTTATCGTTCAAACTTTCGTTGTATACTTCTTTTGGTTTAAATAAATCCCAGCCTTTTTCAATATATTTTATATAGTTTTTTTCCTCATTAAATTTAGTTGTCCAATCTGGTAATTTATTTCCATAAAACGAACTCGAGATAAAATTTCCTGTTTTAGTGTACCAAAAAGCCCAGTCTGCAAAATGTCCAGCTGGTAAAATAGCTCCCCTATCTTTAATACTGATTCCAATTACTTTACTTTTAAAGTTGGTTGCTAATTTTAATTCGTCTGTAATAGTTGTACTAAATAGGTTTTTGGGCGACATTTTTCCTTCAGATTCTGTTCCTTCAACTAAAGTGGTAACTGAAGCATCGTCAGTGCAATACATTTCTTTTCCCGTACTTTTGTTAAACCAATCATTACCAACAATTCCGTTTACATTTGGCAAGGCACCTGTAAAAATTGCTGCATGTCCTGGAGCAGTATAAGTAGGCATAAAATTGTAATGCATATTATGAAAAGTGAATCCTTTTGCCATTAATTTTTTAAAACCCTTGTTGGAAAAATCATTAGAAAAACGATACAAGTATTCCATTTTCATCTGATCGACTACAATTCCAACCACTAATTTTGGTTTATCTTGTGCGTTTAAAAAAGTACTGAACACTAAAAATCCTAAAATCAGTCGCTTCATTTTATGTAATTTTAAATGGTTAATTTTTATTTTCTAAAAGTGGTACAAATTTAAAATCTCCAAACTCGGTTTTTTCAAATTGTGTTTCGTTTTTCCTTACTAACAAAGTCATTATTTGTTCTTTTTTTCCTACTGGAATAACTAATCTCCCTCCTATTTTCAATTGCGACATTAATGCTTGAGGAATTACAGGTGCACCAGCCGTTACAATTATACTATCAAACGGAGCATAATCGGGTAATCCTTTATAACCGTCACCAAATGAAAGCAATTTTGGTATCACATTTATAGTTAATTTTGAAAGCAGATTTTTAGTTTTCTTAAATAATTCATTTTGTCTTTCAACGGAATATACCTTTGCTCCTAATAAACACAAAACGGCAGTTTGGTATCCGCTACCCGTGCCTATTTCTAAAATTTTGTGTTCTTTTTCTACATTTAATAATTCAGTTTGAAAAGCCACTGTGTAAGGTTGAGATATGGTTTGATCCGCTCCTATAGGAAACGCTTTGTCTTGGTAAGCAAAATTTTCAAAACTAGAATCAATAAATAAATGACGCGGAATTTTTGCAATAGCATCCAAAACATTTTTATCCGTTATTCCTTTTTCTTTTAATTGTTTTACTAGCAGATTTCTAAGCCCTTGATGTTTATTAGTGTCTTTCAATTTAATAGGTAAATTAGTGATGTAAATTTAGATGGATTTTTCTCAAAAACAAAAATTTAACTCCAATTTATTTAAAAAAATCTAACTAATATTAGCGCAACTACAATTTGAAATTCTAAATTTTTAATATTGGGATTTCTTAATTGGAATTTCTTAATTTATTACTATTTTTGATAAATTTTATTTTTATGTTAAAAGTCGGCGTTTTAGGTGCAGGTCACTTAGGAAAAATACATTTACGATTATTAAATCAGTCAGAAAAATACCATTTAGTTGGTTTCTTTGATTCTTTTGAAGATAATGCTTCAAAAGTCGCTACCGAATTCGGTTATAAAAAATTTGATTCAATTGCTGAACTAATAGCTGCTGTAGATGTGATAGATATTGTAACGCCAACTGTTCAACACTTCGAATGTGCTAAAATGGTTATTGAAGCAGGAAAACATATTTTTATAGAAAAACCAATCGCTACAACAGTTGCAGAAGCTGAAGAAATCGTTGCTTTAGCTACTAAATATAATGTAAAAGGACAAGTTGGTCATGTTGAACGTTTTAATCCCGCTTTTACAGCTGTGAAGGATATGATTGACAAACCTATGTTTATTGAAACACACCGTTTGGCAGAATTTAATCCGCGTGGTACAGATGTTCCTGTAGTTTTAGATTTAATGATTCACGATATTGATGCCATTTTAAGCGTGGTGAAATCGAAAGTTAAAAAAGTTAATGCCAGTAGTGTTGCTGTAATTTCTGATTCTCCAGACATCACCAATGCGCGCTTAGAATTTGAAAACGGTTGTGTGGCAAACATAACTGCAAGTAGAATTTCTATGAAAAATATGCGAAAATCGCGTTTCTTTCAAAAAGACGCTTACATTTCTGTAGATTATTTAGATAAAATTTGCGAAGTAGTTCGTATGCAAGATGCTCCAAAAACGCCTGGCGATTTTGACATGATTTTGCAAAATGCGGAAGGTGTGAAAAAACAAATTTATTTTGATAACCCAAACGTACATCCAAACAACGCCATTTTAGACGAATTAGAATCTTTTGCAGATGCTATAAATAATGACACAACTCCAATTGTACCATTAGAAGATGGAACAGAAGCGTTAAGAGTAGCATATCAGATTATTGATTCAATTGGGAAGTAAATAAAATAACAAAACATATAATCACAAAATGAAACAAATAGCCGTAATAGGATCAGGAACCATGGGCAACGGAATTGCTCATACATTTGCACAAGCAAGATTTACAGTAAAATTAATTGATGTTTCAGAGAAATCATTAGAAAAAGGAATGGCAACCATTGCCGCTAACCTAGACAGAATGGTTACTAAAGGAAGTATCACAGAAGAAGACAAATACATAACCATTTCAAATATTATCACCTACACGGATATTAAAGATGGTGTTGTGGGTTGCGATTTGATTGTGGAAGCTGCTACTGAAAATGTATCGCTTAAAATGAATATCTTTAAGCAATTAAGCGAAATTTGTGACCATAATGTAATTTTAGCATCGAATACGTCATCAATTTCAATTACTCAAATTGCAGCACAAGTAGTTCATCCAGAACGAGTTATCGGAATGCATTTTATGAATCCAGTGCCGATTATGAAATTAGTTGAAATCATTCGTGGGTATTCTACATCTGATGAAGTGACTAAAATCATCATGGATTTATCTGTAAAATTAGGAAAAACACCAACAGAAGTAAACGATTATCCAGGTTTCGTAGCCAACAGAATTTTAATGCCAATGATTAACGAATCAATCGAAACGTTATATAACGGTGTGGCGGGCGTATCTGAAATAGATACTGTGATGAAATTAGGAATGGCACATCCAATGGGGCCTTTACAATTAGCAGATTTTATTGGTCTTGATGTTTGTTTATCTATCTTAAATGTAATGTATGAAGGATTCAAAAATCCTAAATATGCTCCGTGTCCTTTATTAGTAAATATGGTAATGGCTGGAAAATTAGGTGTGAAATCTGGCGAAGGTTTTTATGATTATTCGGAAAGTAAAAAAGCAGAAAAAGTTTCAAAACAATTTAATTAAAAGCTATAAGCTTTTAGCAGTTAGCCAATGCTGAAAGCTTAAAGCTAAATGCTAAAAATGAGCAAAATAATCCCTTTCAAAGCAGTTCGTCCATCGGCAGATAAAGTCGCATTGGTAACTTGCAGAACCTATGAAGATTATAGTTCGGCGGAACTTGCGGCTTGGCTAAGTTTCAATCCGTATTCGTTTTTACATGTGATTCATCCAGCGTATGCTAATACTCAAAAGATTACTTTAGACAAGCGTTTTAAAGGTGTTTTGCATAAATACCAAGATTTTAAAAACGAAAATATTTTAATTTCTGAAGAACAACCTGTTTTTTATTTGTACGAAATTCAAACCAAAAACCAAACTTTTACTGGAATTATTGCTGGAACTTCCGTTGAAGAATATCAGAAAAATACTATAAAAAAACACGAAGATACCTTACAATATCGAGTAGAATTGTTTAAAGATTATTTACATCAAACCGGATTTAATACCGAACCTGTTTTGATTACCTATCCAGATTCTGTTGAAATTAATACGTTTATTGCTTTACGAAAAAAGAGTGAACCCATTTATGCATTTGCCACTCCATATAAGGAAAAACACACGTTGTGGAAGATTGAAACACAATCAGAAATAGAATGGTTGCAAGAACATTTTGAAAACATTCCAAATTTATATATTGCTGATGGGCACCACCGCTCAGCTTCTGCGGAATTGTTATTTGAGCAAGAAAAACATTTAGGTAACAAAAATCTAAATTATTTTATGAGTTTTTTAATTGCAGAAAGCAATGTGAAAATATACGAATACAACCGATTGGTTAGAGATTTAAATGGTTTAACAATAGCTGATTTCATTACTAAATTAGCTGATAATTTCATCATCAAACCCAAAGATCAAGAATTGTGGAAACCGCAAAATAAATTTGAATTTGGAATGTATATAAATGAAAGTTTTTATGCATTATTTTATAAGCAAAATCAAAAGGTAACTTCTGTTTTAGAAAATTTAGATGCACAAATTTTATACGATACGGTTTTACATCCGTTATTAGGAATTGAAGATTTGCGTAACGACGAACGCATTGATTACATTCCAGGCAAACAAAGTATTTCCGTAATTAAAGACCTAGTAGATGAAGGCGAATATGAAGTGGGCTTTATGCTCTACCCTACTAATATGTCAGAAATTAAAAACATTGCCGACAACAATTTAATTATGCCGCCAAAATCAACGTATATTGAACCAAAGTTTCGAAGTGGTTTGGTGATTTATGAATTGTAATTTTGATATACGAATTACGATTTTGGATTTACGAAGTTATTATAATTTCTAAAACCATGTTTTAAAAAATTTATAAAATAATGTCAATAGAAAAAAACCTAACTCAAATTAAATCCCAACTTCCAGCTCACGTTACTTTGGTTGCGGTTTCAAAAACCAAACCTGTGGCTGATTTAATGGAAGCCTACAATTCAGGTCAGCGTATTTTTGGAGAAAACAAAATCCAAGAAATGACTGAAAAATGGAAACAAATGCCAAAAGATATCGAATGGCAAATGATTGGTCACGTACAAACCAATAAAGTCAAATTTATGGCGGAATACGTTAGTTTGATTCATGGTGTTGACAGTATGAAATTGTTGCAAGAAATTAATAAACAAGCAAAAAAACAAAATAGAGTAATTGATTGTTTATTACAAATTCACATCGCGGAAGAAGAAACTAAATTTGGTTTGGACAAACTTGAATTAGATGAGATTCTGAAACAAGTTCAGAATGACAAAAGCGAATTCGAAAACATAAAAATTGTTGGTTTAATGGGAATGGCAACCTTCACTGAAAATCAATTCCAAATTGAAAAAGAATTCAACCATTTAAAAACAATTTTTGATAAAAATAAATCGCTGAACACTAATAACTGTCAACTGAATACTCTTTCTATGGGTATGTCTGGCGATTATCAACTAGCAATTTCTTGCGGAAGCACCATGGTTAGAATAGGAAGTAGTATCTTTGGCAATAGAAATTATCAATAAGGCAATTTTCAATGTGCCAATTATTGAAAACAAATTACTAAAAATAAAAAAGCAAAGCATATTTATACTATTATCGACATAGAAACCACTGGCGGTCAATACAATGAAGAGGGTATTACGGAAATTGCCATTTATAAATTTGATGGTCACGAAGTGGTAGACCAGTTTATTAGTTTAGTAAATCCAGAAAAACCAATTCAGCCATTTGTGGTAAAATTAACTGGTATTAATAGTGCTATGCTTCGAAGTGCACCAAAGTTTTACGAGGTAGCAAAACGTATTATTGAAATTACAGAAGGCACAATTGTAGTGGCACATAACGCCAGTTTCGATTACCGAATTTTACAAATGGAATTTAGACGTTTGGGTTTTGATTTTAAAACACCAACACTTTGCACTGTAGAATTAGCTAAAAAGATTATTCCAGATTTGCCTTCTTATAGTTTAGGAAAACTAGTACGTTCACTAGGAATTCCAATGGCAGACA
The DNA here is from genome assembly GCA_002737105.1 of Flavobacteriales bacterium. The sequence continues at coordinate 193 of NSHO01000052.1, read as the reverse complement.
GACATAGAGCAAGTGGAGATGCAATGGCTACAGTCAAATTATTCAAGATGCTTTTAGCAAAAGATTTGACAAAAGAAATTGTAAAAAGCTACATAAAAACTGAAATAAAAGCAGGATTATCTCCTAAATTACTTGATATATTAGAAAAATTACCTTCAAAAACAGGCATTTACTATATTCATAATGAAAAAGG
>NSHO01000051.1 GCA_002737105.1 Flavobacteriales bacterium | reverse complement strand
GCCAACCAAGCACCTATTTTACCCAACCAATTTTCAACGACAACGTTTCTGTTAGCCAATTGATCAATTTGACTTTGGTCGTTACTACCAGAAATATAATACGATATAAACGATAATAATAAAAACAATGCAATTATAACAAAGAAAAAACCAACAACAAACTTTTGTCCTCGTGTGGTTTTAAATATAGAAGTACGCAGTTTCTTATCCGATGCGCTTGTTGTTTCTTTTTTAGCCATTAATTTTTATAAATTAAATAGTTTAGGCACATAAATTAATGCGCCTACTGTTAATGCACTACCTGCCGCAAATAAAACAGCACCAGCAGCAATATCTTTAATAAAACCTATTCTGTCATGAAATTCAGGATGAATAAAATCTGCTATTTTCTCCACGGCAGTATTTACGCCTTCAATACCCAAAACCAGTCCGAAAGCTAGAACTTGCAACATCCACTCGATACGGCTAATATGAAAATAAAATCCTGCAAAAATCATTAACAACATAATAGAAAATTGAACCATTATACTGTGTTCAGTAACAACTAATTTGCAGGCACCTTTTACAGCAAAACCTACACTTTTAATTCTACCAGTAAAAAATCTTTTATCTTGAATCATATTGTTTTTATGCTTTTAAAGCAGCATCATAATTCGGTTCATTAGCAATTTCGCTAACCAACTCAGAATAGGTAACTTTTCCATTTGCATCAATCACAACAATGGCTCTAGCATGTAATCCTTTTAAAACAGAATCAATAAGCGTTACCCCATAATCATTTCCAAAACTTCCATCTCTAAAATCCGATAAGTTAACCACGTTATCTAATCCTTCCGAACCACAAAAACGCTTTTGAGCAAAAGGCAAATCTTTAGAAATACATAAAACTTTAGTATTTTCTAAATCGTTAGCCATTTTATTAAACGTACGCACTGAAGTGGCACAAGTAGGTGTATCAATACTTGGAAAAATATTTAAAATTACACGTTGTCCTGCAAAATCTTGTAAAGAAATTTCAGACAAATCGATTCCTACTAATTGAAATTGTGGAGCAACTGAACCAATAGCTGGTAAAGCGGCAGTTGTATGTACAGGATTTCCTCCTAAAGTTACTGTTGACATGATTTTAATTTTTAAGCTTCAAAAGTACAAAAAATATGTAAGTCAAATGTCAAATGTCAAAAAGTTTTTAAAGTCTTGTCTTAGATTTACGACTTTACGACTTTACGACTTTACGATTTACGATTTACGATTTGGGATTTACGATTTGGGATTTACGATTTGGGTGTTGGGTTTTTACTTTTTACTTATGCCTTATGCCTTTTACCTAGACTAAACCAAGTTCCACAAAACATCATCTGGTACTGGAGCAATAATTTCCAGTGGATCTTTAGTAACAGGATGCGTTAATACCAATTTTCTAGCATGTAAATGAATACCACCGTTAGGATTGCTTCTATCAAAACCGTATTTCAAATCGCCTTTAATTGGGCAACCTACTGCTGTAAGTTGCGCTCTAATTTGATGATGACGACCAGTGTACAAATCGATTTCTAACGCATAATAATTATCTAATTTCTTAATAATTTTATACGATAATTTGGCTTCTTTAGATTCTGGTACTTCTTTTAAATGTGCTTTTGAAGTATTGTTTTTAGTATTTCTTCTTAAAAAATGCACCAAAGTATCTTCCGTTTTTGGCGGTGCATTTTTAACGATAGCCCAATAGGTTTTTTGAGTTGCTCTATTTTTAAAGGTTTCATTCAAACGCGTTAGGGCTTTTGATGTTTTAGCAAACACCACAATTCCAGTTGTTGGTCTATCCAAACGATGCACGACACCAAGAAAAACCTCTCCAGGTTTGTCGTAAGCCACTTTTAAATACGATTTTACAATATCCGATAAAGGTTCATCACCTGTTTTATCTCCTTGAACGATATCTCCAACGCGCTTATTTACTACTATTATATGATTGTCTTCATGAAGAATTTGAAGGTTTTTAGAATCGGAAACTATTTTCATTTGTATGGGGTGTAAGTGATAAGTTAATAGTAATTAGTAAATAGTGTTTGTTATAAATAATTAGCAGAAAAACTACTCACTAATTACTTGTCACTAATCACTAGTATTGTTCGTTAGCATTAGGAAAATCAACTGATTTTACATCAGCCACATATTGACCGATAGCTTTAGTCATGTCTTCAAATAAATTCATGTACCTGCGTAAAAATCTTGGGCTAAATTCGTGTGTCATACCAATCATATCATGCAACACCAATACTTGACCATCAACGCCACTACCCGCTCCAATTCCAATTACTGGAATAGAAATACTTTCGGCTACTTTTTGGGCTAATTTGGCAGGAATTTTTTCTAAAACCAATGCAAAACAACCAATACGTTCTAACATTTTGGCATCTTCTAATAATTGATCTGCCTCTTCCTCTTCTTTCGCACGAACCGTGTACGTTCCGAATTTATATATCGATTGTGGTGTTAAACCCAAATGTCCCATTACTGGAATACCGGCATTTAATATTTTCTTTATAGAGGATTCAATTTCTTTACCACCTTCTAATTTTACAGCATGTCCGCCACTTTCTTTCATTATACGAATAGATGAACGCAACGCTTCTTTAGGATCAGATTGGTAACTTCCAAAAGGCAAATCGACCACAACTAACGCTCTATCAACGGCTTTAACCACACTACTTGCGTGATAAATCATTTGGTCTAAAGTTATTGGCAAAGTGGTTTCATTTCCTGCCATTACATTACTAGCCGAATCGCCTACTAAAATCACATCAATACCTGCTGTGTCAACAATTTTTGCCATTGTGAAATCGTATGCCGTTAGCATAGAAATTTTTTCACCATTGGCTTTCATGTCAATTAACGACTTCGTAGTAATTTTTTTATAATCTTTTTTTGCTACAGACATACGCTTTAGTGTTCAGTTATTATTGTTCAGTTATGTACCGAAATAAATATTTTGTAAAATTAATGTAAAGATATGATATGTAACAATTTTTCTACATTTAATAACAATAAATAAATGAAACCACTATGAGACAATTATTTATTTTACTATTTTTTGGTTGTTGAAAATAAGAGTTGGAAAATTGTTCACATTATTGAAACTAGAAGAGAAAAGAAATCAAATAAATCTGCTAAATCTGTGTACTTATCAAAATTAACAATCAGCCAAACCTACTCCAATAGCCAAACCACCTTCAGAAGTTTCTTTATATTTTGAATTCATATCTTTTGCGGTTTCCCACATTGTTGCCACTACTTTATCTAAAGGCACCAACACATTTTTAGCATCTGTTTCTAAAGCCAATTCAGCAGCGTGTATGGCTTTTATCGCACCCATAGTATTGCGTTCTATACAAGGTACTTGCACCAAGCCACCAATAGGGTCACAAGTCATACCTAAATGATGTTCCATGGCTATTTCAGCGGCAACTAAGACTTGGTCTGGCGTACCGCCCATTAATTCGCACAACGCCGCAGCAGCCATAGCTGAGGAAACGCCAATTTCTGCTTGACAACCTCCCATTGCGGCTGAAATTGTAGCACCTTTTTTGAAGATACTACCAATTTGTCCTGCTACCATTAAAAATTGTTTGATTTCTTTTTCGCCAGCATAATGATTTTCAATGACTAAATAATACATCAAAACAGCCGGAATAACGCCTGCACTTCCATTGGTAGGTGCTGTTACTACTCGCCCTAAAGAAGCATTTACTTCATTTACTGCCAATGCAAAACAGGAAACCCATTTTAATATTTGACGGAATTTCACCTCTGTTTGACGTATACAAGTTAACCATTCTTGTGGCGAATTATAATTGGCAATTCCAATTAAATTGGTATGCATGTCGTACGCTCTTCGCTTCACGTTTAATCCACCAGGTAAAATACCATCGGTATGTGCGCCAATGTACATACATTCTAACATAGTATGCCAAATTCGCATTAATTCGTTATGAATTACTTCTTCGGAACGCAAAGATTTTTCATTTTCATAAACGATTTCAGAAACCAATTTGCTTTCTGAATCACAAAATGCCAGTAATTCAACACCCTTGTCAATCGGAAAAGGAAAAGCACCTTTTTCTTCTGATTTTGAATCCGCATCTTCTTCCTTAACCACAAAACCACCTCCAATAGAATAAAAAATTGAACTATATTCAGCATCATTTGTAAACGCTGTGAACACCATTCCGTTGGCATGAAAGGGTAAAAAATTCTTATTGAAAAAGATATCTGAAACCACGTTAAAATGAATCTTGAATTCGTTATCTAAAATCAATTCATTACTAGTTTTGATATCCTCAATTATAGAGGCAATGTCGTCAATTGGGACTAATTCTGGATCGGCGCCACTTAAACCCAACATCACAGCTAAATCTGTAGCATGGCCTTTTCCTGTTAAAGAAAGTGACCCATACAAATCGACTTTTACACGATGTACATCATTAATTATATTCTGATTTCTTAATTCGGCTAAAAATTGTTCTGCAGCACGCCAGGGTCCTAAAGTGTGTGAACTTGAAGGCCCTACGCCTATTTTTAACATATCAAAAACTGAAATACATTCCATAAACTAAATCGTTATAGTAGCAAAGATAAAATTTAGAAAATAGAAAACAGAAAATAGATGAGAAAAAATAGATTTTAATTGTTATTTATTTGGCATAAAATTTGAAACTGAATGAAATGTAAAATTTATTCTTATGAAAAAGCTAAGATTTGTTTCCGTTATTATAGTTTTATTACTTTTTTGTCCGTTTATTAAGCAATGTGATGGGTTTACTAAAATTGAAGAAGGAGCAACAGCAGGTAAGTCCAATGAACTAAAAGTCTACTTTACTGAAGAATCAGAAAATGTATTTGATTTATCTTATCAAATTAATGAGCTATTCCTTAAAAATAAAAAAGAAGAAATTAAATATAAAAAAGAAGAAATTGCTTTAATTTTCTCAATGATTTTTTCATCCTTACTCATTATTTCTTCAATTATTGGAGCAATTAGAATCTTCAAAAATCAATTATTAAAAACAACTTGGATTTATATTTTAAATATTTCGTTTGTTATTTTAATAGTTATTTCAAATATGTTCGTTTGGCTGGATAGATTTGGACAAATAAAAATCGGATTTTATCTTCTATTACTTTCTAATTTTTATATGTTGTATTTGTTAAAACAAAAAAAGGAACAAATTCCATAGAACTTATCCCTTTTACCCTTAACCCTTAACCCAACTAATACCAACGCTTCTTATTCTGTTTAGAAGCATCGGATTTTCTTGAATTCGTAGTATCTGTGTTTGTAGATTTTGCTGCTTTTGGAGTTTTTGGTGTGTTATTTTGTTTTGGCCTAGGATTTCTTCTATCGCCACGGGTATCCGTTTCTTTATTTTTTAATTCGTCTTCCGTAAATTCTCTGTAAGGATACGGATTTTCTTTTACGACTTTAATTTGCTGACGCGTAAGTTTCTCAATGTCTTTCCAAAATGGTAATTCATCTTTTCCACAAAAAGAAATCGCTAAACCTTCATTTCCAGCTCTACCTGTTCTACCAATTCGGTGCACATAGGTTTCAGGAATATTTGGCAAATCGAAATTGATTACATAAGGTAACAAATCGATATCAATTCCACGAGCGGCAATGTCTGTCGCCACTAAAACGGAGATTTCTTGACTTTTAAATCCGTCTAAGGTTTTAATTCTGTTATTTTGAGATTTGTTTCCGTGAATAGCTTCCGCAGAAATGTTCTTTACTTTTAATGCTTTTACCACATTATCGGCACTGTGCTTAGTTCTTACAAAAACCAACACATTATTTATATTTTCTTCTTCAATTAAATGAATCAGTAATTTTCGTTTGTCTTCTTTCTGAACCATGTATACTTTTTGGTTCACGCGTTCTGCTGTGCTTGAAATAGGCGCTACCGAAACGTATTTAGGTTTTTTCAAAAACTGATCAGCTAATTCTCTAATCGCAACTGGCATCGTTGCAGAAAACAATAATGTTTGACGATTTTCTGGAATTAGTTTAATGATTTTCTTCACATCATTAATAAAACCCATATCTAACATTTGATCTGCTTCATCAATCACCAAATGATGTAAGTTATCCATATCCAAATAGCCTTGCTTGTTTAAGTCTAAAAAGCGACCTGGAGTAGCAATTAATATATCCACACCATCTTTTAATTGTTGCACTTGAGGTACTTGACTAACACCACCATAAATTACCATCGATTTGGTATTCATGTATTTTCCATAAGTGGCAAAACTATCTTGTATTTGATGAGCTAACTCTCGTGTTGGTGCCAAAACTAAAGTTCTAATAACTTTTCGTTTCGTTTTAGAACCTACAATTGGATGTAAATAATTTAAAATTGGAATGGCGAATGCACCAGTTTTTCCGGTTCCAGTTTGTGCACAACCTACCAAATCATGTTCTTCTAAAATAACAGGAATGGCTTGCTGTTGTATAGGTGTTGGCGTAATATATTTTTCTTCTTCTAAAACCTGAAGTATATTTCTATGTAAATTTAAATCTTGAAATGTCATATTTGTATTTTGAACGGCAAAGATACAACTTTGAATGTGGAATAGTGAATTTTGATTTGCTTAATTTATGAATTACCTATGAATTTTGACAGATTACCAACAAGTTAGGGGTAAATCAAATGACACAATGTCAGATATTATGACCGTGAAAAATGAAATACTGACAAATCATATGGGTAAGGTAACTTGGCACAAAACTTGACTTATCCAAAAAGAGTTTAAAAAATAAACCGAATAAAATTTAAAATTAAATAAAATGAGTAAGATTATTGGAATCGATTTAGGTACAACCAATTCTTGTGTTTCTGTAATGGAAGGTGGAGAACCAGTTGTAATTGCTAATGCAGAAGGAAAAAGAACAACACCATCTGTAATTGCATTTGTAGAAGGTGGAGAAATTAAAATTGGTGATGCTGCAAAAAGACAAGCGGTAACTAACCCAACTAAAACTATTGCATCTATCAAAAGATTTATGGGTAACAAGTACTCGGAAAGTGCTAAAGAAGCTTCTACTGTTGCTTACAAAGTAGTTAAAGGTGATAACGACACGCCACGTGTTGATATTGATGGTCGTTTATACACGCCACAAGAATTATCTGCAATGACTTTGCAAAAAATGAAAAAAACTGCTGAAGACTATTTAGGTCATTCAGTTTCAGAAGCAGTTATCACTGTTCCTGCATATTTTAACGATGCACAACGTCAAGCAACTAAAGAAGCTGGTGAAATTGCAGGTTTAAAAGTAATGAGAATTATCAATGAGCCAACTGCTGCGGCATTAGCTTACGGATTAGACAAACAAGGTACGGATCAAAAAATTGCAGTATTCGATTTAGGTGGTGGAACTTTTGATATTTCTATCCTTGAACTAGGAGATGGCGTTTTTGAAGTATTATCTACTAACGGAGACACGCACTTAGGTGGAGACGATTTTGACCAAGTAATTATCGACTGGTTAGCGAACGACTTTAAAGCTGCTGAAGGTTTAGATTTAAGAAAAGACCCAACTGCGTTACAACGTTTAAAAGAAGCTGCTGAAAAAGCTAAGATTGAATTATCTGCTTCTGCTCAAACAGAAATTAACTTACCATACGTAACAGCTACGGCATCTGGACCAAAGCACTTGGTACAAACATTAACACGTGCTAAATTTGAACAATTGGCTGATTCTTTAATCAAGCGTTCAATGGAACCAGTTGTTAAAGCTTTAAAAGATGCTGGTTTATCAGTTTCTGATATTGATGAAGTTATCTTAGTTGGAGGTTCTACTCGGATCCCAGTTATCCAAGAAAAAGTGGAGAAATTCTTCGGTAAAAAACCATCAAAAGGAGTAAATCCTGATGAAGTTGTAGCTATTGGTGCAGCCATTCAAGGTGGAGTTTTAACTGGTGATGTAAAAGATGTATTGTTATTAGACGTTACACCTTTATCATTAGGAATTGAAACTATGGGTAACGTAATGACAAAATTAATTGAGTCTAACACCACTATCCCAACAAAAAAATCGCAAGTTTTCTCAACTGCAGCAGATAACCAACCAAGTGTTGAAATTCATGTTATTCAAGGTGAAAGAACAATGGCGGCAGACAACAAAACTATTGGTCGTTTCCACTTAGATGGTATTCCACCAGCAGCAAGAGGAATTCCTCAAATTGAAGTAACTTTTGATATTGATGCCAACGGTATCATTAAAGTTTCTGCAACTGATAAAGGAACTGGAAAATCTCACGATATTCGTATCGAAGCATCTTCTGGTTTAACAGCTGAAGAAATTGAAAGAATGAAAAAAGATGCGGAATTAAACGCTGAATCAGATAAAATTGCTAAAGAAACTGCAGATAAAGTAAATGAAGCAGATTCTATGATTTTCCAAACGGAAAAACAATTAGCTGAATTTGGTGAAAAATTATCTGAAGATAATAAAACAGCCATTAACTTAGCTTTAATTGAATTAAAAATGGCTTACGAAGCAAAAGATGTGGCTGCAATTACGCCTGCTTTAGAGAAAATTAATACAGCTTGGACAAACGCATCTGCCGAAATGTACAACACTGGAGACGCTCAAGGAGCTGCGCAAGCAGAGCCACAAGCTTCAGGTGATACCACGCAAGATGTAGAATTTGAAGAAGTAAAATAATTTACGATTTACGATGTAAGATTTACGATGTAAGATTTACGAATTAGATAATAAAAAACCGAGTAATTTCTTACTCGGTTTTTTTATTTTCAATAAATCTAAATATTCGTTTTAAGTTTTTCGTATTTGTTATGAATTAATAAAATTAATATTCCAAATACTACAGAAAAGACTAACAAAATATCATTCAATATCCCTTCCGTATTAAAAGATAACTTTATCATTATTGTAGATATAATAAAACCAGAGTTTCTAATTACTGTACTGAACTTATCAGAATGTAAAAATGAAAACAGCAAAATTAACACATCTACTAAAATTAATACAGTGAAGAAATCTTCAAAAAATATCTTATTAATATCATCAAAATTATAAACTAATTCATTGACAGAAAAGAAACTTTTTACAATCCAGTCGTAAAAACTATAAAAGGACAAAATCAATAAAATAGGTACCAAAAAAGAGGCAATTCCTTTCTTTATACCTATAAATCGCTCAATTTTATCATTTATGACAGCCTCCTTTTTTTGTAAATCACTCAATCTGTAAAAAATAAATATCAGAAAAAACAACACTACAACGGCTACAATATCATATAAAAAAATTAAATCGTACTTAACTTCAAACCAATTGCTTGTTAATTCTAGATTTGAAATATCTTTAAAAATTCTTCTAATTATGATTAACAAAATAATTTCATATTGTTTACCTATGTATATAGTTGTAGATTTTGGAAGATAATATACTAATAAATACACCTCGTAAATAAGTATAAAAGAAAACGGTGTATATATAGCTGCTATGGGATTATTATATAAACTTGTAACTAGCTCAAGTTGAATGAAATTAATTTTATTTAAGAAAATAAAAAGTAAATGACCAATAAAAGCAATAATTGAAATGTAGATGATGACTTTCTCGCTCTTATCTTTGAACTTTTCATTTAAAAAAAAGTTGAGTAACGTTTGTATTTTTTTCATAAACTTAATTTTATTAAATGAAACAATAAATTAAAAAAACTAAAAAAGGAAAACATTAACAAGAAAAAAATTACTTGGCATATTTAAACTTTCTTATCATATTATAAATAACAAGCACATGCGGAAATGTAATTGCTGCTAAAAAACTAAAAAATAATGAATTAAACAACTTCAATTCACTAGAGAAAAAATAAAACATACCCAAACCAAATAAAGAAATTAGCCAATAAGGAAGTGCTGTCTTAAAATATTTTAAAAAATTGATGAAAGAAAATTCTCCATACAAAAAATTCACCTGATTAATAATTGATGGTAAACTGTGCCAAACTACAAAATAAATAGTAAATCCCCAAATTAACGAAGAGACCTTAAATATAATAGAAAAAACTATCAAGTAAAATAATTCTTTAAATAACAATTTTCTATTATTACTATTTGTCTTTAAAATTTGTACAGAAAAAACAAGGAACAATATTACTATTATTAATAAGCCATAAGTTATAACTAATGGATTAAGTCTAAATTTTGCAATATCTGAAATTACCAAAATCACTTCATTATTATGAAACTCAAATAATAAGAATAAAATTAATAGCCCATATAGTGTTTGAAATGACTGTAAAAATAAGTTACTTGATGCTTCCGTTTTATTATTTAAATATATTAGTTGCTGTTCTCCAAAATGATAACCACTAAATAGTATAAATAATACTAATATTATTATTGGAAAATAATAAAATAATAAAATACAACACAAAATAAATAACACATAAAGTAATAAAATCTTAAAAAAAGAAAAATTTTCACTTTTTAACAAAATTTTTTTTAAAACAAAAATATCATTCGATCCATGCAAAATTCCAAAACTTAAAATGAAAGCAAACCCAATAAATAATTGGTTTTCGACTGAAACAAAAGAACATAACCACAGACTAAAAAAGCTAATAATTATTGAAAATTTACTTAATAAATTCATTTTGTTTACTCTTTATTTTTAAATTAATAAACAAGATATTTGTTTATTTAAAATTATTATTTTAACTTTGATAAAACAAATTAACATTTATTATTAACTAAAAACAAAAAATTATGAAAAATTTATTATTAATGAAAGAAATGTTACCAA
>NSHO01000050.1 GCA_002737105.1 Flavobacteriales bacterium | reverse complement strand
ACACTCGCTTTTTCGCAATCAGAAACAGCTACTTTTACTTTAAACCAAGCAATTGAACTAGCCCAAAAGAACAATTATAGCGTAGTAAACGCAAATAGGGATTTAGAACTTGCGAATCAGAAAAAATGGGAAATTACCACTTTGGGATTACCACAAATAAATGGTTCAGTAAATTATCAGAATACGTTTGAATTTACCAAACAAGGTGCAGCGGCTAATGCTTTTAATCCTTCGGCAAATCCAAATGACATTACATTATTGGCTTTTGGCACCAAACATACAGCCATTGGAAATTTGACTTTGAGTCAACTTATTTTTGATGGGTCATATTTGGTAGGCTTGCAATCTGCAAAAACTTATCTAAAAATTTCTGAAAACGCAAAAGTTAAAACCAATCAAGAAATTAAAGAAATTGTAATTAATTCTTATGGGAATGTACTCTTAGCAGATGAAAGCATTTTAATTATCAATAAAAACAAGATTGTTTTAGAAAAAATTCTATCAGATACAAAAGAAATTTATAAAAATGGATTGATTGAAGAAGAAACTATTGAACAACTTCAAATTACCTTAAATTCTGTAAATAACGCTTTGGAAAATGTAACCAAGCAAAGGGTTATTGCCTTAAACATGGTAAAATTATTACTAGGAATTAATGTAGACGATACAATTGTATTAACTGAAAAATTAAGTAATTTAACGCAAAACAACATCGATTTACAATTATTAGTTTCCGAATTTAATGTAAACGAAAATATTGATTATAAAATTGGTAAAAATGTAGAAGAAAACAAACAACTATCGGTAAAACTAGAAAAAAGCAAAGGTTTGCCATCTTTAGGCGCACAAGTTAATTTTGGTTATAATTCCTTTTCCAACGGTTTTACTTTTATGGATGGGTCTCAAAAATGGAATAATTTTTCAAATGTTGGTTTGGGATTAAATGTGCCAATTTTTAGTAGTGGCGGCAGAAATTCTAAAGTTCAACAAGCAAAAATTGAATTAGAAAAATCAAGAACACAACTTACAGAAACAGAACAAAAATTAAAATTGCAATATCAAAAAGCTAAAAGCGATTATGAATATAGCATCAACCAATATAATAATGCCCAAGCTAATTTAAAATTAGCAGAACGAATTGAAACCAAACAACAAATAAAATTTAAAGAAGGTTTGTCTTCAAGTTTTGACTTTGCTGAAGCGCAAAAACAATTATATTCAGCCCAGCAAGAGGCATTACAAGCAATGATAGAAATCATCAATAAAAAAGCAACTTTAGAAAAATTAGTTAACTAAAAATAAATGAAATTAGATATGAAAAAATTAGTACTTATTGCCGCCAGTTTTTTACTGATAGCATGTGGAGAAAAATCTACCGAAGATTTAATTAAAGATAAAAATATTACGGAATTAAAAAATAGAAAAGCAACCATTCAGTCAGAATTAGAAAAAATTGATGCCGCGCTACTTAATGGCAATAAAACACCAGAAACAGAAGCATTAGTATCTGTAATAACGCTAAAAGACACTGTTTTTAATCATTATTTAGAAATTCAAGGAAATGTAAATACTAAAGATAATATTTTAGTACAACCTGAATTCAGCGGAACGTTAACCATTTTAAATGTAAAAGCTGGGCAACTTGTTTCAAAAGGACAAATTCTTGGTAAAGTTGACGATGCCGGAATGAGTCAGCAATTGGCCAGTATTGAAAACCAATATGCTTTAGCAAAAACCACTTTTGAAAGACAAAAAAACCTGTGGGACAAAAAAATCGGCTCTGAAATTCAGTTTTTACAAGCGCAAGCACAAATGATTTCGGCTCAAAAATCGGTCGCACAAATGAGAGCACAAGTTGCAAAAACAGTAATTCGTGCACCATTTTCGGGAACTATTGATGAGGTTTTTGTGGAAAGAGGGCAAGTAGTTTCTTCAAACCCACAAGGTTTAATGCGTATCGTAAATTTATCAAATATGTATGTTTCTACTACCGTTCCTGAAACTTATATTGGGAAGTTAAAAGTTGGAACAGCTGTAGATGTTTTCTTAACGTCTTTAGGTAAAACCTATAAAGGGAAAGTGCGTCAGGTAGCTAGTTTTATTAACCCAAGCAATAGAAGTTTTGGTATTGAAGTTAGCGTACCTAATCCAGATAATTTACTACGACCAAACCAAGTGGCGCAACTTAAAATTATTGATTATGCAATAAGTAACGCTATCGTAGTTCCTACAAATGTGGTACAAGAAGATGGGGAAAACAATAAATTTGTATTTATCGCCACTAATATTAATGGTAAAAAAGGTGTGGCAAAAAAAGTAATCGTGAAAATAGGTCAATCTTCAGAAAATGGTACTGAAATACTATCAGGTTTAAAAACTTCAGATGTGATTGTGGCTGAAGGATTGAATGTAATTGCCGAAGGAACGAAACTTAATTTCTAAAATATAAATGTTTCAAGTTTAAGGTTTCAAGTTGTTCTCAAAACGCTTAAACTTTAAACTTGAAACCTGAAACTAAAAATATGGAACACAAAAATAAAGAATTCGGAATATCAAGCTGGGCCGTCGACAACCGTATAACGGTTTATATCTTGACACTAATCATTGTTGTCATGGGAACCATAGCGTACATCAATATGCCAAGAGAAGATTTCCCTGAAATATTAGAAAATAAAATATTTGTATCATCGATTTTTCCGGGTAATTCTGCCGAGGATGTGGAGAAATTAGTGATAAAACCCTTAGAAGATCAGTTTAAAAACATTTCGGGAGTTGATAAAGTTATTTCTAGCTCTTTTCAAGATTACGGGATGATTATCGTTGAGTTTGATCAAAAAATTTCGATTGAAGAAGCAAAAGTTTTAATAAAAGATAAGGTTGACCAATCGAAAGCCAAAACCGATTGGCCCAATTTGGACAATGGAAGTAAAGTTGAACCCAATGTTTTCAACATCAATATTTCAGAAGAAGTGCCTATTTTGAACATCAACTTGCAAGGAAATTATACTACGCAACAACTCAAAAAATATGGCGAGTATTTGCAAGACGAAATCGAAAATGTTCCCGAAGTTAAAAAAGTCGATATTCTTGGTGTAGATGACAAAGAAGTAGAAATTGCGATTGATGTTTTCAAAATGAGTGCTGCAAAAGTCAGTTTTGACGATATTCAGAACGCTGTTAAATATGAAAATATGACGCTTTCTGGTGGTAATCTAATATCACAAGGATCTAGAAATAATATCCGAATTGTTGGTGAAATTTCGAATCCAGAACAGCTTAATAATATTATCGTAAAATCTTATGGAGGCACCGTTTACTTAAAAGATATTGCCGTTGTAAGTTTTAAAGAAAAAGAAAAAACGACTTACGCTCGTGAATCTGGTCAGGAAGTGGTGATGTTGAATGTAAAAAAACGTTCAGGACAAAATATGATTTCTGCCATCGACCAAGTCAAAGAAATTGTAAAAACAGCCCAAGAAAAAGTGTTGCCAAAAGATTTAAGTCTGAAAATGACTAACGATCAATCTGACAGCGTTGAACACCAAGTTAATGAATTGTCCAATCACATTATTTTCGGAATTATTTTGGTGATGATTGTTTTGATGTTTACAATGGGATTAAGAAATTCACTCTTTGTTGGAGCAGCCATTCCACTTTCGATGTTGATGGCATTTGCTATTTTATCAGCTTTTGGATTTACTTTAAATACCATGGTTTTGTTTGGACTAGTAATGGGATTAGGGCTTCTGGTAGATGATGGAATTGTAGTTGTCGACAACGTTTTTGCAAACATGCGAAAAGGAATGGATCGCGTACAGGCTTCAAAAATTGGTATTGGCGAAATCGCTTGGCCCGTAATTTCGTCAACAGCAACAACACTTGCCGCGTTTATTCCCTTAGCGTTATGGCCTGGAACCGTTGGAAAATTTATGATCTATTTTCCAATTACCTTATCCTGTGTTTTAGGCGCCTCTTTATTTGTGGCAATGGTTATCAATGCGGCAATGACGGGCGGATTTATGGATATTGAAGACAGAAATATTTCTAAAGTTGCTATTAAAAAATATTCTATTATTTTTTTAGCTTCGGGATTATTATTTGCGGTTCCGGGTTATATTTCGGACACGACCTGGATGCGAGCCATTGGTCATTTATTATTGATTTCATTGGGATTAATATGGTTATATTATATTAAATTGTACCAATGGACACAAGATTTCCAACACAGTTTTTTTCCAAGATTAGAAAAAAAATACCAAGTTTTCTTGGGTAAAATTCTAACCGGAAAACGTGCCGTGATTTCGCTAGGAGTAATCGTATTTTTACTGTTTTTCTCTTTCGTATTGCTTGGAATTTTCCCGAGAGAAGTATTGTTTTTCCCCAACAATGTACCCAAACAAAACATCGTATATATTGAATATCCGCAAGGTACCGATATTTCGAAAACCAATAAAGCAACTTTATTTGTTGAAAAACAAGTAATCGAAGTGCTAAAGAAATATGTCGACAAAAAAACCAACGAAAATTTCTTAGCAGAAAGTATTGTTTCTCAAGTGGGAATGGGTGCAGGAAATCCAAACGTTGATGTTGGTAACCAATCTGAAACACCTTATAAAGGAAAAGTAACAGTCAACTTTGTAGAATTTAATTTGCGTCGAGGAATTGATACCAACGATATTTTAGAAGAAATTCGTGCCAAAGTAAAAAATATTGCAGGTGCCAAAATCACCGTCGAAAAAGATGCTGCTGGGCCGCCATCAGGCTATCCTATTAGTTTGCAATTATCTGGAACAAATTACGATCAAATGTTAGTTGAAGCCGATAAAGTAATCACTTTTATCAATGCTAAAAATATTCCTGGCATCGAAAAATTGAATATTGATGTCAACAAAGAATCGCCAGAACTCGAAATGAAAATTGACAGAGTTGGAGTGGGAAGTTTAGGCGCAACCACTGGACAAGTTGGTTACACGATGCGTCGCGCTATTTATGGTCAAGAAATCTCGAAATACAAAGAAGGAAAAGACGATTACGACATTACGATGCGTTTACAAGAAGATCAGCGTAAAAACGAAAGTGTTTTGTTTAATCAACCGGTAACTTTCCGTAATCAGAATAACGGACAAATTATTCAAGTTCCAATTTCGGCTATTTCTAAAACGGAGAAAAAATACACTTTCAATCAAATAAAACGTAAAGATTCTAAACGTGTTATCACGATTTATTCTAATGTGTTGACGGGTGCAAATGGCGACGGAATTACCAAAGAAATCGAAGCGGATTTAAAAACATCCAATTATAAAATGGCAGGTGACATTACTTATTCGTTTTCGGGTGAGCAAGAACAGCAGAAAAAAGATTCTAGTTTCCTGTTTGGCGCACTACTTTTGGCATTGGCAAGCATCACGATTATTATTGTATTGCAGTTTAATTCCATTTCAAAAACAGTAGTGATTATGTTCACTGTTTTATTGAGTTTTTCAGGCGTTTTTTACGGATACATTTTCTTTAGTATGGATTTCGTAATCCTAATGACGATGATGGGAATTATTGCCTTATCGGGAATTGTAGTTAAAAACGGCATCGTATTAATGGATTTCTTTGTATTACTATTAGACGAAAAAGTAGCTCAAAAGAAGCTCCGTTCACACGACGATTTAACCATTGCCGAAATCAAAGAAGTGATTATTACTTCAGGAAAATCCCGTTTGAGACCAGTTTTACTGACGGCCTTAACCGCAATTTTAGGATTAATTCCGTTAGCAATTGGATTGAACTTCGATTTCTTTGGTTTGGTTACTGATTTGAATCCGCATCTTTATATGGGTGGTGACAATGTGATTTTCTGGGCACCATTGGCTTGGACCATTATCTTCGGATTAACTTATGCTACCGTTTTAACATTAGTTATGGTGCCAGTCATGTTCTACTTGGTAAAAAGAGTGAAATATTGGTTACGAGATAGAAAAACAACTATCATAATTAATTAATTTTTAGTTTAATAAAAAAAAGCTGTTTCGAGAGAAACAGCTTTTTTTATGCAGTTTATTTTTTTAATAAATCTCTAATTTGCGTTAAAAGTTCTTCTTGTGTAGGACCCGAAGCCAATGAAACTTCTTCTTCTGTTTTTTTAATTTTATTAAGTGATTTTACCATTAAAAAAATCACGAAAGAAATCACTAAAAACCCAATTACGGCAGCTAAAAACTTGCCGTATAAAATACCACCATCAGTTTTTAACAGCGCTAAATCTGCAACGTTTGCTGCTTTTAAGGCAGGGTTTAGAATAGCAGGTGTAATCACATCGTCAACAAGGGATTTTACAATTCCGCCGAAAGCACCTCCAATGATGACTCCAACAGCTAAATCCATTACGTTGCCTTTCGCAATAAAATCTTTAAATTCAGAAATAATTTTCATATATATTAAATAGTGTTACACGAAGTTATAAAAAAATAAAAATTAGTTTTAATTTTTATAGAAAATTCTTTTTACACGTTGCGAAATACTTGTTAAAATTTCATACGGAATGGTGTCACAAACGCTTGCTATTTCTTGTACATGAGGGTTTTCACCAAAAATAATTACTTCATCTCTTTCCTCACATGGAATAGAAGTTACATCTACCATTAGCATATCCATACAAATATTTCCTAAAATAGTTGCTTTTTGGTTATGAATCATTACATACCCTTTTTCATTTCCCCAAGCGCGTCTAATTCCATCTGCGTAACCAATAGGAATTGTTGCAATTTTCATTTGTTTTTGCACTAAAAATTTTCTATTGTAACCAATGCTTTCATTTTCGTTAACAGTTCTAATTTGCGAAATAATACTTTTTAAAACACTTACGTTTTCTAACGAAATTTGTTCTTCTTCGGAATTGCCTAAACCATAAATCCCAATTCCCAATCGCACCATTTCAAACTGATATTCTGGGAAATTAAAAATTCCGGAAGTGTTTAAAATATGTCGAATAGGCTGAATAGCCAATGCAGTAGAAACTTCAGTAGCTATAGACTCAAATAGTTGAATTTGTTGTAAGGTAAACGCTTTAAAATCAAAGTTATCTGATGCCGACAAATGCGAAAAAATACTGGTTACTTTCACAAAATTATTGTGTTTTAGTAAAGTAATTAGTTCAGAAACTTCAGATTTTTCATACCCTAAGCGATGCATTCCTGTATCTATTTTTAAATGAATAGGATACCCGTTGAGGTTCTTTTCTTTTGCCAATTCAATAAAGGAAGTAATTCCAGAAAGAGAATACATTTCGGGTTCCAATTGATAAGCTATCATGGCTTTATAACTACTAATTTCCGGATTTAAAACCATAATTGGGGTTGTAATTCCTGCTTTTCTTAATGATATTCCTTCATCGGCGAAAGCCACGCCCAAATACCCGACTTTTAAATGTTCCAGTTGTTTGGCCACTTCATATCCGCCATTTCCATAACCAAAAGCTTTCACCATAACCATAATTTTGGTGGTGTTTTGTAGTTTTTGTTTATAAAAATTATAATTTAACGTTAACGCATCAAGGTTAATTTCTAAAATCGTTTCGTGATTTTTTTCTTCTAATAAAACAACAATTTCATCAAAGTTAAAACTTCTGGCACCTTTGATTAAAATGGTTTCGTTTTTAAACGAATCGGTATTAAATTGTTGTAAAAAAGCTTGTGTGTTGGCAAATGAAATTACATGTGGCACATCTTGAAAATAGTTTCCAATGGTCTCTCCAATGGCTATAATTTGTGTAATATTATTTTGTTGTAATAATTTGATTACATTGGTATACAGTTCTTTTACATTTAAACCACTTTGAAAAATATCGGACAAAATAATGGTTTTTTTCTGATGTAGTTTTTGTTGTTCTAAAAAGTCCAACGCTATTTTTAATGATTGGTAATCGCTTGAAAAACTATCATCAATTAACAAACAATTATTAATTCCTTTTTTGGCTTGAAGTCGAATTTCAATATTATATAATTTAGAAATTCTATCCGTTATTGTCGGAATGGCAATATTTAAATATAATAAAGTACAAATACAAGTTATAGCATTTTCAATAGAAATAGCATCTGTAAACGGAAGTGATATTTTAAAAATTTCGTTTTTAAATTGAATTTCTAAAGTAGTTTTTAGGTTGTTTTTAATAGTAGAAACTATAAAAACAGTAGCTTTAGCATCTTCAAAACTCCAGGTAAATGTTGGGATAGTTATGTGTTTTTCAATCCAATCGTTTTTTTCTAAAATCAGCACTTCAGCTTTTGAAAATAGCTTGCATTTTTCAATTATTTTTTCTTCAACTGTTGTAAAACCATCCTGGTGTGCGTTGCCTAAATGTGTGAAAATCCCAATATTCGGCTGAATAATAGCTGCTAAATGTTGCATTTCGCCTTTTAAAGAAATTCCGGCTTCAAAAATGCCCAGTGTATGATTTTCATTGATTCCAAAAACAGAAAGCGGCACGCCAACTTGCGAATTAAAACTTTTAGGACTTCTAACAACTGAATAATCTGGACTTAAAAGGAAGTTTAACCATTCTTTTACAATCGTTTTTCCATTGCTCCCGGTAATTCCGATAGTTTTTATCTGAAATTGATTTTTATACGCTTTTGCCAAATTTTGTAAAGCAATTGTAGTGTTTTCTACTAAGCAAAAATGCGCTTTTCCTTTCACATTTTCGGGAATATATTCTACTACAAAATGCTGCACGCCTTTTTCAATTAAACTTTCAATAAAAGTATGTGCATCATTATTTTGGCCTTTCAAACAAAAAAATAAAGAGGGATTTCCGTTTTGTAAACTACGACTATCAATAGAAACATGCTCAAATTCTATCATAGAATTTGAGAAGTTTATATTGGCTTCGTTTAATATGTTAGATTTTACTACCATTTTTATGAATTTGTTATTGAAAATTGCTAAAATTCGTATTGAATTTACTTTTCTTTTTCTTCACGCATCGCTTTATAATAAGCAGCCCTACTTAAAGGTTCATATTCTTCAGTTTCGCCAAGCATAACTAATTTTTTATCATCGGATTTTCTAAAACTATAATTGGCTAAATTTCCTGTTCTGGTGCACACTGCGTGAACTTTTGTAACGTATTCGGCAGTTGCCATAAGTGCTGGCATGGGTCCAAAAGGATTTCCTTTAAAATCCATATCTAAACCCGCAACAATAACTCTAATGCCGCTATTGGCTAAATCATTGCAAATTGTTATTATTTCATCATCAAAAAACTGCGCTTCATCAATACCTACAACATCACAACCTTGTGCTAAAATTCTAATATTTTCCGCCGCCGGAACTGGAGTAGAACGAATTTCATTTTTGTTGTGTGATACCACCATTTCATCATTATACCGCGTGTCAATTGCCGGTTTAAAAATCTCCACTTTTTGTTTGGCAAATTGTGCTCGTTTTAATCGTCTAATTAATTCTTCTGTTTTACCTGAAAACATAGAGCCGCATATGACTTCTATCCAACCAAATTGTTCTTCCTGATTTACCGTATTTTCTAAAAACATTTTCTTTTTTTAAATTAAATCGTATAATAATCTGCAACCAATAGTACTGATTTTTGCACTAATTCAAGAATTAATCATCGACGAAGGCGATTGTAGCTTTTTTCTTTTTTTAATTCGAAAATTCGTGATAAAATATTTTTCTACTATTTAAATTTAGTCATTTTTTCTTTTACCTTTGTAATAATAACAAAAATATAAAAATCAACGCTATAAAAGTTCAACACAAACAAAAAGTTATGAAGAAAAAAATTGAAGGCGAATTAATTAGCATAGCGCACCGTTTATTAAAGCTAAAAAATCATACCGAAACCATTCAATTACTTGAAGAAGTGAAGAAGTTGTATGAGCAATTATCGCTTTTAAAATTTTACGAAGCGAATACGGCTTTAGTAAATGAAGAATTTTCTGAGGCATTTTTTGAAGAAAAAGTAGAGAAAATTATAGTAGGTTCAATTGAAGTTGTTGATGAAGAGGAAATTTATTTAGAGATGGCTTCTAAAGAGCATATTGCACAAATTGAAGAAGAATTTTTTGAGAAAAATGAAATTTCTCATGAACTTTTTCCTTCTAACGAAACTGCAGAAATTGGAAAAGAAGAAATTATATCAGAAAATATTGATGAAGAAAATATTGATGAAGAATCTGTAGAAGAATCACAAGTTGATCAAAAACCCGCTAAAGAAGTAATTGCAACTCAAATAAAAAAGAAAAAGACAACTTCAAATCCTGAAATTATTGGCACAAAAGTGACCAAACAAATTTCAATGGAAGATATTTTGGTTCACGACTACCAAGACACGTTTTTTGAGAAAAAAGAACTTACAAATGAAGCAACTTCTGAAATTTCTGAACCTTTAATTGAGGCCGAAATTGTTGAAGAAAAAGCGGAAGAAATAAATATTGAAGTTGAGACAAAAACAGCTTCAGAGCCAGAAATAGAAATCCAAACAGAAGAAGAAACGCCAGTTATAAATGGAAAAGCTATAGTTTTAGGATTAAACGATAAAATTGCATTTGAGAAAAATTTATTTGCAGGAAACGCGGACGACTTACAACGCGTTTTATCACAATTAAATACTTTCACTAATTGGGAGGAAGCAAAATCTTTTGTGTTGGATTTTGTAAAACCAGATTATAATAATTGGGAAAATAAAGAAGAATTTGAAGTTCGGTTTATAGAAATTGTGGAAAAAAAGTTTAATTAGTTTGTAGTTTATTGATAATGGTTTTTTGAATTATGAATATTTTTTTATTGATTTCTATTTAAACCACAAACTAAAAAATAAATGAGTAAATTATATATAGTTCCTACGCCAATCGGCAATCTAGAAGACATGACGTTTCGGGCTATTCGCGTGCTAAAAGAAGCTGATTTAATTTTAGCCGAAG
>NSHO01000005.1 GCA_002737105.1 Flavobacteriales bacterium | reverse complement strand
TGTAAATGTATTAATTTATGAGCAACCAAAAAAATATTGTATTTGCAATAAAGTAAAAATGTCAATTTGTCAGCAAAAACAAAATTGGTACTTAATTTGACTATTCAAAATCATTAAATTAATTTAAAATTTACATCATATGACATCAGGAAAAATTAATGTTTCGGTGGAGAATATTTTCCCATTGATTAAAAAATTTTTGTACAGCGATCACGAGATTTTTCTACGTGAATTAATTTCTAACGGAACCGATGCCACTTTAAAATTAAAACATCTTACCAGCATTGGTGAAGCGAAAACGGAATACGGAAATCCGATAATAGAAATTAAAATTGATAAAGAAGGCAAAAAACTTCATGTTATCGACCAAGGTATTGGTATGACTTCAGACGAAGTGGAAAAATACATCAACCAATTGGCTTTTTCAGGAGCAGAAGAATTTTTAAACAAGTACGAAGACGCTGCTAAAGATTCTGGAATTATTGGACATTTTGGTTTGGGCTTTTATTCTGCTTTTATGGTGGCTTCAAAAGTAGAAATTTTCACAAAATCTTTTAAAGACGAACCAGCTGCGCATTGGACTTGCGATGGAAGTCCAGAATTTACTTTAGAACCGCATGATAAAACCGATAGAGGAACTGAAATTGTGTTACACATTGCAGAAGATTCATTAGAGTTTTTAGAAGAATTTAAAATCCGTGAATTGTTGACGAAGTACAATAAATTCATGCCGATTCCAATAAAATTTGGAACTAAAAAAGAAGCTTTACCAAAACCAGATGATGCTGGTGATGACTACAAACCTGAATATATAGACGTTGATAACTTTATAAACAATCCAAATCCAGCTTGGACCAAACAACCAAGTGAATTGTCTGACGAAGACTATAAAAACTTTTATAGAGAATTATATCCATCTCAGTTTGAAGAGCCATTATTTCACATTCATTTAAATGTAGATTATCCGTTTAATTTAACTGGTATTTTATATTTTCCAAAATTAGGTTCTGATTTACAAATTCAGAAAGATAAAATTCAGTTGTATCAAAATCAAGTTTATGTAACGGATAATGTGGAAGGCATTGTACCTGAATTTTTATTGATGCTTAAAGGCGTGGTAGATTCCCCAGATATTCCGTTAAATGTATCGCGTTCTGGCTTACAGGCTGATAGTAATGTAAAGAAGATTTCAAATTATATCACAAGAAAAGTAGCGGACAAATTGAAATCATTGTTTACCGAAAACCGTGAGGATTTTGAAGCAAAATGGAATGACATTAAAATTGTTTTGGAATACGGAATGCTTTCTGAACCTAAATTTTATGAAAAATCTGGTGATTTTGTTTTGTATCCAACAACAGCAAACAAACATTACACTTTAGCTGAATTAAAAGAAACAACTAAAGATTTACAAACAGATAAAGATGGAAAATTAGTTGTTTTATATGCTTCAAATAAAGAAACACAACACAGTTATATTGATATTGCCACAAACAAAGGATACCAAGTTTTACTTTTAGATTCTCCAATTGTATCGCATTTAATTCAGAAATTGGAAGCAGATAATGAAAATTTAACTTTTGCAAGAGTTGATGCGGATCATATTGATAAATTAATCAACAAAGAAGAAGTACAAATTTCTAAATTATCAGATACTGAAAAGGAAACACTAAAAGCTTCTTTAGAAACTGTAATTCCTAAAGCCTATTCTGTTCAATTAGAATCATTAGATAGTGATGCTACGCCATTTATCATTACACAACCTGAATTTATGCGTCGTATGAAAGAAATGAGTCAAAGCGGCGGCGGCGGAATGTTTGGAATGAGCAACATGCCAGAAATGTATAATTTGGTGGTAAATGCCAATTCGGAGTTGGCAAGTTCAATCTTGCAAGCTAATGAAACAACACAAAAAGAGTTGGTGAAAAACGCATTAGATTTAGCCAAATTATCTCAAGGCTTATTAAAAGGAGAGGAACTGACTGCTTTTGTAAAAAGAAGTTTTGATACGCTAAAATAATATTTAAAACTAAATTATAAAATCCTGACAGTTAGTTTTTCCTGTCAGGATTTTTTTTATATTGCAGGAGAAAGTAAAAAAATATTATTTCAATACTCATAAATGAAAAAATTTTGGTTACATATCTTGAAAATCATACTGCCAATTTTTATTTTCTTTTTGGTTTTAGAAATTGCAATAAGAAAAATCCCTAACGATTATCAACTAAAAAAAGTCTATTTAGACAAAAATGCTTCGAAAATTAATACCCTGATTTTAGGAAGTTCTCATAGTTTTTACGGCATAAATCCTGAATATTTTTCCAAACACACTTTCAATGCGGCTTATGTTTCGCAAACATTGGATTTAGATGAAGAGTTATTAAATCATTACAAGGATAAATTTTCGAATTTAGAAACTGTGATTATTCCAATTTCTTATTCTAGTTTATTTGAAACCTTAGAAACTGACGTTGAAAAATGGCGCTTGAAAAACTATATTTTGTATTATGGTTTTGAAAATAAATATCGTTTTACAGATAATTTTGAAACTTTAAATCATGATATTTTACTGAATATAAAAAAAACTGTGAAGTTTTATGTGTTTGATAAATCATTTATAACCTCATCAAATTTGGGCTGGGGAACAAACTTTAGTTCGAAGAGCAACCAAAAATTTGAGGGCGAATTCACAGCCAAAAAACATACCGTAAATAACTTTAAATTATTTGACGCTAATTTAAAAAGTTTACACAAAATAATAGAATTATGTCAAAAAAATAAGGTAAAAATTCTGTTCATTACCACACCAACGCATGCTTCTTATTCCAAGAATGTAAATAAAATGCAATTATTAAAAACAACCAATACCATAAATGAACTCGTTCAAAAAAATCCAAATTGCGAATATATAAATCTGTTAGATTCTGAAAAATTTGTAGCTACAGATTTTCATGATGCCGATCATTTAAATGAAATTGGTGCTAAAAAGTTATCGTTGTTTCTGGATAAAAAAATGAGATAAAAGTTACAATATGTTTTACATAAAAAAGTATCTTTAAAAATTATTATTTTAAATTAAAAATTACATCTAATGAATCTTTCTATTGAAACTCCGGCTTTACTATTTTCTGCAACATCACTAATTTTATTAGCTTATACCAATAGATTTTTAACCATTGCACAAATTGTTAGAAGTTTGAAAAAAAACTACGATCAGGACAAAAACAAATCAATTTTAGTTGAGATTAAAAACCTCAACCAAAGAATCACACTGATAAGATACATGCAACTTTTTGGTGTTTTGTGTTTGTTTTTATCCGTATTTGCGATGCTTTTGCTCTTTTTAAATTACGAAACATCTGGTATTTATGTGTTTGGATTGAGTTTATTGGTATTACTTATTTCATTGGGGATTTCATTTTGGGAAATTAGTATTTCCGTAAATGCCTTACGCGTTCACCTTAAAGATTTGATGAAAGAAAATGATTATTAATTAAAGTATTTTTAAAATTCTTAAAATGAAAAATAACATCCTAAAAGGAGTACTATTAGTAGCATTAGGCGCAACAAGTTATGGCATGCTAGCCACATTTGTAAAATTGGCTTATAAGGATGGTTTTACAACTGCAGAAATAACATCTTCACAATTTATTTACGGTATTCTTGGATTATTATTAATCAATTTATTCCAAAAAATATTCAAGAAAGAAAAAACAAAGACGGCAACTTCAAAAAATATTTTTCAATTAATGATTGCTGGAACTTCCTTAGGAATGACGAGCGTTTTTTACTACTTATGCGTAAGATATATTGATGTTTCAATTGCAATTGTGTTATTAATGCAAACGGTTTGGATGGGCGTTTTACTAGAATGGTTTTTAGATAAAAAATTACCTTCTAAGCAAAAGATAATCTCGGTTATTATAGTATTATTAGGAACATTTTTAGCCACAAAATTATATGAATTCAACCTAAAATTAGATTGGAAAGGCGTTTTTTGGGGTATTTTGGCTGCTGCATCATTTACTACGACTATGTTTACAGCGAATAAAGTAGCAATAGAAATATCGTCCGCACAAAGAAGTTTGTATATGCTTTTGGGCGGAAGTGTAATGGTATTTATATTTTCAGCTTTTACACAAGTTGGCGCTTTAAATATTGATATTTTCAAAAATTACGGATTATTTTTAGCTTTTTTTGGGACTATAATTCCGCCTATATTATTAAATGCTGGTTTTCCAAAAACAGGATTGGGTTTAGGTAGTATAGTCGCATCACTGGAATTGCCAGTTTCAGTACTAATGGCATTTTTAATATTAAATGAAAAAGTTGTCTTTTGGCAGTGGTGTGGTATACTTTTAATTATTTTCGCAGTAATAATTATGAACCTAAATTTATCTAAAAAAGAGTAATTAATTTGAAAAAAAATCTATAAATTAGCAGTAAATTCATCACTTTTTTATGCTTAATTTATTTAACCAAGAACCTATAATTTTAAATTTGCCCGATGCCGAATTTATTTATTATCCTAATTTTTTTTCCAAAGAAAAAGCCGATTTATTTCTAGAAAAATTGTATCATGAAACAGCTTGGCAACAAGATGACATTACAATTTTTGGTAAAAAAATAGCCCAACCCAGATTAACATCACTTTATGGAAATGAAGGAAAATCCTATGGTTATTCAAATATTATTATGCAGCCTCATCCTTTAAATACTTCACTGACATTTATAAAAGACGAAATTGAAAACGCAATAAATGAACATTTTACAACTGTATTATTAAATTTGTACAGAAACGAAAAAGACAGTAATGGTTGGCATGCAGATAATGAAAAAGAATTAGGCAGAGACCCAGTTATCGCATCGGTAAGTTTTGGAGAAGCAAGAATGTTTCAAATAAAACACAATACAAAAAAAGAGATTAAACAGTCTTTATTATTAGAACACGGAAGTTTATTAGTTATGAAAAATGGCGCCCAAATTCATTATAAACATCAAATTCCAAAGTCCACTCAACCTAAAAAACCTAGAATAAATTTAACTTTTAGAAAAATTCTTTAAAAAAAACAGCAATTTTTTGCTTCAAAATATTTTTTTTACTAATATTGATTGTTGAAACGAAAACAAAAACAGAATAATTAACAAATTATGCTTTTCACTAATGAAAAAAAGTAAAAAGATTGAACTAAATTACGAACAAACTGAACGAGTAATTAGTATGGCACAAGAGGAAAAAAAACCTTTTGAAGTAATTAAAGAAGAATTTGGCATTACTGAAAATGAAGTAACCGAAATTATGAAAAAAAAACTATCTAAAGACAATTTTGAACTTTGGAAAAAGAAAGTTACTGCAGGAAAACCCAAACCAAAAACGTTTAAAACCAATGTTTTAGATGATGATATAGACGATTTAGATAGTAAATATTATTTTAAAAATAAATTCGATTAATAAAATCCTGTCTGATGTATAATCAAGACAGGATTTTTTTTGTAACAATTTTTCTGGTTTAGCTACTTATTCAACAAAAAATAAATATAAAATGAAAAAAATATTAATTACTCTTAGTTGCACTATTTTTTTAATTAGTTGTAAAACATCCAATGTTACTTCAACTGTAAAAAATGATGTATCCGTTAGTATTGATTTAGTAAATGTAACCGACGACAAAGTAAAAGTTACGATAATTAATCCTACAATTACCACTGAAACTACCATGTTTAACATTCCTAAAATTGTTCCGGGAACCTATTCTGAAGACAATTACGGTAGATATGTAGATAATGTAAAAGCTTTTGACCAAAAAGGAAATCCTTTAAAAATTGCCAAAATAGACGAAAATTCGTACACTATTAATGAGGCAACCAAATTAGCCAAAGTAACCTATAATGTTAGTGACACCTTCGACACAGAAGGCGGAGCAGGTTTTGGTGAAAGCGAAGATATATTTTCACCTGCTGGTACAAACATTAAAGCTGGTGAAAATTTTATGATTAACACACATGGTTTTGTGGGTTATTTTGAAGGAAAATCTGAAATTCCATACACAGTTGAAGTAAAACATCCTGCAAATTTATGGGGCGCTACTTCATTAATTGACACCAATTCAAGTAATGAAGTTGACATTTTTACTGCCGAAAGATATGGCGCTTTAGTAGACAATCCTATTATGTATTCTAAACCTGATTATACTGAGTTTAATGTAGAAGGTATGGATATTGTAATCAGTGTATATTCTCCAAATGGAAAATACAAAGCGGCCGATATCACTCCTGAAACAGAAAAATTCATGAGGGCTCAAAAAAAATTCTTAGGTAAATTTAACACTAATAAAAAATATACAGTCTTATTATATCTTTCAGATATGGCAGCTAAAGATGCAAAAGGTTTTGGTGCCTTGGAACACATGACTTCAACAACCGTTGTAATGCCAGAAATGATGCCGCTAGAAGCGTTACAAGAGCAGCTAAAAGATGTGGTTTCACATGAATTTTTTCATATTGTTACGCCGTTAAGTGTTCATTCTAGAGAAATTCATTATTTTGATTTCAATAAACCTAAAATGTCTGAACATTTATGGATGTATGAAGGTATTACAGAATATTTTGCGAATTTATTCCAAATAAATCAAGGTTTAATTTCAGAGGAAGATTTCTACAAAAGAATGAATGGTAAAATCGAGGAAGCAAACGCTATGAATGACAAAATGAGTTTTACAAAAATGAGTGAAAACGTTTTGGAGCAACCTTATAAAGACCAATACTTAAATGTATATCAAAAAGGAGCTTTAATTGCTATGTGTATTGATATTCAAATGAGGGAATTAAGCAACGGTCAAAGAGGAATTTTAACTTTAATGCAAGATTTATCAAACGAATTTGGTAGCAACAAACCATTTAAAGACGAAGAATTATTTGCTACAATTAATAGAATTACATACCCACAAATTGGAGAATTTTTAAATACATATGTTGCTGGCGAAACACCAATTCCTTATGATGAATATTTTGCAAAAATGGGAGTTACAAAAGGTATAACCATCGCTACAGGAAATCCGTTTTTAAAAGACGGAAGAACACCATTAATTACTGTTGACGGCGCAACAAAACAAATTAAAGCTTTAGAAGATGTGAGTAATAATATTTTTATGACTTCTTTAGGAATTCAAGGTAATGATATTTTAAAAGCATTTAATGACAAAGAATATAATTTAGATAATATTTACGATTTAATCATGTCAAGCGAATCTTGGAAAGATGGTGATGCAATTTCTGTAACCGTAACAAGAGATGGGAAAGACTTAATTTTAAAAGGAAAAATTAATTTGCCAAAAGAAGAAAAATCAGGATTTATGGCAACGGATAAAACAAAAGAAGCTATTAAAAATGCTTGGTTAAAAGGCTAATTAAATTTTAATAACTAGTATAAAATCCTCAAATTACTATTAATTTGAGGATTTTTTTATTTTCTTTGCAATTCATAAAAAATGAAAAAAACACCCGTAAAATGAAAAAAATATTTATAATACTTTTAGTTACAATTTTAGTAGCTTGTAGCAAAACAGATAATAATAATAATAATAATAATAAAACTGGAAATTTAGAAATATCTGGAAGTGTAGAAGGATTAAAAAAGGGAAAATTATACATTCATAAACTTAATGATACCATTTTAGTTTTGTTAGACAGCATTATTATCTCTGGTAAATCTAATTTTGAAACTAAATTTCAATTGGATGAACCGCAAATGTTATATTTATCATTAGACAGAGGAACTACGGAATCTATCGATAATAGTATTCAATTTTTTGCAGAACCTGGTAAAATGAAAATTGAAACTAGTTTACAAGGTTTTTATTCAAATGCAAAAATTTCAGGATCTGAAAATCAAAAAGTATATGAAAAATACTTAAAAATCAGGTCGAATCTTAATAATGAAAAACTAGATTTATTGGAACAAGAATTAAAAAATAAAAAAGCAAATAACGCAGCAATAATTGAAGAAATTCAAAATAAACGAGATAAACTAACGATTAGAAAATATTTATATACGGCTAATTTTGCACTTATAAATCCAAAATATGAAGTGTCGCCATACCTGGCGTTGAGTGAAATTCCAGACGCAAATATAAAATTATTAGACACTATTAATAAAATGTTGGTTCCAAAAGTTGCCAAGTCAAAATATGGAAAACGTTTAAATGAATGGATAATTGAAAGAAAAAAAACAGAAGAAAACTAATATGATTTCTTTTTGGCTTTTGAAACAAATTCAGAGTGACAGATTTATCCAACTCCATTCGTTATGCAATTAATTATAGATGCCACATTTAATAAAATCAATTATTCAAACGAATTATTTGAATTAGCTGAATACGACACTTGCATTTTTGATTCCTGTAGTTTTATTAAAACAACGCTTTCAAACAGTATTTTTACGAATTGCGAATTTATCAATTGCAAATTTGAAGCACCCATTATTAGTCAGACTTCATTTAAAGACATTTTATTCCAAGAATGTACTTTTTTAGGCTTACAATTTGAATATTGTAATGATTTTTTATTTGAAATTTCTTTCGATTCTTGTGTCTTACAAGTTTGTTCATTTTTCAAAATGAACTTAAAAAACTCAAAGTTTAAAAATTCAAGAATTATTGATGTTGATTTTTCTAGTGCTAATCTTACAGGTGTAAAATTTGATTCTTGCGATTTATCAAAATCTATTTTTGACGCAACTAATTTAGAAAAAACAGACTTCAGCTCAGCTATTCATTTTTCAATCCATCCTGAAAATAATAAACTTAGCAAAACTAAATTTTCAAATGAGAATTTAAGCGGACTTTTGAATAAATATGATTTGGATATTATTTAATTTCTAATCTTGAAATTAAAGGAAAATGATCACTATTATAGAAATCGTTTAAAGTTTCAAAACTTTTAATCTGAATGGTTTTATCTGCAAAAATATAGTCAATTCGTGCTGGATAATATTTAAAATTATAAGTTTTTCCAAATCCGTCTCCATTTGACTCAAACGCGTCTTGCATAGAACCTTTTATGGTTCTGTAAACAAATGAAAAAGCACTATTATTCATGTCGCCACAAATAATTTTTTTATACTTGCATTCGCTAAAATGCTGTTTTAACAATAAGGATTGTTCTTGTTGTTTGGTAAAAGCTTCGCTAATTTTTCTGAAAATATATTTGGTTTTGGATTCATTAATTTTCTGAATTTCTTCCTCTTCAATATTTGTACTAATTTTTATCGATTGCAAGTGCATACTATAAATTCGCAATGTATCATTGCCTTTAATAATATCGGCATAAACTGCATTATTAGTTGAATTTGGAAAATTAATTACGCCTTTATCTATTATTTTGTATTTTGAAAAAATAGCATTTCCAACAATGATGTTATTGCCTTCTTTAAAAATATGCTGGTATTTATAATTTGAAAATTTGGTTTTTTCTAAATCTGAATACTCTTGAACGCACAAAATATCAGGATTTTTTTCTGAAACAAATTCTGCAATTTTGTTAGGAATATTGGCTTTTTTGTACCAATTAAATTTATTGAATAAACGAACATTATAGCTCATTATCGTAAATTCATTTTCAGATTTCGGCAATACTGTTTGTTTTAAATTGTAAAACTTATTAATAAATGTAATTCCCAAAAGCAACACCAAACCTGACACAAAAATATACTTTTTGAATTGTATCAACCAATATGTAAAGAACAACAAATTGACCACTAAGAAAAAAGGTAAAAACAAACTTAGTACACTCAAAAAAGGAAACCACTTTGGCGCTAAAAAAGGCAATAAATATGCCATTAATGTAGTAATCGCAACGACTACATTAAAAAACAACATGATTTTTGAAATAAATGACATTTTTTTTAGCATCTATTTATTGGCTGCAAAAAGAAATTCTTTTTCTTCTTTGGTTAAACTTTCGTATCCCGATTTACTAATTTTTTCGAGAATTTCATCAATTTGTCTTTGTGTAAAATTTACATCTGAAACACGCACTGATTGGTATTTTTTTATGGGTTTGTTTTTATAAATTTTTTTAAATGTATTGTTTTTTTTCTTTTTAATGGTAAATATTTCACTTAAATCAAATCCTTTTTTTATTAAAAATGAAAAAGCAAATCCAAAGGCAGCACCAGACAAATGTGCAATATGTCCGCCAGTGTTTTCTGAAAGTAACTGCACTAAGTCCAAGAAAATATAAAAAAATGCCAACTGCCAAATTTTAAAATATCCAAGTAAAGGAAGCCGAATGGAATAACTTGGCGCGAAGGTGGCAACTGCCATAAAAATAGCCATAATAGACGCACTTGCACCAACTATTAAATTAGAATAATTAAAGAAATACCCGAAAGCAACGAAAATTAAACCTGCAAAAAAACTGCCTAAAAAATAAACCGTTAAAAACTGTTTGGTGTTGAAAAACGTATAAAATAACGAACTAATATAATACAAAAAAATCAAATTAAATAAAAGATGAATCGGCTCTGAATGAAAAAATCCGTAGGTAAATACTGTCCACGGAAACCATAAAACATCTTTATAATTTGAAGACAAAGCTAGCCAGTTTGGATATTGAAACTGATTTGAAACAAAACTAAAACACATAGCACTTATAATGAACACCAAAATATTAATAAAAATTAACTTTTGAGAAACATCACCCGTTTTGTATTGTTGCTTTATTTCGTTTAAAATACTCATTGTTATAAGTACACAGATTTAATTGATAATCATTATTTTTTTATTAATATTGATTTTTGCAATTGTTATTGCAATTGAATTTTAATTCCACCTAGTATGCGTAAATTTATTTTTTCTCCAAAGCATCATCAAAATAAAACCAGATAGTGCACCTCCAATATGAGCAAAATGTGCGATATTACCTCCACCAGAAAATATTGAAAAACCGGTTACTCCAGAAAACAAATCTAAACCAACGATTATTGGAACAAAAAACTTCGCTTTAATAGGTACTGGAATAAACATCATCATTAATTCTGCCATTGGAAACATATAGGCAAATGCTACTAACAAACCATAAATGGCGCCAGAAGCACCAACACAACTTCCATAAATTAAAGATAATTTATCAAATTGAGCTTGTGTGCAATTCACGTTATTTAAAATTTGACTAACTTTTCCTGTTGATTGACCACCTGAATTAAAAACGTTACTTAAAGGTGTATCAAAAATAACCTGCATATCTTGAGCAGATAGACCTAGTTCATTTATTACCTGATGAATTTCGTAATAATTCATGCCTGTTTGAACCAAAGCTGCTCCTAAGCCACAAACAATATAAAAAAACAAAAACTTTTTTCCACCCCAATAATGTTCTAAAGCCGAACCAAAAGAAACCAAAGCAAACATATTAAATAAAATATGCATCAAATTTGGCATAGGCGCATGCATAAACATGTGCGTAAAAGGTTGCCAAAATCGGAACTTTTCACTTTCAAAGTAAAACAAAGATAGTGTTTCGTAATTTTGAGGCATGGCCTGACTCAATATAAAAACCAAAACATTTATTATTAATAGTTGCTTTACAACCGGCGTCATATTATTGAACATACTTAAAATTTTTTATCTAAATCTTCTGTGGTTAATGTAATAAATATAGGTTTTTGAAACGGCGAAACATTTGGTTCTTTGCAGGCAAACAAGCCATTTACAATATTTTCTAATTCTATGATATTTAGATATTTTCCTGATTTAATCGCGACACTTTTGGCAATAAATTTAGCAATACTATCACTCAATGAAAAACTATCTTCTGGTAAATTTTCTTGCAAATTATAAATCAAATCGTGTAAAATCTCAATTACATTTAAATCCGAAATTTGGGCTGGTAAACCCAAAATAATTACCTCATCCAATCCCATTTTTTCAAAAGCAAAACCTATACCTTCTAAATTAGGTTGAATTTCTTTTAAATACATCATCTCATCTCTAGAAAATTTAAATTCCAAAGGGAATAGCAATTGCTGGCTTGAGGCTTGTTGAACGGTAATGTTTGTTAAAAATTGTTCATATAAAATACGTTGATGAGCCCTATTTTGATGAATAACTAACAACCCAGATTTGATGCTATTGATAATATATTTTCTATTAAATTGGTATATTAAAGTCTGGCTTTCTGTCGATTTATCATCAAATAATTTACTGGCTACTAAATCTGTTTCAAAAGGATCCACTGAAACTTCATTTGCATCTTGTTTTAAATTGGTATATAAACTTTCCCAATGAGGTTGCGCTGATTTACTTTTTTCATGAGAAGGCGAAGCCGAATATTTTTTAGTTTCAGGTTCAAAAGGATTAAAAGATCGATCCACCTGAATGGTTGGTGTACCTAACGTTTTATCTTTGTAATCATAAGGAACATCTAAATTAGCATCTCTCTCAAAATCGAGTATTGGCGCAACATTAAACATCCCTAAACTGTGTTTCACAGTGGCGCGTAAAATAGCGTATAACGCTTGTTCATCGTCAAATTTTACTTCTGTTTTTGTGGGATGTATGTTAATATCAATAGTATGCGGCGGTACTTCTAAAAATAAGAAATAACTGGGTTGATTATTGTCTCGCAACAAACCATCAAAAGCATTCATGATAGCATGATGCAAAAATGGACTTCGTATAAATCTATTATTGACTAGAAAAAATTGTTCTGTTCTGTTTTTCTTTGCAAATTCGGGCTTTCCTACAAAACCACTAATTTTCAAAATCTCAGTTTCTTCTGTTACAGGAACTAATTTTTCATTTGTTTTACCACCGAAAATATTTACAATTCGCTGCCGATAATTAGAACTTGGCAAATTAAACACTTCACTTCCATTACTAATCATCGTAAAACTGATATTAGGATGCGCTAAAGCTACGCGTTCAAACTCGTCAATAACATGTTTCAATTCGATGTTATCAGATTTTAAAAAATTTCTACGAGCAGGAATATTGAAAAATAGATTTTTTACTAGAAATGAAGTTCCTTTTGGTAAAACGGCCACATCTTGTGTAATTACTTTACTGCCTTCAATGATGATATGAATACCTAATTCTTCTTGATCTTGCTTGGTTTTTAATTCTACGTGAGCAACTGCTGCAATTGATGCTAAAGCTTCTCCACGAAATCCTTTTGTATGTAAAGCAAATAAATCTTCCGCATGACAGATTTTAGAAGTCGCATGACGTTCAAAACACAATCGGGCATCTGTTACGTTCATTCCTAAGCCATTGTCAATGACTTGAATTAGCGTTTTTCCAGCATCTTTTACGATAAGTTTAATCTCGGTTGCCTTTGCATCAACAGCATTTTCAATCAACTCTTTAACTACAGAAGCCGGTCGTTGCACCACTTCTCCAGCAGCAATTTGATTGGCTACATGATCAGGTAATAATTGAATAATTCCAGACATTAATCTGTTTTGTTTTTTATTTTGGTAATATTACAAATTTAAGAAATTAAAAACTTATTTTTAGTTCTCAAAAATTACAAATATGTAAAAGTTAATAACAAAATACTTCTCTAAAAATAAAAAATCACAGCCTTCCATGAATGGAAACCTATGATTTTGGTTTTATTTGACTTTACTAGAATTTAGTATCGTTTGTTCAATTCTATCATTTTAATAGCGGCAATTGCTGCTTCAATTCCTTTATTTCCGTGCTTTCCTCCGCTTCTATCGATAGATTGTTGCATAGTATTATCTGTTAAAACACAAAAAATAGTAGGCACATCATACAATAAATTTAAATCTTTCATGCCTTGGGTTACACCTTCACAAACAAATTCAAAATGCATGGTTTCACCTTTAATTACGCAACCAATAACAATTACAGCATCTAGCTCCAACTTTTCGTGCATTTGTCGGGCACCAAAAATTAATTCAAAACTTCCTGGAACATTCCAACGATCTATATTTTCTGGTAGTGCGCCACAATCTGTTAAAGCGGAAACAACTCCGTTATACAAACCTTCTGTAACGTTTTCATTCCATTCTGAAACAACAATCCCAAACCGAAAATCTTTCGCGTTTGGGATTGTGTTTTTATCGTATTGAGATAAATTTTTATTTTCGGTTGCCATTATTTTTCCAATGAAGCAATTAAAATATCAACTGTACTTCCTTCTTGAGAAGTTTCGTATTTTTCTTTTATAGTTTTTAAATAACCTAAAGCTTCCTCATTTCTTTTTAAAACAATAGCCAAGTTAGCTGCTTTTAATAAAAATCTTGGTGTTACAAAATCATTTTCATCTGCATTTGCAGCTTCAACGTATAATTTTAAAGCTTCTTCATTATTATTTAGTTCCGCATTTGCGTCACCTTTTGCACCAATAGCCAAAGCGTGTAAATTTAATTCTTTAGTTGAAAAGTTATCTAAATGTTCAATTGCTTTTTTGAAATCTTTCAAATGTAAACAAGCCATTCCTGCAGAATACTCTGCTAAATTAGCGGCTTTTGTTCCTGCATATTCTGAAATAATTCCTTCAAAACCTAATTTACCTTCACCACCTTTTAAAGACAATTTAAATAAAGAATCTTGTTTTTCAGTAGCATCAACAGCTTTTTG
Organism: Flavobacteriales bacterium; assembly: GCA_002737105.1. Next base: position 13,251 of record NSHO01000005.1, on the reverse strand, counting down.
AAAATATATTTGTGCTTGATTCATTTCTTTAAATGCTTCTTCTTGGCTTGGCGTTGCAATGTATTTATCGTATAAGATATATCCTAAAGTAGCAACTGCTACTGCTAAAATTACGCCTAATATTGCTTTTTGGTTTTTAATAACCCATTCTTCGGTTTTATTTGCTGTTTCATCTAATGTATTAAAAACACCAGCAGTAGTACTATCTTTTTCGTTTACATTTATGTCATCTACACTTGTATCAAATGCTGGATCTTTTTCTACTTCAGGTTTTGGTGATTTATAACCTCTTTTATTATATGTTGCCATTGAACTAAAATTTTATTAGAAGTGCAAAAATATACTTTTTATTTAAATTTAAAAGTTCTTTTATTTATATTTTTAAAAATTGAACTTACATTTGTACTCGAAAGTGTAATTTTCGATGCTTTTTACCGAAAAAACGTGATTTTAAAAAAACTATCTTTACTTAATTATAAGAACATTGCAGAGAATTCTTTTGAATTTGAAAGCAAAATAAATGCTATTGTAGGAAAAAACGGCATTGGTAAAACCACAATTTTGGATGCAATTTATCATTTAGCAGTTGGAAAAAGTTATTTTAATCCACTTTCTACACAAAATATCAAACATGGTGAGGAGTTTTTTGTAATTGATGGTACTTTTGAAAAAGAAAATCGTACCGAACAAATTATTTGTAGTTACAAAAAAGCGCAAAAAAAGATTTTAAAACGCAACGGTAAAATTTACGAGAAATTTTCTGAACATATTGGATTAATTCCTATTGTAATTATTTCGCCTAGCGATACAGATTTGATTATTGAAGGAAGCGAAACACGAAGAAAATTTATTGATAATGTAATTTCTACTTTTGATGCGTCGTATTTGAATACTTTAATTAACTACCAAAAAACACTACAACAAAGAAATGCTTTATTAAAATACTTTGCATTAAATCAGGTTTTTGATGCTGATAATTTGAGTATTTATAACGAACAATTATCGAGATTTGGACAACAAATTTTCTCTAAAAGAAAAGATTTTTTAGAAAAATTTATTCCTGTATTTCAAGAATTATACGAAGTTATTTCAGAAAATGCTGAAAAAGTAACTATTGAGTATGAAAGTCAACTTCATGAATTCAATTTGGAGACCTTACTAGTTCAAAATCTTCAAAAAGATAAAATTACTCAATATACCACTTGTGGGATTCATAAAGATGATGTTTTATTCAATATTGCAGGTTTTCCTGTTAAAAAATTTGGATCGCAAGGACAACAAAAATCATTTTTAATTGCCTTGAAATTAGCGCAGTTTGATTTCATTAAAAAACACACAAAAACATTGCCGATTTTACTTTTTGATGATATCTTTGATAAATTAGATGCGTTTAGAGTGCAACAAATTGTAAATATGGTAAATAATGATGTTTTTGGTCAAATTTTTATTTCCGACACGCATCCTGAAAGAACTGAAAACATTATAAAACAGACACATAAAAGCTATAAAATATTTAATATCTAGCTTATTTTTCTAGAAAGTTAGATAATTAGATTGTTAGACCATTAACGAATCAACAAAAAACAAATAAACAACATATTTTAATAAAATGAAAAAAATAAAATCAATCATAGCCATTGCAATTATTACATTATCAATAAGTTGCACCAATAGCCAAAATTTCAAAAGTGTTGCTGCTTCAGAATTTAAAGCAGCAATTATTAAAACAAACGACGCACAAATTTTAGATGTTAGAACACCAGGAGAATATGCAAACGGTAAAATTGCAGATGCCAAAAACGTGGATTGGAACGGAGATTCTTTTGATACTCAAGTAGCCAATTTAGACAAATCAAAACCCGTTTTTGTATATTGCTTAAGCGGCGGAAGAAGTAAAAAAGCTGCCAATCATTTAGTGGAATTAGGTTTTAAAAACATTATCGAATTAGATGGCGGTTATATGGTTTGGGAAAAGGCAAATCCGAAAACCAGCGCAAGTTGGTCTGGAATGACTTTGGAAGACTACAACAAATTAATGATTTCCCATAAAACAGTTGTAATAGATTTTTACGCAGAATGGTGTGGTCCATGTAAAAAAATGTCGCCATATTTAGATAAAATAAGTAAAGAAATGTCTGATAAAGTAATTGTTAACCGCATTGATGCTGATCAAAACAAATCGTTATTTAATGCGTTAGGTTACGAAGGTTTACCGGTAATAATTGTAATTAAAAACGGTAAACAAACCTTCTTTAAAAACGAATTCGTTAGCGAGGAAGAATTGAAAAAAGCAATATAAGAACTAAGTAAATAGCTTTTCACTATTTACTAATCACTATTCACTTAAAAATATGAATATCATACAACAACAATCGTTAAAAAAATACAACACCTTTGGCATTGAAGCTTTTGCGACGGAATTTTGCGAGGTAAATTCGATTTCCGATTTATCAAATGTTTTAAAAGAAAACCAACAAAGAAAACTCTTTATTTTAGGTGGTGGAAGTAACATGCTTTTAACGCAAAATATCGATGCTTTAGTGTTGCATATTAACAATAAAGGCATTGAAGTTGTAGATGAGAATGACGATTTTGTTTGGGTAAAAGGAAATGCCGGAGAAAACTGGCACGAATTTGTGGTATTTTGTATCAAACACAATTATGGCGGTATTGAAAATTTATCTTTAATTCCGGGAAATCTTGGTGCTACTCCAATTCAAAATATTGGTGCTTATGGCATAGAAATCAAAGACACTTTTGTTTCTTGTGAAGCGATGAAAATTGATACACAAGAAATTATCACTTTTGACAAATCTGCTTGTAAGTTTGGTTATAGAGAAAGCGTTTTTAAGTCCGATTTGAAAAACCAATATGTAATTGTATCAGTTGTTCTTAAACTAACTAAAAAGAATCACAAACTAAATACATCTTATGGTGCTATTGATATAGAATTAGAAAATATGGGTATCAAAAACCCAACGATTCAAGATGTTAGCAAAGCGGTTATTGCTATTCGTGAAAGTAAATTACCCAATCCAAAAGAATTAGGAAATAGTGGAAGTTTCTTTAAAAATCCAATTGTTCCAATCGAAATTTACGAAAAAGCCAAAGCGAATTATCCAGATATGCCACATTATCCAGTTTCGGAAACACATGTAAAAGTACCTGCTGGTTGGCTAATTGAACAAGCTGGATTTAAAGGCAAACGTTTTGGAGATGCTGGAATTCACACGAAACAAGCTTTAGTATTAGTAAATTACGGAAACGCAACAGGAAATGAAATCTGGAACGTAGCGCAAAATATTCAAAAAACTATTTTTGAAAAATACGGAATTAGCATTGAAGCAGAAGTGAATGTGATTTAATTTACGATTTGGGATTTACGATTTACGATTTGTAAAAAAATTAAACTTGAATCTTTAAAGAAATAAGCCTAAATTTGCACAACTTTTAAAACGAACATGGAAACAACATTATATATACTATTTATTACATTTTTAGGTTTTTTTGTCATTCAATTCTTGTACCAATCGTTTGTTTTTAGTCGTTTTTCGTTTGTGAAACCTAAGAAAGAAACCACAAAAAGCGTCCCTGTTTCAGTCATTGTTTGGGCAAAAAATGAATATAAAAATTTATTGAAACAACTACCTGTTTTAGTTTCCCAAAATTATCCAAATTATGAATTAGTCCTTGTTGATGATGCATCTAATGACCAAACATTAGACTTATTTGAAGAATACGAAAAGCAATATCCTTTTGTTAAATTAGTCAAAGTAAAAAACAATGAAGCCTTTTGGGGAAACAAAAAATTCGCATTAACGTTAGGAATAAAAGCTGCAAAAAACGAATATTTATTATTTACAGATGCAGATTGTCGCATTACATCTGAAAACTGGATTTTAGAAATGACATCGCACTTTTCATTCAAGAAAACAATTGTTTTAGGATATGGCGCTTTTGATAAAATTAAAGGTTCTGTATTAAATAAAATTATTCGTTTTGATGGTGTTGTTGCTGCAATTCAATATTTATCTTGGGCAAAAATCGGAAAACCTTATATGGGAATAGGACGAAATATGGCCTATAAAAAATCAGAATTTTTTAATGTAAACGGATTTATCAATCATATTAAAGTGCGATCAGGCGAAGATGATTTATTTATTAATGAAGCCGCAAATAAAGCAAACACCACAATTTGTTATAGTCCTGATAGTTTTACCTATTCTGAACCAAAAACTACTTTCAAAGATTGGATGAATCAGAAAAGAAAGGAAACTTCTACCAAAAAATTTTACAAAGATTTTAACAAACTACAACTTGGATTATATTTCATTTCACAAGTGACTTGTATTATTTTGGCCATAATTTTACTATCTTTCCAATATAATTGGATTATTGTTTCAAGTGTTTTAGGTTTTAGATACGTTTTTAACTGGATGGTTTTTGGTTATGGCGCAGCTAAATTAAAAGAAAAAGATATTATTGTTTGGTATCCAATTTTTGAAATTATTTTAATAATAACTCAATTTCGAGTGGCTTTTACCAATTTGATACACAAACCAGAACATTGGAAGTAAAACAAGAAAAAATACTTAAAAACATTCAAAAAGCAAAACTTGGCGATCAAGTAGCTTTTACTTTTCTTCTAGATTTTTATTGGAATGAAGTGTACGGTTACATGCTAAAACGCACTGAAAATGAAACTAATACAGAAGATATCGTAATAGAAACATTTGCTAAAGCATTTGATAAAATAAGCACTTACAATCCTGAATTTGGATTTAATACTTGGTTAATTGCCATTGCTAAAAATGCTCATATCGATTTGATTCGTAAAAAAAAATCCACTTTATTTTTAGAAATTACAAACGAGGAAGATGGCTTAGCCAATCAAGTTTTAGACAGCACACCTACCATTGAAGACAAATTAATTACCGAACAAAACTTATCGCAATTACTGCTGCAAATTAAACAATTAAAACCTGCTTACCAAGAAGTGATTCAACTTCGCTATTTTCAAGAAATGAGTTACCAAGACATGGCGGAACAATTGAACGAACCACTAAACAATATCAAAATAAAACTACTTCGTGCTAAAAAATTATTAGCGGAAATTATTAGCAATAAATAATAAAAAATGGACACCAGGCCGCGTAAATGGTGAAGTAGTAAGAAGTGAAAAAAGACTTCCAATTCAAATTAGTCTTATTGAGACAGACTAATAATAAATTTGTATTAATAAAGCCACATGATATTCAAAATTATGTGGCTTTTTTTTAAAATTGAAATTAAAATTATAGTCTTGCATAATGGCATTAAACAAAAGTTAGCGATATGTTACATATGAAAAATAACACTTCAAAAATAGGATTTGTTTTTAATGTGTTTTGTATATTTGCGAAAGATTTTATTTTCAAATTATGGCAACAGAAAGCGTATTTCCTCCTACTCCAAAACCAAAATGGCTTCGTGTAAAATTACCCGTTGGACAAAAATATACCGAACTTAGAGGTTTAGTAGATAAATACAAATTAAACACCATTTGTGCTTCTGGTAGTTGTCCGAATATGGGAGAATGCTGGGGAGAAGGAACGGCAACTTTTATGATTTTAGGAAATATTTGCACCCGTTCATGTGGATTTTGTGGTGTTAAAACAGGTCGTCCTGAAAATGTAGATTGGGAAGAGCCTGAAAAAGTAGCGCGTTCTATTAAAATCATGAATATCAAACATGCTGTAATTACAAGTGTTGACCGCGACGATTTAAAAGACATGGGAACAATTATTTGGGCTGAAACTGTAAAAGCCATCCGAAGAATGAATCCTAAAACAACCTTAGAAACTTTAATTCCAGATTTTCAAGGAAACGAATCGCATTTGGATAAAATTATTGAAGTGGCTCCGGAAGTTGTTTCACATAATATTGAAACTGTTAGAAGATTGACTCGTGAAGTTCGCATACAAGCGAAATATGATAAAAGTTTGGCTGTCTTAAAATACCTAAAAGAACAAGGTTTGAACCGAACAAAATCAGGAATTATGTTAGGATTAGGCGAAACAGAAGTAGAAGTTATTCAAACTTTACACGATTTAAGAGATGCTAAAGTTGATGTGGTAACTATTGGTCAATATTTACAACCAAGTAAAAAACATTTACCTGTAAAAGAATTCATCACACCCGAACAATTTGAAAAATACGAAAAAATTGGTAAAGAATTGGGTTTCATTCATGTAGAAAGTGGCCCGTTAGTTCGCTCTTCTTATCATGCAGAAAAACATATTCACTAATAACGTTTATTCGGTTATTTGTTTTTTGTTTGGAAGAAATCCTTTTAAACAACCGAACGAATTAACAAATTAACAAACATCCTAAAAAATGAAAATACGTGTCGCTATAAATGGGTTTGGAAGGATTGGGAGAAACTTATTCCGATTATTACTTAACCATCCTAACATAGAAGTTGTTGCTGTAAATGATATTGCGGATGTAAAAACCATGGGTCATTTATTGAAATATGATAGCATTCACGGTGTTTTACAACATTCTATTTCCACCGAAAATGAAACGTTACTTATAGATAATTTAAAATTTCAATTTTTCCACGAAAGTGATATCTCTAAATTACCTTGGAAAAACCTAAATATCGATTTTGTAATAGAGTCGACTGGAAAATTTAAAACTACACAAACTGCTGGTTTACATATTTTAGCTGGAGCGAAAAAAGTAATTTTATCAGCGCCTCCTGAAGATGAAAAAATAAAAACTGTTGTTTTAGGTGTCAACGAACATATTTTAGACGGATCAGAAACCATCATTTCTAATGCAAGCTGCACTACAAATAACGCAGCACCGATGCTAAAAATTATTCAAGAATTGTGTGGTATTGAACAAGCCTACATTACAACTGTTCACTCTTACACAACTGACCAAAGCTTGCACGACCAGCCACATAAAGATTTAAGACGTGCTCGAGGTGCTTCGCAATCTATTATTCCAACTTCAACAGGTGCTGCAAAAGCAATAACCAAAATTTTTCCGGAATTAGATGGAAAAATTGGCGGATGTGGTATTCGGGTTCCCGTTCCAGATGGTTCATTAACAGATATTACTTTTAATGTTAAGCGAAAAGTGACTATTGAAGAAATTAATTTAGCTTTCAAAAATGCCTCTGTAAAAGAATTGAAAAATATTTTAGCTTACACTGAGGATCCAATTGTTTCTGTAGATGTTATTGGTAATACAAATTCTTGTGTGTTTGACGCGCAGTTAACTTCTGTGATTGACAAAATGGTAAAAATAGTGGGTTGGTACGATAATGAAATCGGATATTCCTCTCGTATAATTGATTTAATGCTTTTTTTATCGAAAAATAAATACTAATTTTAGCATTATTAATTTCAGGTTTTGAATAATAAATAATGAAAAAACTCCTTTATCTACTAACTTTTTTCACGCTGTTCACTTTTTCTCAGACAAAGGAAAAAAAACCTGACAGCATTACCTATTTTTTAGAATTAGCCAATTATTCTTTTGAAGAAAAATACAACTCTAAAGACGCCATAAATTACATTCAGAAAGCAATTGAATATTCAAAAGCATATAAAAATAATGACAAACTTTATGATTGTTATTATTTTTTGGGAAGCATATATTTAGAAACTAATAATTATAATGAAGCAATTGTAAATTTCATTAAATGTTCTAATTATTATGAAATTAATCAAATTAAATCTTCTAAAGTAGCTAAAATAAATTATGCGCTAGGATCTTTATATTTAGAAAAAAGAAATTTAAAAATAGCCAAATTATATTTCAATAAATCATATTCAATTTACAATAGAATCAACTCTAACAATACTTTAGTCTTAATTGAACTTCAAAAAGGATTAACTTTAAAGGCCAATAATAAATTAGATGAAGCTATTGTTGTATTTAAAAATATCGCCAATACTAGTAGAGATGTTGAACCTAGTAAAATTGAAGCCCTTTATCAGCTAAGTAAAATATATTATACAAAAGAAGACTATGAAAAAGCACTAGATTTTTCTAAAAGAGCTTTAAAATTGGTGGAAAATAATTCTGCAGGCATTTCAAAAAAGAAAATTTTGAATAATCTTATTTTAATTTGTGAAAAACAAGAAGATTATAAATTATCTAATTTTTATTTAAAGGAATTTTTAACATTAAATGAGATAAAAAACAATTCAAGTCTTGTTAATACAGACTTACTTATTAATAAAAAAGAACACGACAATCAATTAGAAATTGTTGAAAAACTTGAAAAAGAAAAAAACGACCAATTAAAAGCCATTCGATTTAACAAACTAATTAGTATAATGAGTATTGTATTAATTGCCATTTTATCTTTATTTAGTTTTTCTTTATATAAAAATAATAAAATTAGAACCTCTACAAATACCCTTTTACAAGAAAAAAATAAAGAATTGACCGAGCAAAAAGAAAAAGCAGAGCTTGCTTCAAATGCCCGTTCGGAGTTTTTATCTACTGTAAGTCATGAATTACGAACGCCTTTGAATGCAATCAATGGAATTACGCATTTATTATTGCAAGAAAATCCAAAATCAACGCAATTAAATTATTTAAAATCATTAGAATTTTCTGGAAATTATCTTTTAAGTTTTATTAATGACATATTAGAAATCAACCGACTAGAATCTAACACAATACACATAGAAAAAATTAATTTTAATTTAGAAGAATTAATCAAAAATATTAGCGAATCGTTCAATGGATTTATTGAGCAAAACAATATTGATTTTAGATTAAAATTAGATTTTGAAAACCACAAAAACTTAGTTGGGGATCCTACAAAATTATCTCAAATTTTAATAAATTTAATCAATAATTCCATCAAATTTACCAAAAATGGTAAAGTTACCCTTTCCGTAAAAACCTTAAAAGAACAAGATGATACTGTAACGTTAAATTTCATAATTCAAGATAATGGTATAGGAATACCTGAAGACAAAATTGCAAACATTTTTGATAGTTTCTCTCAGGGATCTGTAGAAATAAACAGAACATATGGCGGAACTGGTTTAGGACTTTCTATTGTCAAGAAGATTATTGAATTATTAGGTAGCGAAATTCATTTAGAAAGTAAAGAAAACGAAGGAACTAAATTGTATTTCGATTTAAATTTCGGAAAATCAAATGCAGAAATTATTTTAAATCATGAGAAAAAGAAAGTTACTTCTTACGTCAATTTAAAAAACAAAACTGTTTTATTGGTAGAAGACAACAAAATAAACCAAATGATTACTAAAAAAATGCTAGAAAACAAAGGCATGATTTGTAGTATTATTGACAATGGTGAAGATGCGATTATTGCCATGCAAAACAGCACTTTTGATTTAGTTTTAATGGACGTTCACTTAACTGGAATTAATGGTACAGAAGCAACTGCAGAAATAAGAAAATTTGATAAAACAACTCCAATTATAGCTTTAACAGCAATTTCTTTAAACGAAAATAAAGAAATGCTACTTTCTTTTGGAATGAATGAAGTAATTACCAAACCTTTTAATCCAGAATATTTTTATACAGTAATTAGTGATTACATAGTATAATTTTTCACCCAAGTGGCAACTAAATTATCAAATTTTTCTTTATCTGAAACAAATTTAGATTGTATCGGTAAATAATATAAATTATTAGTTGGGATTTTGCCTTGCAAACGCATGAAATCTTTTTCAGTTGTTATTAGAATTTTATCTTTCGAAGCTTTATTTATTTCCGAAATTTCCGTTTCTGAAAAATTATGATGGTCTGGAAAAATCTTAACTTTATCATTCCCTGAATTTAAAAAATCAATAAAATATTTTGGCTTAGCAATTCCTGCAAGAATTACTTTTTCTTTGGAAATAATATCTGAAATGGACATACTATTTTCGGTGCCATAAACATTTGAATCGTAGTCAATTGAAGCAAAAAAAACGGGTGCATTTATATTTAATTTTAGTTTCACTTCATTTTTATTTTTTTCCGAGATATTTTTAGGACATTTCGTAACAACAACTAAGTTGGCGCGCTTTTTACCAATACTACTTTCTCGCAAATTCCCGAAAGGCAAAATAAAATCATCTGAAAATAAATCATCGTAAGCCGTTAATAAAATATAAAAACCTGCTTTAACTTTTCTGTGTTGAAAAGCATCGTCTAATAAAATAATATCTGGATTGCTATTCGAAATTAAGTTGTCAATTCCTGTTTGTCTGTTTTCGCATACAGCAACGGCAACTTCCTTAAATTTTGTATGAATTTGATACGATTCGTCACCTAATTCGGCAGCAGAAAAAGCAGCATTGGCTAATAAAAAACCTTTTGTGCTTCGTTTATAACCACGACTCAAAACCGCAATTTTATAGGTATCTTTCAATAATTGAATTATGTATTCCGTTAGAGGCGTTTTACCTGTTCCGCCTGTGCTTAGATTTCCAATAGCAATAATCGGTAAATCATATGATTTTGATGAGAACAAACCTAAATCGTATAGCCAATTTCTAATAAAAGTAATTAACCAATACACACCTCCAAATGGAAAAAGTAGTTTTCTTAATAACATCATAGTTATTTTTCTAAATAATGACCTATAGCAGAAATAAGCTTGAAGTTCTTATAAGTATTTGTATAAAAAATATCTAAAATTAAACTTTAATAATAATCTTTATGTTTGTTTTAAAATTAGATATACAAATGTACAAAATTCGTACGAATTAAATTTCAAGTAAATTATTTTTAAATCAATTGATTTTTTATCTTTGAAAAACACAAAATTACTAAAACACAAAATGCAATTATCTGAAATAATAAAATATCTTGAAGAATTAGCTCCTTTGGCTTACGCTGAAGACTTTGACAACATTGGGCTATTAGTTAGTCACACCAATGACATTACTGGAATTCTTGTGTGTCATGATGCATTAGAAGAAGTGATTGAAGAAGCCATTTTAAAAAAATGTAATTTAGTAGTTTGTTTTCATCCTATTTTATTTTCTGGATTAAAAAAAATAACTGGAAAAAATTATGTAGAACGGACGATTATCAAAGCAATAAAAAATGACATTGCCATTTATGCCGTTCATACCGCATTAGATAATCATCAAAATGGAGTGAATAAAATTTTCTGTGATGTTTTGAGTTTAACGAAAACTAAAGTGCTTATTCCTAAACAAAATTTCATTTATAAATTAGTAACTTATACCAAACCAGAGAACGAGAACCAAGTAAAACAAGCCTTATTTGAAGCCGGTGCTGGTAGTATTGGCAACTATGACAATTGTAGTTTCGTTTCTTCTGGAATTGGCTCATTCAAGGGCAATGAAAACAGCAATCCAGTATTAGGTAAAAAACATGTTTTGCAAAATGAAGCCGAAATTAAAATCGAAGTAACTTTCGAAAAACACCTTCAAAATAATATTTTGAGTGCTCTTTTTTCGAATCACATGTATGAAGAAGTGGCATATGAAATTTACAAAACAGAAAATGAACACAAAAATATTGGCTTAGGCATGATTGGCGAATTGAAACATCCGATGAAAACAAATGATTTTTTAATATTTGTGAAAGAAAAAATGGGATGTGGCGGCATTCGACATAGTCAATTTTTAAAAACTGAAATCAAAAAAGTTGCAGTTTTAGGTGGAAGTGGAAGCTTTGCTATCAATAATGCAATTGCAGCTGGAGCGGATGCTTTTTTAACCGCTGATTTAAAATACCACCAGTTTTATGAAGCCGAAAATAAGCTGCTTTTGGCAGATATTGGCCATTTTGAAAGCGAAAGATATACAAAAAACTATATTGTTGACTTTCTTAAAGAAAAAATCACTAATTTTGCAATCATTTTATCAGAATTAAATACAAATCCCGTTAAATATTTTTAACAATATGGCAAATACAAAAGAACTAAGCGTAGAAGAAAAGTTAAGAGCAATTTATGCCTTACAATTAATTGATTCTAAAATTGACGAAATAAGAAACGTACGAGGAGAATTACCTTTAGAAGTGGAAGATTTAGAAGATGAAGTAGCTGGATTATCAAAACGTTTAGATAAATTAAACGACGATTTAAACAACATTGATCATCAAGCAAAAGAAAAAAAGAACAATATTGATGACCACAAAACAGCAATAAAAAAATATACAGATCAACAAAAAAATGTTCGGAACAATAGAGAATTTAATTCTTTATCAAAAGAAATTGAGTTTCAAGAATTAGAAATTCAATTGGCTGAAAAGAACATTAAAGAGATGAAAGTTACGTTTGAAAACAAAAAAGAAATTGTTAATCAAACAAAAGACAAACTAGAAAGCAAAGAAAATCACTTAAAACACAAAAAAGCTGAATTAAGTGCTATTATGGCAGAAACCGAAAAAGACGAAAACTTTTTAATTGAAAAATCTAATGATTTTAGAAGTAAGATTGAAACTCGTTTGTTAGCGGCGTACGACAGAATTAGAAATAGTGTTATTAATGGATTAGCAGTAGTTTCTATCGAACGAGGGGCGTCAGCTGGATCTTTCTTTACTATTCCACCACAGACTCAAATGGAAATTGCGGGTAGGAAGAAAATTTTAACCGATGAGCACAGTGGACGTATTCTAGTAGACACTGATTTAGCTGACGAAGAAAAGGAAAAAATGGAGAAAATTTTCGCCAAAATGTAATATAATTAGTCTGAAAGTCGAAAAAATTTGACAATACATACTTTAAAAAAATCCCAATGAAAATTGGGATTTTTTTATACTACATCCTAAACAAATAAACGATACAATCATCTAAACTAAAAATACTACCTTTGCGAAATGGAAGAACAATTAGTACGCATCAATAAATATTTATCAGAATCCGGATTTTGCTCTCGTAGAGAAGCCGATCGGTTATTGGAAGAAGGTAGAATTACCATCAACGGAAAATCTCCAGAATTAGGCACAAAAGTAGCCCCAGGAGACGAAGTTTGTGTGAATGGCGAATTGGTTACCAACACGAATAAAAAACCCATTTATTTATCCTTCCACAAGCCAGCGGGAATTGAATGCACCACCAATTTAAACATTCCAGACAATATTGTAGATTACATCAATTATCCAGAACGTGTTTTTCCTATTGGAAGATTAGATAAAGGAAGTGAAGGTTTGATTTTCATGACCAATGATGGCGATATTGTAAACAAAATTTTACGCGCTAGAAACAATCACGAAAAAGAATATATTGTAACTGTTGACAAACCA
>NSHO01000049.1 GCA_002737105.1 Flavobacteriales bacterium | reverse complement strand
TTTGAAGTGCTTTTTGGTGTTTTTAAAGAATTAATTGTCCACACTTCGGGTGATTTTGACGAGGCCATATCTTGGTTACGCGAGCTTGATGCCGAATACAAATTAACCACTCCAGAATATACAATTGAGGATTTTATCGAAGATTTAAAGAAAAAAGGATTCATTCGCGAAGAAATTACGGGAGATGGCGCCGGCGAGGTTACTATTACTTCAAAAACGGAACGACTTATTCGTCAAGCCGCTTTAGATCAAATATTTGGTAATTTAAACAAATCGGGTAGTGGCAATCACAAATCTAAACAAATTGGCGGCGGCGATGAACTTACGGGCGAACTTAGAAGCTATAATTTTGGAGATGCTTTAGATAGAATTTCGCTAACTGAAAGTTTGAAAAATGCGCAAATTAATAATGGAATAGGCGAGTTCCAACTTACTGAAAATGATTTGGTAATTGAAGACACGCACTACAAATCGCAAATGAGTACCGTTTTAATGATAGACATTTCTCATAGTATGATTTTGTATGGTGAAGACCGAATTACGCCTGCCAAAAAAGTTGCCATGGCGTTAGCAGAACTCATCACAACTCGTTATCCTAAAGATACTATTGATATTTTGGTTTTTGGAAACGATGCTTGGCCTATTTCTATAAAAGAATTGCCTTTTTTGAAAGTTGGACCTTATCATACCAATACTGTTGCAGGTTTGCAATTGGCAATGGACATGCTGCGCAGAAAACGAAATACCAACAAACAAATTTTTATGATTACCGATGGAAAACCAAGCTGTGTTCGTGAAAAAGACGGCTCGTATTACATGAATAGCAACGGTTTAGATGAGTATATAGTTGAAAAATGTTACACACAAGCTGCCCAAGCTAGAAAATTACACATTCCAATAACTACTTTTATGATTGCTAACGATCCGTACTTACAAAAATTTGTAGATAAATTTACAGAAGCCAATCAGGGAAAAGCATTTTATACAGGTTTAAGTGGATTAGGAGAAATGATTTTCCAAGATTATGAAGCCAATAGAAAAAAGAAATTGAAATAAGTAGTATCAAATCAAAGAAATTAAATAAAAAGCAGTAGCTAAATAGCGTTTAAAAAAATAGTATGACACATATAAAAACATTAGGAGAATTGATACAATCAGGTTATCAATCAAAGAATATCAAAGATGAATTACGAACTAATTTAAGAAACAAACTAATAGCCAAACAGCCAACTTTCACAGGTGTTCATGGTTTTGAAAATTCTGTAATTCCCGAGTTGGAACGCGCTATTTTATCACGTCACAATATTAATTTATTAGGATTGCGCGGACAAGCAAAAACACGTTTGGCCAGAAAAATGGTCGAACTTTTAGACGAATACATTCCGTTTGTTACCGGTTCTGAAATTAATGACGATCCTCTAAATCCAATTTCGCGTTTTGCGTTAGATTTGATTGCTGAAAAAGGCAATGACACGCCTATTTCTTGGTTACATAGAAGCGAACGTTTTTTCGAAAAATTAGCCACGCCTGATGTAACAGTAGCCGATTTGATTGGTGATGTAGATCCAATAAAAGCGGCCAATTTAAAATTATCTTACGCAGACGAACGCGTGATTCATTTTGGAATGATTCCACGTGCCAACAGATGTATTTTTGTAATTAATGAATTACCCGATTTACAAGCGCGTATTCAAGTAGCCTTATTCAATATTTTGCAAGAAGGTGATATTCAAATACGTGGGTTTAAATTAAGAATGCCTCTAGACTTGCAATTTATTTTTACTGCAAATCCAGAAGATTATACCAATCGAGGCAGTATTGTAACACCTTTAAAAGACAGAATTGGTTCGCAAATTTTAACGCACTATCCAGAAACTATTGAAATTGCTAAAATTATTACAACGCAAGAAGCTAAGTTAGACTTAGACCAATCGTCTTTAGTCCATGTGCCTAATTTAGCAAAAGATTTGTTGGAGCAAGTAGGTTTTGAAGCCAGAGAATCCGAATATATTGATGCGAAAAGTGGCGTTTCAGCCCGTATGAGTATTACCGCCTATGAGAATTTGATTAGTACTGCCGAACGCAGAGCCTTGCAAAACGGAGAAGCAACAACAACGGTTCGTTTGTCTGACTTTTTAGGAATTATTCCAGCCATAACTGGAAAAGTAGAATTGGTTTATGAAGGTGAACAAGAAGGCGCTGGCGTAGTGGCACAATATTTAATTACCAATGCGATTCATACTTTTTTACCCGCTTATTTTCCTAAAATCGAGAAATTAGAAAAACAAGATGCAACCACGCCTTATTCTGAAATTACCGAATGGTTTTTCAACGAATCAGGTTTTGAATTAACGGATGATTGCTCCGATGATGTATACAGAAATACCCTAGATGAAGTGCAACCATTAGAAAATTTAATTCAGAAATACCAATCAGAAATTCCTGTTTCAGATAAATATTTTCTTAAAGAATTTACACTTTGGGCTTTGGTAGAATACAACAAACTATCAAAGGAAAGAACCGAAGATGGCTTTCAGTTTAAAGATCCGTATTCAAAGTTTATTAGTAAATTGTCTTAATAATCACAAAATAAAAAATCCGTTCTGATATAATCTGGACGGATTGAATATTAAAGATATTTCTCTTACAAAATATGTAATTCTTTCATACAAGCATGCATACTTTGATAGGTTCTTTCAATATCGTTATCTAAACCAATTGAAAAACGAATTAATCCATCAGTTAAACCCATTTCTGCTTGTTCGTCTAAAGGAATTTCAGAAGAAGTGGATGTTCCTGGTGCGCTAAAAAGCGTTTTGTAAAACCCTAAACTTACGGCCAAATAACCTAAATTTCTTTCTTGCATTAATTCCATCAAGGCATTGGCTTTTTCCAAACTTCCTACATCAATGGTCATCATGCCGCCAAAACCATATTCTGGATTAATCATATTTTTATATATTTCATGACTGGGATGACTTGCCAATCCTGGATAAACGGTTTTTATACCTGCCGCTTCAAATTTATGTGCCAAATACATTGTATTATGACTGTGTTGTTTCATTCGGATGTGAAGTGTTCTTAAGTTTTTCATTACCGATGCCGAACGCAAACTGTCCATTGTAGGACCTAACAACATACTCGCACCAGAATTTACGTTTTTTAAATCGTTTATAAATTCTTGACTCGCACACGTTACGCCGCCTACTGTATCTGAACTTCCGTTGATGTATTTTGTTAAGGAGTGAATCACAATATCAGCACCTAATTTTGCTGGCGATACCGATAAAGGCGAAAATGTGTTGTCAACCACTAATTTAAGGTTGTGTTTTTTAGCAATTTTAGCCAAAGCAGCAATATCGGCTACTTCCAATAAGGGATTACTCACCGTTTCGCAATATAAAACTTTAGTTGATGTTGTTATGGCTGCTTCTACAAGGTCTAATTTAGTAATATCTACAAAAGTAGTTTTTATGCCAAATTTTGGTGCGAAATTTTTCAAAAAGGCATAGGTTCCGCCATATATGGTTCTGCTGGAAACCACGTGGTCACCTTGTCCGCAAAGTTGTAAAATTGTTGGTGTAATGGCGCCCATTCCAGAAGCTGAAACATTTGCGGTTTCAGTGCCTTCCATGGCTGCTAATGCTTTGTCTAAATACAAATTACTAGGTGAGGAATGACGGGAATACAAATAACACCCTTCTGCGTTACCTTCAAAGGTATCAAACATGGTTTTTGCAGAGAGAAAGGTATAAGTAGAGGAATCGGATATAGAAGGGTTTACCCCTCCAAATTCGCCAAAATACTGTAAATCTTGTATGTTATCTGCGGGATTAAATTGTTTCATGATGATTTTATTTTATCTATCAAAATTGAATATAATAAATCAATATTTCAATAATGTCTTAAATATTTAGTTTATTTATCTAATAAAAATTAAAATGTCAGTTTATTTATCATTATTTTTTCTTTTTTTCGTACATTTGCCAAATAAATTACTATTCACATGGATGCAATTGATAAAAAATTATTAGAATTGATGCAAATTGATGCTAAAAAAACAACTAAAGAATTGTCTAGCAAATTAAACTTATCTGTAACTGCAGTGTATGAACGGATAAAAAAATTGGAACGTGAAGGCATTATTAGTAAATATGCTACCATTTTAGATAAAACTAAGATAAATAAAGGATTTGTGGTGTTTTGTCACGTTAAATTAATTAAACATTCAAGAGACTTAATTTCCGAATTTGAAAAGGAAGTAGTTACGCTAACCGAAGTTTTAGAATGTTTTCACGTAAGTGGCGACTACGATTATATTTTGAAAATTTGTGTAAAAGATATGGAAGAATACAGAGAATTTATGGTAACGAAGTTAACTACCTTACAACATATTGGTAGTACACACAGCACTTTTATGATTGGTGAAGTAAAAAATTCTACCTCATTTGTGTTGAATTAAAAATAGTAAAGTTTTTTCGCTAAATAGCAATACATATTTATTTAAAAAACTTTACTTTTGTACTTTAAAAACATACCATAACATTTTTATAAAATATATTTATGAGTCAATTTGATGTAACCATTGTTGGTTCTGGACCTGGAGGATATGTAGCCGCTATTCGTTGTGCACAATTAGGATTTAAAACAGCAATTATTGAAAAATACGCCACACTTGGTGGAACTTGCCTAAATGTAGGATGTATTCCATCAAAAGCATTATTAGCTTCCTCCCATCATTATGAAGAATTACAACATTTCGCCGATCACGGCATTGAAGTTTCGGGCGAGGTAAAAGTCAATTTAGAAAAAATGATTGCCAGAAAACAAGCAGTTGTAGACCAAACTTCTGGTGGTGTAAAATACTTAATGGACAAAAATAAAGTTACTGTTTTTGAAGGATTAGGTTCTTTTGAAAGTGCGACTTCCGTTAAAGTAACAAAAGCAGATGGTTCTTCTGAAATCATTGAATCAAAAAATATCATTATTGCTACAGGTTCTAAACCTTCAAACTTGCCTTTTATCAAATTAGACAAAGACAGAATTATTACTTCAACTGAAGCTTTAAAATTAAAAGAAGTGCCAAAACACTTAGTAATTATTGGTGGTGGTGTTATCGGAATTGAATTAGGACAAGTATACCTTCGTCTAGGTGCTCAAGTTTCTGTAGTAGAATATATGGATAGAATTATTCCAGGAATGGATGCTTCTTTATCTAAAGAATTAACAAAAGTCTTTAAAAAACAAGGCATGAAGTTTTACACGTCGCACAAAGTGCAATCTGTAGATAGAGCAGGAGATTTGGTAACCGTAAAAGCAGAAAATGCAAAAGGAGAAATCATTTCTTTGGAAGGAGATTATGCATTAGTTTCTGTGGGTCGTCGTCCGTATACGGATGGTTTACAAGCAGAAAAAGCAGGTGTAAAAATCTCAGATAGAGGTCAAATTGAAGTAAACGATCATTTGCAAACTTCAGTTTCAAATATTTATGCAATTGGCGATGTAGTTCGTGGTGCCATGTTAGCGCACAAAGCGGAAGAAGAAGGCGTAATGGTTGCAGAAATTTTAGCTGGACAAAAACCACATATCAATTATAATTTAATTCCTGGCGTAGTATATACTTGGCCAGAAGTTGCCGCTGTTGGAAAAACAGAAGAGCAATTAAAAGCAGAAGGCGTTGAGTTTAAAGCGGGAAGTTTTCCATTTAAAGCATTAGGAAGAGCAAGAGCAGGAGGCGACACAGATGGATTTGTGAAAATCTTAGCCGATGCCAAAACAGATGAGGTGTTAGGTGTTCACATGATTGGTGCGCGTTGTGCGGATTTAATAGCTGAAGCTGTAACCGCAATGGAATTTAGAGCCAGCGCTGAAGACATTTCAAGAATGTCACATGCACATCCTACTTTTGCGGAAGCCATTAAAGAAGCCGCTTTGGCAGCAACTGGTAATAGAGCTTTGCACGTGTAAATTAAAATTTAAAGATTAAAAAAATCCCAAATTCTTAAGAGTTTGGGATTTTTTTAGTTTATGACTTAGCTAGTTCTTTTTCTTTTTCGTAGCCAAATAAATGATCTTTTTTAATGATTTCTGCAGTGCCATCTGGTAGCATATCTTCCCAACCTGATTCGCCTTTAGACAACATTTTTAATATTTTTCTGGAGAAAATATCTAATGTTTTTTCATCGTAAGTTTCAATGTCGGTAACTTTACCATTGTATTTAAAGAACTTATACAATTCTTTCATTCTAGGATGCACTTTTAAGTTTTCTGAAGTAATAATTTCACCCGTTTCTGGGTCTTTCATCGGATATAAATACACTTTTAAATCTCTGTAAAATAATTTTCCAAATGCTTCTAAAATTCCACCTGACATATGACGGTAGTATTTCTCATCAAAAATTTCTACCAAATTACTCACACCCATTGCTAATGCAGTTCGTGATTTTGTAAAAGATGAAAAGTATTCTAAAACTTTATAATATTCTTGGAAATTAGAAATCATTACAGTTTGACCTAAAGCACATAAAAGTTCTGCTCTATCTAAGAAATCTCTTTCGTCAATTTCACCTTCTGCCTTTAAGTTAGAAAGTGTGATTTCGAAAACCACAAACGTATTTTCTTTACTTACTTTATTTTCTTGAATAAACATCTCGTAAGATTGCTTATACATGTCCATATTTACTTTGGTTACAGGTCGGAAACTGCCACGTAACGCTAAAATGTTTTTTTTGTATAAAACTGCTGCAGGCAAAATATTTTTTCCTTCCGGATTGAACATTACCGCATCTGTAAAACCGTATTTTACCAATTGCAAACTCATCAATCTGTTATCTACATCTGCAAAACTTGGACCTGAGAAATTAATGGTATCAATTTCAAGTTGGTCTTTTTCTAAATGATCATATAAATAACGCAATAATTTTTTAGCATCATTGTGTTTGTAAAACGCGCCATAAATTAAGTTTACGCCCAAAATACCTAAGGTTTCTTGTTGCAAACGTGCATCATTTTCTTTAAAACGAACGTGAATTAAAATTTCGTTATAAGCTTGGTCTGGTTCTACTTGAAATTTAATTCCTACCCAACCGTGTCCTTTAAATTGTTTTGCAAAATCAATAGTGGCTACTGTGTTGGCATAACTAAAAAACATTTTATTGGGATGTTTTTCACGACCTAATCTATCTTCAATAAGTTGTGTTTCATGTGTAAGCATTTTTCTTAATCTGCTTTCTGTAACATATCTACCGTCTTTTTCAATTCCGTAAATGGCATCACTAAAATCCTTATCGTAGGCAGACATAGCTTTCGCAATGGTTCCAGAAGAAGCACCTGCTCTGAAAAAATGCCTCACTGTTTCTTGTCCGGCACCAATTTCGGCAAAGGTTCCGTAAATATTTTCGTTTAAATTAATACGGAGCGCTTTATCCTTTGTAGAAGGAATTTGTTCAATTACTTTATCTCCTCTTAATGTGATTTCAGTTGTCATTTATTCAAATGTGTTTTAGGCAAATTAAATTACAATGCAAAGTTAATAAATTATAGGTTTTAACAAGAGTATTTTGTTATTTTTGTAAAAAAGAAATTGCTCATACAAACAACTTTGCTATATTAATTCGCGCCAAAAAAGCAATATTACAAGCTTAATTAAAGTTATATATAATTATAGATGAAAATTCATTTCCTAGGCACAGGCACTTCGCAAGGCATTCCAGTAATTGGAAGCACCCATTTTGTGTGTTTAAGTGATGATGTAAAAGACAAACGATTGCGCGTTGCTGTTTGGATTTACGATGATGATTTTTCTATAGTAATTGACTGTGGTCCCGATTTTCGCCAACAAATGCTTACCAGCGGCTGTTCGCACATTGATGCGTTGCTTTTTACTCATGAACATGCGGATCATACAGCGGGTTTAGATGACATTCGTCCGTTTTACTTTAAACAAGGCGATATTCCGGTTTATGGACATTCGCGTGTATTGCAAAATTTAGCCAGACGATTTGATTATATCTTTGAAAAAGAAAATAAATATCCAGGAGCGCCTTCGGTGTTGCCAATTGAAGTGGTGAATAATCAAAATATAACCATTAAAAATCAGACGGTAATTCCAATAAATGCCATGCATGGAAATTTACAAGTTTTTGGGTACAGAATAAAAGATTTTGTATATTTAACAGATGTAAAAACCATTGAGGATGCAGAATTAGAAAAACTTAAAGATGTTGAGGTTTTGGTTATCAATGCGTTACGATTTGAGCCACATAATACCCATTTTAACATAGAAGAAGCTATAAATTTTATAAATTTGGTGCAACCTAAAAAAGCGTATTTGACGCATATTAGTCATATTTTAGGATTGCATGAAGAGGTACAAAAACAATTGCCAAACAACGTTTTTTTGGCTTACGATAATTTAGAAATAGAAATAAAATAAAAATAAAAATGAAAAGGAGTTTTTTACTTTACGGAATCGTATTTTCAGTATTAATTAATATTTTTCAAATAGTTAATGCTTCTAATATTTTGAAAAGAAGCGAAGAAGTGACTACTATTAGTAAAAAAGAATTAAAAAAAGCCAAGGATTCTATCGCAACATTATTGGATAATGATAACTTTTCGTTAGCTAATAATGAAAATGCACAAGAATATTATTTTGAATACGATGTGAAAGCATTACAAACTAAAGTTAAAGAAGATTTAAACGCTTTTAATGCCGACAAAAAAGGAAATAAATACGTTTCTTACGATCAAATTGGAGACAATCCTTTTTTGATAAATAATATTAAAATTTTAAATCATAGATGGATTATTGCTAATTTTTCTGATGGTAAAGTTTGGGGTGAAGTATTGATAAAATATTTTCATAATGTGGATAAACCTACCGAATTTGAAACCGTAGAAACATTAATTTATCAAGAAACGCTAAAATAAACATGAAGAAATTTTTATATATTTTACTGCTGGCCTCGTTATTTTCATGCGATTATATCTTAAAAAATCCGCCAAAAGATACCACGGAAATGGATTCTATCGTGAAAAATCAAGTCAACGACGATAAAAACGTAAATGGATGCGATTTAAAAGCAGGGTACAAATGGTCGAATATGACTAAAAAATGTGTACGTGTTTTTGAAGAAGGTTACCGCTTAACTTCAATAGAAAGAGATTCGCTTGCCAGAAGAAAAAACGCCTTCTTTTTTGTGGATGAAGACAGTTTAATAGCAGAGGTTTTTTTACCAGATTCAAAAGAATCAATTGTTTTTAAAAGAGAAAGTGACGACCAAAACTTTAAATTTCAAAACTTCGAATTCCGAACCAACAAAGGTTTTTATTTGTACTACAAACAAACACTGATGTTTCAACCTGCCATTCCAATGGATACTAAAGTTTTAGGGAAAAGCGAGGAGCATTAGGTTTTTAGTTATAAGGCAAAGGGTTTTGGGTGAAGGGTGACTTCTACAGAACAATTATTTTATTCGTTTTATCATGCTGAACTTGTTTCAGCATCTCGTTTAATCAAAGTATGAGAACTTTGCGAAGTCTCAGTATTTCCCTTCTTGTAATTCTACATTCTTTGGAATTAAAAAAACATTATCTTCAATTTTTCTTTTATTTATTTTAATAGCGGTACTTTCTAATATCAACCCTTGAACTTCAAAAATAAAAATTGTCTTCAGTGGAATAGATTTTGTAATTGAAGTAATGTTATTGAGATTCCCATTTTTATGATTTTTATAAAATTTAGGATTTATTGATAATTTTGAACTAAAATAATATTTTTGAATACTACCACTAATCGATTCAATAATTAATTCATCACAATCATAATCTAGGACTTTTAGAGCTTTTTTATTTAAGGTAATTTTAGTAATACTGTCATTGTTAGAATTTGCATCACTCCAAAATATTTTACCTTTTTTAGTCTTTCTATAAACTTTATTTTCATCTTTTTTAAAGATTGTCCAAGTTTGATTATTTGGAACACTGTATTTATAATTCCCATTTTTGTATTGAAAATTTTCGATTGAGTCAGTTATCATTTGGCAATACTCGATCTTCCATTCTTCGTTATTGCTTTTACAAATATTTCTATAAATTATTTCTCCTTCAAAGTTTTGTGAAAAGGATAATATAGAATATAATATAGTAATAAAAGAAAGTTTTATATTCATAATTTATAAGGTTTAAAACTTGGTTTTAACGTTCCGGCGCTTAGCTAGTTTGCGAACTTCAGTACTGATTATTTTTTGTTAAAGTTAAAACTTCTTCTCATCCACATCCTTTAAAAACTGAATTACACCTGTAAAATACGTTTCTTGGTCGTCGTATTGTGATAAATGGCTGCCGTTTTTACAAAATAAAAAGCGTCCGTTTTGCACTTGTTTCGCCATCCATTTCATATGTTCAGGATCCATAGTGTCGTATTTTGCACCTATGGTTAAGGTAGGAACGGTCAACTCTTTTAATCGTTTGGAAACATCCCAGGTTTTAATATACGCATCACCTGTTATGCCAAATTCGCTATACCCTTGCATAGAAATATACACCTCAGAATTAATGTGTTTAAAGCTTCTGGTTATCGATTCAGGCCATTCTTTTTGTGGTTTTCTTAAAATATGTTGGGTGTAATAATGCTCAAAAAGCAATTCGGTATAACGTGGATTGGCAAAATCATTATTTTTTTCTAATTGCATAATTTCTTGGTACACTTCTTTTTTCAATTGCGGACCCAATACTTCCTTAGCATATTTGTTATACAACGGAATGCTTGAAACCATATTAGAAATAATCAATCCTTTTAAATTTTTCTGATATTTTAAGGCATAATCCATCGCTAAAATCCCACCCCAAGATTGCCCTAAAACGTAAAAATTGGCTTTGTTTAAACCAAGTGCTATTCGTACTTGTTCTACTTCTTCTACAAAGCGTTCATTCGTCCAAAGCGATTTGTCTTTTGGCTGGTCGGAATAATACGAACCCAATTGGTCGTAATAAATAAATTCAATGCCTTCTTTTGGGAAATACCCTTCAAAAGATTCGTATAATTCGTGCGTTAAACCAGGTCCGCCGTGTAAAAGCAATACTTTTATTTTTGGGTTGTTCCCAAATCGTTTTGTCCAAACCTTATAAGTCCCTTTTGGTGTTTTTATAGGAATCATTTTAATGCCACCCGTATATTGGTCTGCTTTTGAGTCAAAGGAATGGTAGCGCTGTAACGAAAAATCTTCGCTCTTTTTACAAGAAAAAAAAGCGAAGACTAACGTAATGAAAATATATTTTTTCATATTAAGAATTGTAAATTTTATCGTAAAGCATTTGGTATTT
>NSHO01000048.1 GCA_002737105.1 Flavobacteriales bacterium | reverse complement strand
AAATTATTTGTTAAAAGAACAATTTATCAACCAAATTTCAAAAAACAGAAACGTTTTGGTTACCTATCCTTCTTTTACAAATCAAGACAATATATTTATGCCAACTGGCGTTTCTATTATTGCCAACCAACAAAATCAAGTAAAAATTAATGTAGCATATAAAAAAATTACGTTTAATGAATCATTATCTTATCCATATTCTATTCCAGATGGTTATTCTCAAATAAAAATAGATTAATTTTGTAAAAAAATAAAGCATGAACAAATTTCTTTTATCATTATTCGTACTCTTTTTAACCTTTTCAGCAACTGCACAAATTGATGAGAAAGAAAAATTAGAACAAAGAAAAGAACAATTACAAAGAGAATTGTCTGAAGCCAAAACCAAACTTCAGAACGAAAAGAAAAAAGAGAAATCCGTTTTGAAAGAAATTGCGGGTCAAGATGCTCAAATTAGAATTTCAGAAAAAATAATTTCTACAATTGCCAAACAAACCCGAATTTTAGACGACAATATTTATTTAACACAATTAGAAATAAACAAGTTAAATAAAGATTTAAAAATAATGAAAGAAGATTATGCCAAAATGATTGTAAAATCATACAAAAGCAGATCAGAACAAAGCCGATTTATGTTTGTTTTGTCTTCCACTAGTTTTTTACAAGCTTATAAACGTGTGCAATACATGAAACAATATGCAGGGTATAGAAAACGTCAGGCAGAAGAAATTAAAGTCAAACAAGCAAGATTAGGAACTGCTGTTGGCGAACTGCAAACCAACAAAAAAGAAAAAGAAGTAGTTATTGTTGAAAAAACAAAAATCAAAGCCGAACAAGAAAAGTTAAAACAAGAAAAAGTTGCAACGGCAAAACTTATACAAAAAGACAAGAAAAAAATTACTGCAGATATCGCAGCTAAACAAAAGGAATCAAATGCTATCGATAAAAAAATCAAAAAAATGATTAACGATGCGATTGCTGCAGAAAATAAGAAAAATGCCGCTAAGAAAAAAGCCGCTGCAGTAGCTTCAGGAAATACAGCGCCAGTTAAAGTAGCGCCAGTTTCTTCTACAAAAATTGAGTTAACACCTGAAGGAAAATTATCTTCAGACAGTTTTAAATCCAATAAAGGGCAATTGCCTTGGCCAACAGAAAAAGGCTTTATTTCAACTGGATATGGAGACCAACCGCATCCGGAGTATAGCAATATTGTCATTCATAATAGTGGCATTGACATCACTACTGATTCAGGTTCTTCGGCACGTGCCGTTTTTGCTGGCGAAGTATCAGGTGTACAAGTCTCTCAAACTACAAATACCTATACCGTATTGGTGCGTCACGGAGATTTCTTTACCGCGTATAGCAATTTGAGCAGTGTTTCGGTTTCTGTTGGGAACAAAGTTTCGGCAAAACAAACCCTGGGTAAAATTAAAACAAATGCTAAAGGTAATTCAGTGTTAAAATTTGTAATCAATCAAAACACAACGGTTCTAAATCCAAAAAGTTGGTTAAAACCTAGATAATTTTTTTGGAGCAAAACTACTATTTCCAGAAGACTTTCGGTCCCGCTATCCGCTATATTCCCGATGAAAAATCGGGAGATGCCGCTCCTATCGGGGCTAAAACACAACAACTGTTTTCAAAATCACTTTCAGCGCAAATCCGAAAATCCGTTCAATCTGTGTACCCATCAAATTCATAAACTTTACTTATCTTTGCATCATGCCAAAAATAGGAAACATTATTTTGCCCGATTATCCCTTGCTTCTTGCACCTATGGAAGATGTAAGTGATCCGCCATTTCGCCGTTTGTGCAAAATGCACGGAGCAGATTTAATGTATTCTGAATTTATTTCTTCAGAAGGGCTGATTAGGAATGCCATGAAAAGCAGAATGAAATTAGATATTTTCGATTACGAACGCCCCGTTGGTATTCAAATTTTTGGTGGTGATGAAGAAGCTATGGCACTTTCTGCAAAAATTGTAGAAACCGTTCAACCTGATTTGGTAGATATTAATTTTGGTTGTCCCGTTAAAAAAGTAGTTTGTAAAGGTGCTGGAGCCGGTGTTTTAAAAGATATTGATTTAATGGTGCGACTAACCAAAGCCGTCATCAAATCTACACATTTGCCAGTTACTGTAAAAACCCGTTTAGGTTGGGATGAAAGTTCTATTAACATTGATGAAGTAGCCGAACGATTACAAGATATCGGCGTACAAGCTTTAACCGTTCATGCCAGAACGCGTGCGCAAATGTATAAAGGACAGGCTGATTGGACACATATTGCACGCATTAAAAACAATCCACGAATTTCGATGCCTATTTTTGGAAATGGTGATATCGATTCTCCAGAAAAAGCATTAGAATATAAAAATAAATTTGGTTTAGACGGTATGATGATTGGTCGTGCGGCTATTGGTTATCCTTGGGTTTTTAATGAGATAAAACATTTCTTCAAAACAGGTGAAAAGTTAGCGCCACCTTCTGTAGCAGATAGAGTAGAAGCGGCGCAAAACCACTTAATTTGGTCAATGGAATGGAAAGGCGAACGCGTGGGAATCGTAGAAATGCGTCGTCATTATACCAATTATTTCAAAGGCATTCAAGACTTCAAACCTTACAAACAACGCTTAGTAACTACAGACGGGCACAACGAATTATTTGATGTTTTCAATCAAATAAAAGAAGTATATGCAAATTACGAGCAATTGGTTTAGTTGAAATTTTGATTAGTCCCAAAATCTATTTTGCGAATCTCTCTGTAAATCATTAACTTTCCGTTTTCAAAATTGACGCTATGCAAACTATTTCTACAATAAAAATTCTTCATCTTGATTCCAATCATCCTTTGCTTTGGGAGCAATTAGAAAAGGCAGGTTTTCAGAATGAAGCTGATTATACTTCAACCAAAGAAGCAGTAGAAAGCAAAATTGAAAATTACCACGGAATTATTATCAGAAGCCGATTTAAAATTGATAAAACCTTTATTGATAAAGCTAAGAACTTACAATTTATTGCACGAGTGGGCGCTGGCTTAGAAAGTATTGATTGTGAGTATGCCGAAAGCAGAAACATTCAACTAATTGCAGCTCCTGAAGGAAATGCAACTGCTGTTGGCGAACATGCTTTAGGCATGCTTTTGTCGTTATTCAATAAATTAAATACCGCCAATAAAGAAGTCAAATCCGGACAATGGAATCGTGAAAGCAATCGCGGAACTGAATTGGACGGCAAAACAGTTGGAATTATTGGATACGGAAATATGGGAAAATCTTTTGCAAAAAAGCTAAGAGGTTTTGATGTAAATGTTTTATGTTACGATATTTTATCCAATGTTGGCGATGCAAATGCTAAGCAAGTTGACTTACAAGAATTACAACAAAAAGCTGATGTATTAAGTTTACACATTCCATGGACACCAGAAACAGATAAAATGGTTAATACTGCATTTATCAATCAGTTTTTAAAACCTTTTTGGCTACTAAATACCGCAAGAGGAAAAAGTGTAGTCACTAACGATTTGGTAACTGCTTTACAATCAGGTAAAATTTTAGGCGCGGGATTAGATGTTTTAGAATACGAAAAACTATCTTTTGAAACCTTATTTGAAGGCGAAAAACCAGAAGCTTTAGAATACTTGCTTAATGCTAACAATGTAATCCTAACGCCTCATATAGCAGGTTGGACATTTGAAAGTAAAGAGAAATTAGCACAAGTTATTGTAGATAAAATTTTGAATTTGTATTTGTAAAAATATTAACTAATAGTTAATTTATAATTTTGATTAGCCCTTATGTTTTCTTTCTAATTCGGCTTGAAATTCTTCCATTACAGGCTTAACCGTGCTTTCTGGAATATCTGAAATTTTAATATACATCAATCCGTCAATAGCATTGTTAAACATTGGATCTACATTAAACGCGACAACTTTTGCGTTTTGTTTGATGTATTTTTTTATTAAAACAGGCAATCTTAGTGAACCTGGTTCAATTTCGTCTATAATTTTATCAAATTTATTCAAATCAGCTTCAGTTTTATTGAATACGAAATCTTTGTCGGCGTCTTTTAATTTTACCTTAAACTCTTTTTTGGGTTTAATATATTGCGCTACGTATGGGTCATAATAATTGGATTTCATAAATTCAATCATTAGCGATTTCGAAAATTCTGAAAACTGATTACTAATACTTACGCCACCAATTAAAAATTTATGTTCTGGATAATGTAATGTTGTATGCACAATTCCTTTCCAAAGTAAAAACAATGGCATTGGTTTTTGTTGGTATTCAGAAATAATAAAAGCCCTACCCATTTCAATAGATTGACTCATCATGTCATTTAGTTCGGGTTCAAATTTAAAAAGTTCGTTTAAATAAAAACCTTCTAAACCGTATTTTGGAAATATTATCGAACCAAATCCCATACGGTAGGCTCCGGCTATCATTTGAGCATCATCATCCCATAAAAACATATGATGATAATACTCATCAAATTTATCTAAATCTATTGCCTCATTTGTGCCTTCGCCTACTTCCCTAAATGTAATTTCTCGTAACCTACCAATTTCGTGTAAAATATTTGGAATTTTTTCGGCAGTAACTAAAAATACTTTATAATTTTTACTTTGTAATAATTGATAATCGCCCTCTTTTAAGAAATTAATTTCTTCAATAATTTGTTCGTGATTGGCAGGTTTTACAATTTGTTTTGCTGTTTTTGGACTTGTAAATTTCGGAAATGTCAATTTAAAATTTTCTTCTTCAAAAGAATTAGAAAGCATGTATGTTTTTTTTCTTAAAAACTCGCCAAATTCTGGAATATTAGCGTGCTCATTTAACTCGTTAATTGAAATAGGTTTTCCTATTCTCACTTTTATTATCCGATTTTTTTGGGTTAATAATTCGCTTGGCAATTTTGCCGTGCGTAAGGTGTCGCTTAACTTAGATAATCGGTAAAATAATTTACTATTTTGGGCATGAAAATAAATAGGAACAACAGGTACATTTGCTTTTTTAATTATTTTTAAAGCACCTTCTTCCCAAGGTTTATCTACAATTAATTTGCCGTCTTTGTATGTGGAAACTTCTCCTGCAGGAAAAATACCTAAAGGTTTTCCATCACTCAAATGACGTAAGGTTTCTTTAATGCCAATTAAACTAGATCTGGCATCTTTATGATTTTCAAACGGATTAACCGGCATAATATATGGCTTCATCGGTTCAATTCTGTGCAATAAAAAATTGGCAATTATTTTAAAATTGGGTTCGCGCTCAAGCATTAATTTCAATAATAAAAGGCCATCAATTCCACCTAAAGGATGGTTGGAAATGGTAATGTAAGCACCTTCTTTTGGTAAACGCTTCAAATCTTCTTCAGGGATTTCAAATTTAATTTGAAACTCATCTAAAATAGCATTCAAAAACTCTAAATCATTTAAATGTTTATTTCGATTGTATATTTTATTGAGGGTAGAAATTTTAAGAACTTTCATGAGTAACCACCCTGTAAAAGTTCCTAAAAAACCATATTTGACCGTCTTTATTGCTTTGGCTACTTCTTTTGCAGTAACTAATCCCATTTATTTTTGTTTAGAACGAATAACAAAGATAGCAATTCTATTCAATTTCTTTATAACTTGCTTGAACAATTGCCAACAATTTATTAATTGTCGTTTAATGATAAATTTTTTACAAATTCCTCATTTAATCACACCTTTTATTGAAAACTTTTTCTATTTTTGATAATTAGTTTTTTCATTACATTCGTATATGATGAAAATGATCAAAAGTAGGTTTGAAAATAAAAATTTCTTAAGGTTTTAATACTTAAATTAGTTGATGAAGATTATCTCTTACAATGTAAATGGAATTAGAGCAGCCATAAGCAAAGGGTTTATAGAGTGGCTAAAAAGCGCTAACCCAGATCTAATATGCTTGCAGGAAATTAAAGCTACCGAAGATCAAATTCCTACTGATGAAATAACTGCAGCAGGTTATCCTTTTCAATATTATTTTTCAGCACAAAAAAAAGGGTATAGCGGTGTGGCAATTTTATGTAAAACGGAACCTAAAAATGTAGTTTTTGGAACGGGAATCGAAAATATGGATTTTGAAGGTAGAAACCTACGCGTAGATTTTGATTCGCTGTCAGTAATGAGTATGTATTTGCCTTCTGGAACCAATATCGACCGACTTGGATATAAATTTCAATATATGGATACTATTCAGGAGTATATTGTAAATTTGCGAAATGAAATTCCGAATTTAGTAGTTTGTGGTGATTATAACATTTGTCACGAAGCCATTGATATTCATAATCCAAAAGGTAATGAAAAAACTTCTGGGTTTTTACCTGAAGAGCGCGCATGGTTAGATGGTTTTATGAAGACAGGTATGATTGATACTTTTCGTCATTTAAATAAAGAACCAGATAATTATAGTTGGTGGAGTTACAGAGCCAATGCAAGAAATAACAATAAAGGATGGCGAATTGATTACTGTTTAGCAGCAGCACCTTTAAAAGATAAAATAAAAAGAGCCTTAATTTTACCAGAAGCCAAACATTCAGATCATTGTCCGGTTTTGGTAGAAATAGGCTAATTTAAAAGTAAAAGAATTTAAGCATACAAATAACATAATAAATAAACGTCTAAAAATAATAACCAATTCCGATGGAATTAAATATGTATATCAAATGATAAGAAAAATCACATTAGGATTACTGATATTAAGCATGAGTACATCATGTGTTTCAAAAAAAATCTACCAAGATTTAGAAAACAAGTTTGCAGATTTAAAGAAAGATCGCAACGCGCTAGCAGATGAAAATGAAGGCTTAAAAACCAATAATTCTACTTTACAAACCGATTTAACCAAATATAAATCGGAAGCAGAAAAATTAAAAGCAGAACGCGACAAATTAGCTGCAGATTATGCTGCAACTAAGAAAAGTTTAGACAATTTAAAAGCGTCCTACGATGCATTAGAGAAAGATAGTAACGAAGCTTTAGATGCCAATATCAAAAAAAATCGTGAACTTTTGGCAGAATTAGAAGCCAAGCAAAAAGCTATGGCTGCTGAACAAGATAAATTGAATAAATTAAAAGCAGATTTATTAAAATCATCTACGCGATTAGCAGAATTAGAAAAAATTATGGCTGATAAAGAAGCGGCTATGAAAAAACTGAAAGAAACTTTATCTAAGTCGCTTAAAGCGTTTGAAGGAAAAGGATTAACCGTAACTGAAAGGGACGGAAAAGTATATGTTTCTATGGAAAATAAATTACTTTTCGAATCTGGAAGTTGGACAGTTGGTTCAGAAGGTAAAAAAGCGGTTGATTTAGTTGGAAAAGTTTTAGGTGACAATCCAGATATTTCAGTGCTAATTGAAGGACACACAGATAATGATAAAATTGTAGGTTCTATTGGTGGTGGCGTAGAAAACAATTGGGATTTATCTACCAAACGTGCAACAGCAATTGTAAACATTTTATCGGCTAATGCCAAAGTAAAAAAGGAAAATTTAACCGCTGCTGGGCGAGGCGAATTTGCACCGTTATTACCTAACGAAACGGCTGAAGGAAAAGCAAAAAACCGTAGAATTGAATTTATTTTAACACCAAAATTAGACGAGTTGTCTAAGTTGTTAAACGAAATGTAAGATTTGAATTTAATAACTCAAGTTGTCTAAAGAGTATTAACACACTTTTTAGACAACTTTCGTATTTCAGAAATTATGAACCCACTTCTGTCATTACTTCATCAAATGGAAAGTTATATTTCTAATTTGGATAAACGCAATTCTAAAGTCTCAAACAGCACTGTTGGCTGGCAAATTGATCATTCTTTGTTAGTAATAAATGGAATCATTGAACAGTTGGAAATTTCAAATCCAAACGAGTTTCAACCCAAATGGAACTTTCCTAAATTTATGGTTTTTACAACAGGTAAAATCCCAAGAGGAAAAGCCAAAGCATCTAAAGTGGTAATTCCAATTCACGTTGCAACTCAAGAAGAATTAAAAGCCAAATTTCAAGCAGCCAAAAATAATATTTTAAAACTGAATTCTTTTTCTGAAAATTCGTTTTTTAAACATCCTTTTTTTAAGGATTTAAATGTAAAGCAAACCGAAAAATTCTTAGTAATTCACACCAAACATCATTTGAAGATTATACAAGATATTCTAATATAAATAAAATCTATATTACATTCGCTTTTCTCAGAGCTAAACTTTGTAACTTCGGCTTTTAAAAAAAAATATTTTAATGAAATTTACCACCCTTCCAAATACCAATTTAAAAGTCAGCAAAGCTTGTTTAGGCACCATGACATTCGGAAATCAAAACACCGAAGCGGAATCCCATTTTCAATTAGATTATGCTGTGGAACGTGGTATTAATTTTATCGATTCAGCTGAAATGTATCCTATTGGTGGTAACGAACATATTTTTGGAAGTACAGAACGTTTTATTGGAACTTGGTTAGCCAAAAACAAACACAAAAGAGCTGATTTAGTAGTAGCTACAAAAATCGCTGGACCAAATAGAGGTATGGAATACATTCGTAAACCATTAGATTTTTCTAAGAAAAGCCTTACAGAAGCGGTGGAATTCAGTTTAAAAAACTTACAAACCGACTATATTGATTTGTACCAAACGCATTGGCCAGAGCGTATTATGAATATGTTTCAAAAAAGAGGTGTGGAGAAATTAGACACGCATTGGCAGGAAAATATTTTTGAAGTTTTAACTGTTTTTGATGGATTAATTAAAGAAGGAAAAATAAAACATATTGGTATTTCAAATGAAAACCCGTGGGGTGTGATGAAGTTTTTAATGGAAAGCGAAAAACACAATTTACCACGAATTGCCACCATTCAAAATCCATTTTCGTTATTAAATCGTTTGTATGAAGTGGGTTTATCAGAAATTGGTATGCGAGAAAACGTTGGGTTATTGGCCTACTCACCATTGGGTTTTGGGTTTTTATCAGGGAAATATTTAAACGGGATTCCAGAAAACTCTCGAATGAAATTATTTCCAAATTTTGTGCGCTACACAAATGAAAATTGTTACAAAGCCACAAAATTATACCAAGATTTGGCAAATAGTTTAGGTTTGACGATTACTGAAATGGCGATTGCCTTTGTCAACAACCAAGAATTTGTGACTTCAACCATTATTGGCGCAACAACAATAGACCAACTTGAAGAAAATATATATGCGTTTGATGTGATGTTAACTGATTCCGTTTTCGAAGAAATCAATAAAATACAGGAATTAATACCAAATCCGGCGCCTTAAAAATTGTACAATAATTTATTTGAAATTAAAAAAAAATTATTATTTTTAGGTGCTCTTAATCTAAAACTTAAAAACATGAAACCTATTTTATTATTTATCCTATTAATTTCATTTTCAGGTTACACTCAAGTACAATCTGTTGGTAGAGAAACTAGTCAATTTGCCTCTTGGGATTTAACAAGAGAAGTAAAATCAACAATAAAAATTAAAGAAGTAAGTGGATCAGCTTATTCTGATGAAAACTTTTATGATGGTCAGATTCGTCTTACAGACTCGGTTGTAACTGTTCTTCCAGTAAGATACAATGTAGTATTAGACGAATTAGAATTTAAAAATAATGATAAAGTATTCGCTTTAGTTCCGCAAGATTATGCTGTAATAAAAATACCTTATATTAAAAAAGTTTATACCTACGTAAATTATAATTCTGAAAGCGTATCTAAAAAAGGTTTTTTGGCAATGGAAACCTCTAATAAAAATATAAATTTTTACACAAAAGAAGTAATTGTTTATGTGCCGTATGCTGAGGCGTCAAATGCTTATTCAGAGCCAGTACCGTCCCATTTTAAAAAGGGTGAAAAATTATTATTTATTGGATTATCAGATAAATCTATTGTTGAAATGCCGAAAAAAAATAAAGATCTTTTAAAATTATTTCCTAATTATGAAAAGGAAATTACGGCCTTTTTAAAAACAAACAAAATCTCTCTTAATGATGATAAAGAGTTACTTCTTTTAGTAAATTATTTAAATACTTTAAACTAAAATTTTAAAGAAGATTTAGTATTCAACAATTAATTTTGTATTATAAATAGCTCCAGATGAAGTTTCAATAGAAATCAAGTAGATTCCTTTTGATAAGGAGTTAGTTTCTATGATATTTTCGATATTTTTATTTAATTTTTTAGAAATAAGCAATTTTCCAGTTATGTCAAAAACATCAATTTTTGATGCTAAAATAGCTTCAGTACTTTTTATTACAAAGGATTCTTTAGCCGGATTGGGATAAATAGAAAAACCATTGATTTCAAAATCAGTAATACTTAAAGATGAATCAATAATTTTATAAATGGTTCCGGAAGAAATTCCTGCAACATACATTTCTCCATTTATATCTTCACCAAATGTAGCAAAATTATTTCCTGAAAAAGCTGCTGAGGTTGTAATTACTCCTGCGCTATTTAACATTTTTATTTTATCGTTACAATAATCTGTGAAAAAATATTTATTTTGAAAACTCGGATAAGTGGCTCCAGTGTAAACATAACCACCTGTTACAGAACAAGTTCCATCACTATACAATGCATATTGATGTATAGGAAAAGTAATTGAAGTGGCTGCAACACAGCCAGAGGTATTATATGGTGCATTTCCTTCATAACATCTCCAACCAAAATTTAGTCCGGTATTAGGTAATGGACTTTGTGTTTTGTTTATTTCTTCAAATGCATTTTGGCCTACATCGGCTATCCATAAATCTCCATTTAATCTGTTAAACGAAAATTTCCAAGGGTTTCTTAATCCAATCGCCCATATCTCATCATTACCAGCAATCCCAACATATGGATTTGTAGCTGGACTTGTATAATAAGGTGCTACAGTCGAATTGACATCAATACGCAACATTTTTCCTAAATTATCATTTATGTTTTGTGCTCTGTTTCCGGGGTCACCACCACTACCACCATCTCCCATTCCTATGTATAAATAGCCATCAGGGCCAAATTTTATAGTTCCTCCATTATGATTTGAAAAGGGTTGCGTTATCGTCATTAATATTGTTCCAGAATTATTCGCAATATCTGGGTTTCCTGAACTTACAGAATATCTTGAAATAACAGTATTACCAACTGTATTGGTATAATTTACAAAGAAAAACCCATTTGTAACATAGTTTGGGTGAAAAGCCAAACCTAGCAAGCCTCTTTCACCAGTTGAAGAAATTATACTAGATAGATTTAAAAATGGGGTTGTATTAATTGTTCCATTAGAATTTAATATTCTTATTAGTCCACCTTTCTGAACTATAAATAATCGAGAATCACCAGCGTGTGTAATTTCAACCGGACTATTAAAACCAGTTGCAAAAGATTGTAAAGCTATGTTTTGTGACTTCCCAAAAAGCGACAAC
>NSHO01000047.1 GCA_002737105.1 Flavobacteriales bacterium | reverse complement strand
AAAACCTGGCGTCCTAACCGATAGACGAACGGACCATTACATTTTCGTAATGCGAGTGCAAAAATACAACTATTTTTTAGCTGTGCAATACCTAATGTGAAAATTTTCAGTTTTTTTAAATACTTACCTTATTGCTATATATATGCTATTTATTGTAAATAAAAACTAAAATCTAAATCTTCAAATTGACACATTAATACGCTTTTGCGAAAAGCACTCTTCCTTTTGATGGTGCGCCAGTTAAAACACAAACTCCTGCCTCTTCCGCCCTGTCCAAAGGAATACATCTTATGGTAGCTTTTGTTAAATCTTTGATTTTTTCTTCAGTTGCTGCAGTGCCATCCCAATGTGCCGACACAAAACCTGCTTTGTTTTCTAAAACTTCTTTAAACTCTTCAAAAGAATTTACTTCAGTAGTATGCGCCGCTCGGTAATCTATAGCTTTATTAAATAAATCTTTCTGAATTTGTTCTAATAAATCTTGTATATAAGTTACAATTCCATCAGCTGATTTTACTACTTTGGTTAAAGTATCTCTTCGTGCTACTTCAAAAGTGCCGTTTTCTATATCTTTAGGACCAATTGCTATTCGAACTGGCACTCCTTTCAATTCCCATTCCGCAAACTTGAAACCTGGTTTTTGCGTAGTTCTGTTATCAAATTTTACAGAAATATTTAGTTTTTTAAATTGAGTTACTAAATCATTTGCCACTTCAGAAATGCTATCAAATTCTTCGTCAGTTCTAAAAATCGGAACAATAACTACTTGAATTGGTGCTACATTTGGTGGTAAAACCAGACCATTATCATCGGAATGTGTCATTACTAACGCACCCATCAAACGAGTAGAAACGCCCCACGAAGTACCCCAAACATACTCTTGTTTACCTTCTTGATTGGTGAATTTCACATCAAATGCCTTAGCAAAATTTTGACCTAAAAAATGCGATGTTCCGGCTTGAAGTGCTTTTCCATCTTGCATTAACGCTTCAATACAATACGTTTCTTCTGCTCCAGCAAAACGTTCTGTTTCTGTTTTTAAACCTTTTACAACCGGAATGGCCATAAAATTTTCAGCAAAATCAGCATAAACATGCATCATTTTTTCACTTTCTTCTATTGCTTCCGCTTTTGTGGCATGAGCAGTATGCCCTTCTTGCCATAAAAATTCAGCAGTTCTTAAAAATAAACGCGTTCTCATTTCCCAACGCACTACATTTGCCCATTGGTTAATTAACAAAGGTAAATCTCTATAAGATTGCACCCATCCTTTATAAGTACTCCAAATAATAGCTTCAGATGTAGGACGAACAATTAATTCTTCCTCCAACTTTGCATTTGGATCAACCATTAATTTTCCTGGTTTATCTGGATCGTTTTTTAATCTATAATGAGTAACGATGGCACATTCTTTAGCAAAACCTTCGGCATTTTTTTCTTCCGCTTCAAACATACTTTTTGGAACGAATAACGGAAAATAAGCATTGCTATGACCTGTTTCCTTAAACATTTTATCAAGTTCTGCTTGCATTTTTTCCCAAATTGCATAGCCATATGGTTTAATTACCATACAACCTCTTACGCCTGAATTCTCAGCTAAATCAGCCTTTACCACCAATTCGTTATACCATGCAGAATAATCTTCGCTTCTAGTTGTTAAATTTTTACTCATTTTTATAATATTGGCACAAAATTTGTTTTATTTGTATTAATTTAGTGGTACAAAACTACTTAATTTTGCAAAGACCAACAATAAAAATTAATATATATGAAAACAAATCGCATTTTTCAGCTAAAA
This sequence comes from Flavobacteriales bacterium, assembly GCA_002737105.1. Next base: position 9,701 of record NSHO01000047.1, on the reverse strand, counting down.
TCACTTAGATTTTTAAGTCTAATTGTAGGTGCTATCACACTAGTAAGTTGTGGTTCGTACCAAAATTCATCATATTATGATGATGATGGCGTTTATGGTCCTGATAATTCAGTGAAAACCAAACGAGTTGTACAAACCGAAACAAGTTCAGGTTCGTACAATAACGCTTATGCCCAACAGTTCAAAAGTATGAAAGAAGATTTTGGACCTACCGAAGTTTTAACAGATGTAGACAACTATAAATCACCACCCGACACAGTATATGTTCAAGAAAATGCAACTAGATATGGCGGCTGGGGTGAAAACCAAACAAGCAATATCACCTTAAACGTATACGGAAATTCGGGCTGGTACGGTAATGGCTGGGGATATAACAACTGGTACGGCAACAATTGGGGATGGAATGGCTGGTATGGAAATGGCTGGGGCTATAACAACTGGTACGGCAACAATTGGGGATGGAACGGCTGGTACGGAAATGGCTGGGGATGGAACGGCTGGTATGGAAATAATTGGGGAATGAATGGTTGGTACGGAAATGGTTGGAACAACGGATATTATGGAAATGGATGGTATGGCGGCGGCAGAAATGTTGCGGTTAATAATGGCCCACGCGGCGGTTATATAAATAATAATGGTAATTCTGGAAGAGTTGCTTCTGGAAGAGTTGGAAATACTACCGCTATCCCTAGAAATCAGATAGGTCAAACTAGAGGAACTGCAATCGGTACACCTAGACCGCAAGTTTCAGATCCAAGAACTTTTAATCCAAGAGGAAACACGAATACAGAAACTCCAAGAACACCTATTTCTGATCCAAGAACTTATACTCCTAGAGGAAACACAAACACTGGAACTCCGAGAACTCAAACCTCAGAACCAAGAACAAACACACCCAGAAACGACTCACCTAGAACCATATCTACACCAAGAAGTTCGGACTTTGGAGGCGGAAGAAGTTCAGGAGGATTTGGCGGAGGTAGCTCTGGCGGCGGAGGTAGATCTGGCGGCGGCGGTAGAGGAGGAAGATAAGAAATAACCAAATAAAACCTGTTTGAAAACAATCGTAGGTTTTTAAAAAAATATAATTTTACATATATGAAAAAGATATTATTTTCTATACTAATTGGAAGTGCTTTTACAGTTAGCGCACAAGAAACCACTATGTCAGATGCCTTACGTTACGGCATACAAAATTTAAATGGAACGGCAAGATACCGCGCTATGGGTGGTGCATTTGGAGCAATTGGAGGCGATTTGTCAGCTATAAATAGCAATCCAGCTGGTTCTTCAATTTTCAATTATAACCAAGCAACTATATCACTAACTAGCTTCAACAAAAGCAATAACGCTAACTATTTTGGGACAAGTACTAAATCAAATGATAATTCTTTAGACATCAATCAGTTGGGTGCAGTATTTGTTTTTAATGACAATCAAACAAAAAGTGGTTGGAAAAAATTTGCTTTAGGCTTAAATTATGAAAATGCCAATAATTTTGATGACTTCATTGTAAGTGAAGGTACAAATCCTTACAATTCTATGGATAGTTATTTCTTACGTTTTGCAAATGCTAGAACTGGAAATATTGCAGGAAATTATTATGAAGATTTAGATTTTATTGACCAACAAGCCCTTTTAGGATATGATTCTTACATGATTGATTATGATTCCGCAACTGATAATTATTACACTAATGTGCCTTCTGGAGGAAAATACTTTCATAGAAATACCATTCAAGCCAATGGTTATAATGGTAAATTTACCATGAACTTTTCAAGTGCGTACGAAGATAAATTGTATGTAGGTATGAATATGAATTTTCATTTTACAGATTACTTAAGAACTTCTTCATTATATGAAAGCAACCTAAATGCTTTTTATTCCACCGGATTTAGTGTTGATACCGCCCGTTTTAATAATGAATTATATACTTACGGTTCGGGTTTTTCGATGAATTTTGGAGCTATTTATAAAGCAAATAAAAATATTCGATTAGGATTAGCATACGAAACACCAACTTGGTATCGCTTAAATGATGAGTTGACACAAACAATTGCAACAAACTATTATAATGCAACAAACACAACAATGAACCAAGCCATTGTAAATCCAAATACGGTAAACATATATCCAACATATAAAATTCAAACACCGAGTATATTAACAAGCAGTGCAACTGTTTTATTTGGTAAAAAAGGATTATTAAGTGTGGATTATATATCTAAAAACTACGCTAAAACGCAATTTAAACCTACCAATGAAATTATTTTTAGTAGTTTAAATACGCAAATACAAAATGAACTAAAAGATACTTACGAATTTAGAGTTGGTGGAGAATACAAAATTCAAAAATGGAGTGTTAGAGGTGGTTACCGATACGAACAAAGTCCTTATAAAGTAAGTGTAGCTTTGGGTAATTTATTTAGCTATTCTGGTGGATTCGGGTATAATTTTGGAGATTCTAAATTAGATATTTCTTATACAAACGAAAACCGTGCAAGAACAGAAGCTTTATTGACTTCTGGTTTAAATGATAGAGCAAAAATTAAAAATTTTAACAATAATGTTACTTTAACGTACGTTGTAAATTTTTAAATCACACACAAATATTTCACAAATGTCGCTTTACTTCAAGTTTAGCGACATTTTTTTATTAATTTTGCACCCTGAAACAAAACAATTAGTATGAGAACCAAGTCTTTAAAGAAAAATAAAATCAACGTCATTACCTTAGGTTGTTCTAAAAACGTGTATGATAGTGAAATTTTAATGGGACAACTTCGTGCCAACGGAAAAGAAGTAACACACGAAGCCACAAAAGACGAAGGAAACATCATAGTAATCAACACATGTGGTTTTATAGATAATGCTAAAGAAGAATCGATAAATACGATTTTAGAATATGCCGAAAAGAAAGAACAAGGTTTAGTAGACAAAGTTTTTGTTACCGGTTGTTTATCTGAGCGTTACAGACCCGATTTAGAAAAAGAAATCCCAAACATAGACCAGTTTTTTGGTACAACCGAATTGCCTTTATTATTAAAAGCATTAGGTGCCGATTATAAACACGAATTAATTGGAGAACGCTTAACCACAACGCCTAAAAATTACGCCTATTTAAAAATTGCCGAAGGTTGCGACCGACCTTGTAGTTTTTGTGCCATTCCTTTAATGAGAGGTAAACACAGGTCTACTCCTATTGAACATTTGGTGATTGAAGCTGAGAAATTAGCAAAAAATGGGGTAAAAGAATTAATTTTAATTGCACAAGATTTAACCTATTACGGTTTAGATTTATACAAAAAAAGAAACTTAGCTGAACTTTTAGAAGCCTTAGTTAAAGTAGAAGGAATTGAATGGATTCGTTTACATTATGCCTTCCCTACTGGTTTTCCTATGGACGTTTTAGAATTAATGAAACGTGAACCAAAAATTTGCAACTATTTAGATATTCCGCTACAACATATTTCAGATAGCATTTTAAAATCGATGCGTCGTGGAACGACTCAAGAAAAAACAACTAAATTAATTCAAGAATTTAGAGCGTTAGTTCCAGAAATGACTATTAGAACGACTTTAATTGTGGGTTATCCTGGCGAAACTGAAGAAGATTTTACTATTCTTAAAAATTGGGTTGAAGAAATGCGTTTCGAACGTTTGGGTTGCTTCACCTATTCTCACGAGGAAAACACGCACGCATATTTATTAGAAGACGATGTGCCTGAAGAAGTAAAACAAGACCGAGCAGCCCAAATTATGGACATCCAAGCACAAATTTCTTGGGAATTAAACCAAGAAAAAATTGGACAAACATTTAAATGTGTCATCGACAGAAAAGAAGGCGAACATTTTGTTGGAAGAACTGAATTTGACAGTCCAGATGTAGACAATGAAGTATTAATAGACGCTTCTAAATTTTATTTAAAAACTGGAGATTTCGTAAACTTAAAAATCATTGACGCTACAGAATTTGATTTGTATGCGGAACCTGTATAAAAGCAAACTCTAAACCTTTTAACTTATACCTTTTGCCTTTTGCCTTAAAGAAAACCTAATTCAGTTGTTCGCTGAAAATAGCAATTAATGTATGTGCATCAACGATATGATTTGGTGATTCTTCAATAAGTTTCAAAACGCGCTTCATCGCATAAGGATTTAGTCCCATATGAATGCCAATTTCATTAATTTTAACGGTTTCTCTTTCATGCAAAACATTATCGGAACGCATCAACAAAGCCAAACGATAAAACTGACAAATTCTGTTCATTTCGTCTTTTATCACTTTAATTTCTCCTTTATTTTCATATAATTTCAATAAAGTAGCTTTATCAATTCGCAGTTCATAAGCTACAATTTCTATAAAATCGTATTCTCTATCATGCAATTCGCCGTCAATTAAAGCAAACGAAATCATTTCTTGCAACAAACTAATTTTTTCTTGAGTAGTTTCCATCAAAATTATTACTTTTATACTATTCTTCAAATATAAATAAATGCAACAATTTTTAAGACTATTTCTAATATTTTTTTTCTTTACAATTACGAAAACAGTCGCGCAACAGCGATTTTCTCCCTTTGAAATAGACGCGCCACAACTGCAAACGAAAAAGAAAATTTGGATTTATTTACCATTAAATTACGAAAAATCTAATAAAAAATATCCTGTAATTTACATGCACGATGCTCAAAATTTATTTGATAAAACCGCGTCTTACGCTGGAGAATGGAATATTGATGAGACTTTAGACAGCTTAAAAGCCAAAGTAATTATCATTGGTATTTCTCACGGAAATGAAAAACGAATAGACGAACTTACTCCGTATAAAAACGAAAAACACGGCGGAGGAAATGCCAATGCCTACTTAGAATTTATTGTAAAAACATTAAAACCTTATGTTGATTCAACTTATAAAACTAAAACAAATGCGAAAAATACTGGTATTTTTGGAAGTTCGCTTGGTGGCTTGGTTTCGTTTTATGCAGCTTTACAATATCCAGAGGTTTTTGGAAAAGTAGGTTACTTCTCTCCTGCTTTTTGGATAAATAAGAAAGAAATTTTTCAGAAAATGGAGCACACACCAAAATTTACTACTAAAATTTATTTGCTTTGTGGCGATAAAGAAGATGACGGAACAATGGTTTCCGAAATGAAAGAAATGGAAACACTAATCAATTCAAAACGTTGCGAATGCAAAAAGCTAAATAAATCTGTAATTGTAAAAGAGGGCAAACATAACGAAAAATTATGGAGAAATGCTTTCGCAAAAGCGTATCTTTGGCTTTTCTGAATTAGGTAAAGGGTAAAGGGTAAAAGATTAAAGATTAAAGGCTAAAGGCTAAAGGCTGAAGGCTAAAGTTACAACAAACAAAAAAACATAAAAATAAAATGAACAACAACGATATCTTCAAAAAACTACGTGTGGCTTTACAATTACGTGACGACCAGATAGTAGAAATCTTAAATTTAGTCGATTTTAAAATGTCAAAAGGCGAATTAGGTGATATTTTCCGTGCGGAAAACCACGCTAATTTTATGGAATGTGGCGACCAATTACTTCGTAATTTCTTAAACGGATTAATTATTCATTTACGTGGTACAAAGGAAAATCCGAAAAATCCGCGAGAAGTAATTAAGACGCACAAAGATTACGAGACACAAACTGAACGAACAGATAAAGTTTACGAACCGAAAAAACCTTATAATAAAACGGATAGTAAACCACAGTTTAAACCAAGAACTGGCGAAAAGAAAGAATTTAAGCCCAAAACCGGTGAAAGTTCAGATAAAAAACCATCGTTTGGAAAAAATAAATTTGGCAACGATAAAAAACCCGCCAAACAAAATCCAGTTGAAAAATTTAAATTTAAAGACGGAAAAAAATAAAAGCAAATCCTCAATAGTATTGAGGATTTTTTTATTGATCATTCAAGTATTATTACAACTTATTAAAGTAATCTAATAAAACAATATCATTTATTTTTTCAGGCGTGAAAATTTCTAAAATAGATGGTTTATTATCGTTCGAAATAAAAGAATCCCAAACAGCATTCAGTTCCGCTTCGTTTTGAACTGAAGTATATTCAAACGCATACATTTTGGCCAAGTGTTCCGCTGTTAAGTGGTGAGAAGTTTCGAAAAAAGTATTGAAAGTTTCCGTTTCTTCGTGGCCAGGCAATATTCTAAAAATACCGCCACCACTGTTGTTAATTAAAATAATTTTGAAATGCTTCGGAATATAATTGTTCCATAAAGCATTACTGTCGTATAGAAAACTTATATCGCCAGTAACAAAAATTGTAGGTTTTTTATTTGCTACAGCAGCTCCAATTGCAGTTGATGTACTTCCGTCAATTCCGCTTGTGCCACGATTACTATATACCTCAATTGTTTTAGGCAACGCCACCAATTGCAAATATCGTATTGGCGAACTATTGCTAACTTGTAATTGAATATTCTCAGGTAAATTACGACTTAAAAAATCGAAAACTTTAAAATCTGAAAATGGAATTTCAGACATGTATTTAATGTGTTTTACTAATCTATCTTGCCAAATGGATTGAAAATCGCGCTGGTAGTTTGATTCTACCACATTATTTTTAACTACTAATTGACTTAAAAAACTTGTGCTATTTGTTTGAAAATGTTGCGACAAACAACCAAATGTATCATAAGCTCTAATTTCATCTACATGCCAATGTTGCTTTGGCTGGTAATTTCTCAACAAAGATTTTATTCTTTTTGAAACTACCATACCACCAAATGTAAGCAAAATATCTGGTTGAAAATTAAGCTTTTCGTCTTCAGAAAAAGTAGAAATTAAAGTATCAATTCTGTCGATAAAAGTAGGATGATGTAAATTTGATGTTTTTTCCAAAAGTACCAATACACTTTCGTCATTAGCTAAAGATTCAATATACTTTTGTTCGATAGGGTTTGGTAACAACTCGCCAACTAAAATTAATTTCTTTTTAGCTGATTGCCATTCTGATAAGAATTTCGCATCCAAATTAAACTCGGATTTTTCATTAAACGAATTGGAAATTATCGGAAAATAAGTTGGTTCTGATAGTGTTTCATATAACGGTTCCTCAAAAGGCACATTTATATGAGCTGGACCTTTTTGAGAAATAGCGGTTTCGATAGCAGAAACAATAAGATTATCATTTTGGACTGAAGCATTTTCAGTTAAATTCGCTGAAAAAACAATATGATTCGCAAACACATTTTCTTGACGAATGGTTTGTCCATCACCAATGTCAATTTTATTTTTTGGTCTATCAGCTGAAACAATAAGTAACGGAATTTGACTATAAAATGCTTCAGCAACGGCGGGATAATAATTTAAAACTGCCGAACCCGAAGTGCAAACAACCGCAACAGGTTTTTGTAATTGTTGCGCCAAACCTAAAGCAAAAAAAGCCGCACAACGTTCATCAGCAATGCTATAACATGTAAAATCTTCCTGATTGGTAAATCCTATAGTTAAAGGGGCGTTTCTCGATCCTGGAGAAATTACAATATGCTGAATTTCTTTTTGACGAAAAATTTGAATTACCGCTTGCGCTAATGGTATTTTTGGATAGGAGTTAGCTTTCAATTTAGTTTTGTATTGAAACACATAGTAATTTTAATTAATTTAAGTTTTAAAAGTATATCTAAATGTGTTTAAATGATAAGCACAAATTTACTAATAAATACAGATTTTTTTATACTTTTATGTCATAAATAAATTCTAAAATGAACCCAACAATTTATAAGTATCAATCGGAAGATTGTCCAGCTATACTTGAAATTATTAATGAGCAAATTTTGACTGGCACAGCTTTATACGATTATGAACCAAGAACTTTAGCGCAACAATTGGCTATTTTTGACGATAAATTACAAAAAGGGTTCCCAATTATTGTAGCAAAAGTAGCTGATGAAATTGTTGGATTTGGTTATTATAGCGAATTCCGATTTAGAGAGGCATATAAATTTACGGTGGAACATTCGGTATATGCCAAAAAAAACTATATCGGAAAAGGAATAGGAAAATTATTACTTTCTGAATTAATCGAATTGGCAAAAAAACAAAATCTACATACGATGATTGGCGTGATTGATTCAGAAAATGAAAGTAGTATTGCTTTTCACGAAAAATTTGGCTTTGAAAAAGCAGGATTTATCAAAGAATCTGGTTATAAATTTGACCGCTGGCTGCATTCTGTGTTTATGCAGAAAATGCTTTAGAAGAAAGTGTTCAGTGTTCAGTTACTGAATACTAAAAACTGAACACTGAATACTAAATTTATTTTCCTTCAATCCAATTGATAATTGAGGTATCGTTTGGTACAACTCTTGGAGACATCACTTCTGCTAAATGTCCTTTTTCGTCAATTAAATATTTTTGAAAATTCCATTCTACTTCGCTGTCTTTTAAACCGTTTTTACTTTTTTGAGTTAAAAACTGATATAAAACATGCATGTCGCTTCCTTTAACAGAAATTTTTTCCATCATTGGAAAAGTAACGCCATAATTCTTTTTACAAAAGGCACCAATTTCGGCATTTGTACCTGGCTCTTGAGAACCAAAATTATTTGCTGGAAAACCTACAATTACAAAATTACTATTTTTATACTTTTCGTAAACGGCTTGTAATTGCTCGTATTGTGGTGTTAAGCCGCATTCAGAAGCGGTGTTTACAATTAAGATTTTTTTACCTTTAAGAGTAGCAAAATCAAATTCGTTTCCTGATAAATCTTTTACTTTAAAGGTATAAATTGAACCTTGTTCCATAGTATTTGTTTTTGGAGTTTCTACTGGAACATTTTCATTTGTATTTTCTACGAAATGTTCCCAATTTTCTTGTTTTTTTTCTTCCGATTTGGTATTACAAGCCAATAAAATTAATACTGCGCCTGTGAACGTGTGAAATAGTTTCATAATCAAATAATTTAAATTCAAAAGTAAAAAAAATATAGCAAATAAAAGTTAATGTTGGGTTAAATAAAAAAACCAAAAAGGTTGCCTTATTTTTTCTTATACAATTTTTTATACTTTATAAATGCTAAAACAGAAATCACTAAAACAATCGCTAAAGCGTATAAATAATACACCACATTTTGAGATTCTCCAGAAGCGTACGAATGCTTACCGCTTAAATGAAAATTCACGCCAAAATACGTCATTAAAATACTTGCAAAAGCCAAAACCGACATAAAGTTATAGGCAAACAAACCGCGTAAAGCAGGCACAAAACGAGCATGAATTACAAATGCATACACCATAATACTAATTAAAGCCCAAGTTTCTTTTGGATCCCAACCCCAGTAGCGTCCCCAACTTTCATTTGCCCATTGTCCGCCAAGGAAATTACCAATAGTTAACATGATTAAACCAACCGTTAAAGCCAATTCGTTAATATAAGTAATTTCTTTGATATTCAATTCCATTTTAGCTTTGTTGTTCTTGTTGGTAAAAATCATTAAAAACAAAGCTACCAATCCTAAAATCATGGCTAAAGTAAAGGGTCCATAACTGGCTACAATAACCGCAACGTGAATCATTAACCAATACGAATTTAAAACCGGTTGTAAATTGGCAATACTTGGATCCATCCAATTCCAATGCGCTACCATTAATATCATAGCGGTTACAAAGGCAGTTGATGCAATAGTAAGATCTGATTTTCTACCGAAAGCTACACCAAAAAAC
>NSHO01000046.1 GCA_002737105.1 Flavobacteriales bacterium | reverse complement strand
TCTGTAAAATTATTATTCACTTCTCTTGGATCAAAAGGTTTGTCCCAACCACCGTTTTTCTTCGGACGCATAAAACCGGTTTCCCAATCAAAAGTGTTTCTCCAATTTTCAGAACGTTTTGAAAAATGAGCAACTTCATTGCCGTTTTTTATTATCTGAGCCATTTGAGCAATACACCAATCGTCATAAGCATATTCCAAGGTTTTAGAAACGCTTTCGTGTTCGTCATCCATTGAAATGAAACCATTTTTCTTGTATGCTTCTAATCCTAAAACATCGCGCATGGCTGATGCTTTACTCGCTTCAAAGGCTTTTTCGTAATCAAAACCTGTAATGCCTTTTGCCATCGCATCTGCAATTACGGAAACCGAATGATAACCAATCATGCAATCAGTTTCATTAGACGCCAATTCCCAAACGGGTAATCTACCGCCTTGTTCGTATTGTTTGATGAACGTATTGATGTAATCAGAAGTTCGTTTTTTATCGATTAAGGTGTATAACGGATGCGCGCCTCTAAAAGTATCCCAAAGTGAAAAAACCGTGTAATAATCAAATCCTTCAGCGGTATGAATTTGGTTGTCGCGACCTCGATATTTCCCATCTAAATCTTGTGCAATATTCGGTTGCATCATCGTGTGATACAAAGCGGTGTAGAAAATCGCTAACTTGTCTTTATCCTCAGAAGTGACTTCAATTTTCGATAATTCTTTGTTCCAAAGAGTTTCCGCATCTTTCTTAACTTTTTCAAAATCCCAATGTTTGATTTCGGAACTGTTTAGTTTAGCTCCTTTATAACTCGTAGGCGAAAGCGATACTTTTACGAGGATTTTTTCACCTTTTTTTACTTGTTTGGAGAAACTTAAAGCCAATTCAGTTCCTTTGTATATTCCGTCTAATTTAGTGTTTTCCTTGTTTTCTTCTTTAACAAGATTCACTTTCAAAGGCACATTGAACTCAATTCGAGCATACACATATTGATTTCTTGCCCAAGCTTCGCTTCTTCTTAAGACTTCAATGGTTTTATTATCGATAATTCGAATTTTTCCTTCCAATAATTTATCACGATGATTCAAATCTAAAATAATATTGGCTTGTCCAGCTTTATTAAACGTATATTCATGAAAACCAACACGGGTTGAAGTGGTTAAGCGCACATCAATATCGTGTTTATCTAATTTTACGGCGTAATATCCCGCGGAAGCTTTTTCATTGGCATGCGAAAAAGTAGAAGCATATACTTTATTATCAAACGAAGATTCGCCCATAATTGGCATCAATAGAATATCGCCATAATCTGAAACACCGGTTCCATTCAAATGCGTATGCGAAAATCCATAAATTGTACTATCATCATAATGATAACCACTACAACCATCCCAACTACCATCAATTCTAGTATCTGGAGAAAGTTGCACCATTCCGTAAGGCACCGTTGCACCGGGAAATGTGTGACCGTGTCCGCCTGTTCCAATAAATGGATTAACGTGTTTGGCAAAATCTTGTGCGAATAGTAAAGTGGGTAGTAGTATAAATAAAATTGCTTTCTTCATGATGATAGAATATTGTTGATGTAAATTTCAACAAACTATTTGAAAAAAGCAATTTTATAAGAAATTAAATCGGTTGGATGGAGTTTATTTTCCTATCACTCCAAAACGATTTATTTTATGTAATTCGGTAATATTTTCCTCTATTATGGAATTTGCTTCAAAAGTGAAATTTTTATCGTATAATTTTTCGTTTAGAAAATAAGTAAGCATAAAATGATTGTTTAATTGCAAAACATTGTTTTCTAATAATTCAATTTTTATAGCTGTTTCAGGAAGCACTTCATTAAAAGCGTGACGAAAATTTCCTGTTTTTCTTTCTTCGCCATTAATTATTCCAGAGGCACTAGAAACCACCATAGCCATTTCTAATTTTTCTGAAGTGTTATTTAATAAGTAGGCATACCAAGTGTTTTCACCAAAATCTTCATTCCATTCTTTAATAGCCACAACATATACATTTTCTACTTCTGGAATAATTATGTCTTTTTTCATTTGAAGCTACTGCTTTATTTCACTTTTTTAGATATAGTAGCAGTGTTTGTAAAAATCTTTAAATCTACTTTTGGTTCACCTAATAAGTCAATTTGCGCGTTTCCTGAAGCAGAAATTTCAATTGTTTTTTGCGCATTAACGGAACACGATGTGTAGCCTTCTGCAATTAATTCCATATCAATAACAGTAAATTTTTTAGCCACTAAACTAGAATTATTGTCCAATCTTATTTTGGCAATTTGTGCATCACCTTCAATAGTTGCTTGCGATTTTTGATATAAATCTACTTTTGATTCTGGTGAGGCAATTAATGCTTTTAAATTTGCGTCTTTACTTAATTCTACAACAGATTTTTCTGCTTGCACATTGATTTCTGCTTTCGATTTATCTGTCATAATTAAAGTAAAATTTGTAGACTTTACATTTAAATAAGATTGCGATTTGTCAAAGTTTTTAACTGTAATATTTGCTAACGAGATATCGGCAATGGCATTAACTTTACTTTCATGTCGAGCTACAATTGTTTTTAAGCTATCGTTATAATTTACTCTAATAGCCATTTTTTTCTCGCCAACTGGTTGTTTTAATGCTGTTAATTTAAGGGTTTTTCCAACTATTTTATAGCTAATAATATCGTGCAAGTTGTCATCCGCTTCAATTTCTATAGATGTTTTCGCACCTTTTACAAAATAGACATCTAAAAATTCTTCAATTTCTACCTGCTCAAATTCTTCCACTTCTTTTACAGAAATGGTGACAATTTTTGAACCTTTAATTTTTTCTAACTTAGTTTGAGCTGTTGCAACTGAAAAGCTAAACAACGTAATAACGAAAAGTGTAATTGATTTTATCATTTTTGTGTTTTTTAAATTTTAAGTACAAATATATTAAAAAAAATCCCGAAAAAATCGGGATTTCTATGTTATGATATTAGAATTTTTAACTTTAAAAAAAGATGTTAAAAAATACTTTCTATAAATTGTATTACTATTTTCACAGCAATATCTATTATTTTAATTATAAATTGTATCATGATTTATAGGTTTATAGATTAAAATCTCAAGCAAAATTAAGTATTAATAGTGAAATGAATGTTAAAAATTAATTAAATGTTCTGGTTTTTGTTTCAGTTTTTATTATTTCATTTCCGTTCACGTTTACTTTTACTGAAACCTTTTCAATACTATCATTTTCAATAGTAGTAGTTTCTACTCTGTTATTTCCAAAAATTTCACTTGAGACGTTTATAACATTGGTTTCTTCATCATCTTCATCAAGCGGGCAATTGGTACATAATACTTTGTTTTCTGCAACTATGTAAATATAAGTATCTGAACTATGATGTAAATTAAAATAATCGTTATCAGATCTGTCAAATTGTTTGAAGTTTTTGTCCACTTTAAAGATTGTGCCTTTTGGTAAATATAAAAACAACTCTACTTCTTGGTCATGTTTTTTATTTGTTAATTCTGTAATCCAATAATTATCTAAAATTAAGTTTTTGTTTTCAATTTTAACGTTGTATTTTATTTTTTCAGCAGTTTGTTTAGCATTTTTAATACTTTTTCCTTCAGCTGATTTTTCTATTTGAAGAAAAGCATTTGGTTCAGTGGTTTCAACTATTTTTATAAATACATTATTTGAAAATATTATTTCTTTATCAGTATCATCATGAATAACTTCAAAATTTTCATAATCGTAATTGTCTTTGCCGTATAAATTATTTGAAATAAATTTAATAGTTAAGGTATCTGTTGGTTTTATATTGATAGCTACTTTATCTATATCTTTAGCGGAATATGCATTTTGACTAATTTCTTTTATAATTAAAAACAACAAGGACGCCAATCCGATAATCCAAATGGCTAATAGCGAATAATTTATAGAATTTCCAATTGATTTCATTCTGGTTGAAAGTAATTTTAACCCTAAGATTAATAAGAAAAACAAAGGAATTCCAACAACTATAATTAATAATATTCCTTGAATCCAAATAGGCGTTTCGAAACTAAAAGGAGTGTGAATATGATTGTATAGGAAATTATCTGGCATAGATGAGAAAAATATCATAGCAATTCCTCCAATAATCACACTAATTAAAGTCATACTAGTAAAAAGCACTATAAATACGCCTATTATTTTTGAAATTATATTAAATATTGAAGTAACAATTTCACTTAATGTATTTCCAATTCTTTCGGCACCATTTTTTGCATTGGAAGTAATTTTGTCGTGATCTAAGTTAGAAAACTTATCAGAGATTTCATTAAAACCTTCTTTTACTTTTTTCTCAATGTTTGAAATATTGATGGGTTCTCCTTTCATCTCAAGTTTTTGAGAAGTAGTTAAAGCTTCTGGAATTAAAACCCATAAAATTATATACAATACTAATCCTGTACCAAAGCCGAAGAATAAAATTACCATTATAATTCTTAGCCATAACGGGTCAACACTTAAATATTGCCCTAAACCGGACATTACACCTCCTAAAAATGAGTTTTCCTTATCCCTGTATAATTTTTTATTTATATAAATTGATTTAGTAAAGTTACTAAATGAGTTTTCATTATTTGATGTTTCATCTTCAATTTTGTAATCTTCTGGTTGCCCCATTATCGTTATAATATCATCTACTTCTTTTAAGCCTATAACTTGTTTAGTAGTACCTAATTTTTCTGTAAAAAGTTCAGAAATTCTACTTTCGATATCATTTATAATTTCTTCTCTTCCATCTGGAGATAATGATTTTCTTAAGGCCTCAAAGTAGTTGCTTAATTTTCTAAAAGCGTCTTCGTCAATGTGAAAGAAATAGCCGCCTAAATTTATACTTGTTGTTTTGTTCATAACCTTTTATTTTATGGTAGTTATTATGTTTACAGCACCTGATAGTTCACTCCAAGTGTTGTTTAATTCTTTTAAAAATTCTTTTCCTTCATCCGTTAAACCATAATATTTCCTTGGTGGCCCAGATGTGGATTCTTCCCAACGATATTTTAATAAATTGTCGTTTTTTAATCTTGTTAATAAAGGATATACAGTGCCCTCAACAACAAGTAATTTCGCGGTTTTTAGAGTGTTTAGAATTTCAGAAGTATAGGCGTCTTTTTCTTTTAATACAGATAAGATACAAAACTCTAAAACACCTTTTCGCATTTGTGCTTTTGTATTTTCAACATTCATTTGAGCTTGTTTTTTTAATCATGTTAAAACGATATAAAATGAAGTACCTAACTAAGTACATTATTTTCTTATGCAAATATATATCTAAAAGCAGATACCTTGTATTACACAGTACTATTATTTAACATTTTTTTAACGTTTAAGCTTCTTTTGATTACAAATTTTTTTTTGCTATTTTTACATAAAATATAGCCAAACATGGAGTTCTCACCTGTAAAATTAAATACTTATACTTTTTTTAAATTACCTGCTGCATTTTGGTGTGGGGTTAGGGTTAAATCTATATCGGCTGAAACCTGTATGGTAAAAGTTAAACTAGGTTGGTTCAACCAAAATCCGTTTAAGTCTATGTATTTTGCCGTGCAAGCGATGGCAGCCGAATTTACCACGGGTGCTTTAGTTATGTTTCATATCAAAGCGAGTGAGCAAAATATTTCCATGCTGGTTGCGCAGAATAAAGCTGTTTTCACAAAAAAAGCAACAGGGAAAATTAGTTTTACTTGTAATCAAGGAAAAGAAATTGCCGAATGTATTGAAAAAGCCATACAAACAAATGAAGGACAAACGATTTGGTTAACGTCAGTAGGCATTAATGAAAATGGCGAACAAGTTTCAGAAATGCAATTTCAATGGACAATAAAAACAAGAATATAATTTTTATACATTTGTTAATCTTAGTTAATGTTTAAACCTAAAGCATAACTAGTTGTAAATTTGGAAGATAAAACAATATAAATGACGATTTTAATAACAGGAGCTACGGGTTTAATTGGAAAAAAAATGGTGTCTTTATTTAAAAATGACAACCACGTAATCCATTATTTAACAACTTCAAAATCAAAAATTAACCAATCTTCTAATGAAAAAGGTTTTTTTTGGAATCCGAGTACAAGTGAAATCGACTTAGCTGCATTTGAAGATGTCTCAGTCATCATTCATTTAGCGGGTGCTTCTGTATCAAAAAAATGGACAAGTTCATATAAAAAGGAAATTATACAAAGTAGGGTTCAAAGTGCTAATTTACTTTTCAAAACACTACAATCTCATCCAAACAAAGTGAAACAGTTTGTCTCTGCTTCTGCTGTTGGGATTTACCCAGACGATTTGACTGCTATTTATCATGAAGATGATTCAAAAATTGATGATTCTTTTTTAGGCGAAGTCACGCAACTCTGGGAAGAAAGTACAAATATATTTAAATCTTTACCGCTTTTGGTAACCACAATTAGAATTGGTGTTGTTTTAGCAAAAGAATCTGGTGCATTGGTTGAAATGACCAAACCAATAAAATATGGATTTGGAGCTGTTTTGGTATCCGGAAAACAATATGTTTCTTGGATTCATATTGACGATTTAGTGGCTATTTTCAAATATGTTATAGATAATAATTTGGAAGGTGTTTTCAATGCAGTATCTCCTTATCCAACTACAAACGAAGAACTTACCAAAGCAATAGCAAAAACCATTCATAAACCTTTGCTTTTACCAAAAGTTCCAAAATTTATTTTGAGTTTGCTTTTGGGTGAAATGCATGAAATTGTAACCAGCAGTCAGCATGTAAGTTCCAGAAAAATTCTAGATGCAGGGTTTCAGTTTCAAAATGCTTCACTTGTTAAATCGTTACAAAACTTACTTAAATAACACTTTAATTTTTTTCTTTTTGTATTAATATCCGAAATTTTTTTCTGTTTGGGTTAGTTTATTTATGCTTTTCTTTACTGACAATGTGTCATAAAATAAAGTATGGCAACACTTTTGCAATCTCCTTTTGAAAATAAATTATACAATCATGAGTCAAGAAAATACTGAAAACATCGAAAAAGAGATCCTTCAGGATGAAAATACTACAGAAAATCAAGATGTTCATGAAAATAATGAACTAGAAGTGTCAGTTGAAGATCAATTGCAAGAACAAAAAGATAAATTCATAAGACTATATGCCGAATTTGAAAATTATAAAAAAAGAACTTCAAAAGAACGTATAGATTTATTTAAAACTGCTGGACAAGAAATTTTACAAGCAATGTTACCAGTTTTAGATGATTTCGATAGAGCTTGGGCTCAGGTTTCTCAATCTGATGATGAAGCTTTAGTTAAAGGTGTGGAATTAATACATGAAAAGCTAAAATCAACTTTAATGTCTAAAGGTTTGGAAGTGGTTGAAATTAAAGCAGGTGATCCTTTTGATGCAGATTTCGCTGAAGCTATTACTCAAATTCCAGCTCCAACTCCTAAATTAAAAGGAAAAATTGTCGATGTAATCGAAAAAGGTTACAAATTAGGCGACAAAATCATTCGTTTTCCAAAAGTAATATTAGGTAATTAATATTCTTACAATTATTCTTTTAGAATGTATTAATAAAATAAAATGAAAAAAGATTTTTACGAAATTTTAGGGATTAGCAAAAATGCTTCTCCTGAAGAAATAAAAAAAGCATACCGAAAAAAAGCAATTCAATACCATCCTGATAAAAATCCAGGTGATGCTGCTGCTGAAGAAAATTTTAAAACCTGTGCAGAAGCATATGAAGTTTTAAGTGACGCAAACAAAAAAGCAAAGTACGACCAATATGGGCACCAAGCCTTTGATGGAAACGGTGGTTTTGGCGGCGGACAAGGCGGCATGAATATGGATGATATCTTTAGTCAATTTGGAGATATTTTTGGTGGTGGTTTTGGTGGTTTTGGCAGCCGCGGTGGCGGCGGCCAACGTAGAATGAAAGGAAGCAATTTGCGTATAAAAGTCAAATTAACTTTAGAAGAAATTGCCAATGGTGTAGAGAAAAAAGTTAAAGTAAAACGAAAAGTTCAAGCTGCTGGTGTAACTTACAAAACGTGTTCAACTTGTAATGGGCAAGGACAAGTAATGCGAGTAACAAATACTATTTTAGGTCGTATGCAAACTGCTGCAACCTGTCCTAATTGTGGTGGAGCAGGGCAAATGATTGATGGAAAACCTGCCAATGCAGATAGTCAAGGTTTTGTTACTGATGACGATACGGTTTCAATTAAAATTCCTGCTGGAGTTGTAGATGGCATGCAATTAAAAGTCTCTGGAAAAGGAAATGATGCACCAGGCAGAAATAGCGTTCCTGGCGACTTAATTGTTGCCATAGAAGAAATTGAACATGAATTTTTAAAACGTGAAGGCGAAAATTTACATTTCGATTTATATATTAGTTTTCCAGAAGCAGCTTTAGGAACTTCAAAAGAAATTGAAACCGTTTCAGGAAAAGTTCGTATTAAGTTAGAAGAAGGCATTCAATCCGGTAAAATACTTCGTTTAAAAGGAAAAGGAATTCCGAGTTTAAATAGTTATGGAAATGGCGACTTACTTGTTCATGTAAATGTATGGACACCAAAAACGTTGGATAAAGAACAAAAACAATTTTTTGAAAGTATGATTGCGAGTGAAAATTTCATTCCAAATCCTGAAAAATCAGATAAATCGTTTTTTGAAAAAGTAAAAGACATGTTTTCGTAATCGGGAATAATAATAAATACTAAAAATCTCAATCTAATCAGATTGGGATTTTTTATGCTAAATTTTAAAGTGTTGTACTTTTTAAAAAAGCATATTATTTTTTTCAGAATGATGTAACAAAATCCTTATATTAGACACTAATTCAGAAAAGAAATACTACATATGAATAATATTTTAGAAGTTAAAAATGTAGTGAAACAATATGGCAATTATACCGCTTTAAATGCCGTTTCATTAACTGTTCCTGAAGGAAGTATTTATGGATTATTAGGCCCTAATGGTGCTGGAAAAACCTCATTAATCCGAATTATTAACCAAATTACTTTGCCAGATGCTGGTGAAATAATTTTAAATGGTGAAAAACTAAATCCTAATCATATTTCTATGATTGGTTATATGCCAGAAGAACGTGGTTTGTACAAATCTATGAAAGTAGGCGAACAATGTTTGTACTTGGCGCAACTAAAAGGAATGAGCAAACATGAAGCCAAAAAACAACTAAAATATTGGTTTGAAAAGTTTGAAATAGAAACGTGGTGGGATAAAAAACTACAAGAACTTTCGAAAGGAATGGCTCAAAAAGTACAATTTATTGTAACTGTACTTCACAATCCAAAATTATTAATTTTAGACGAACCTTTTTCAGGATTTGATCCTGTAAATGCCAATTTAATTAAGGACGAAATTATCGAATTAAACAAAAAAGGCACTTCTATAATTTTTTCTACACACCGAATGGAAAGTGTAGAAGAAATGTGCGATTATATTGCGTTAATTCATAAATCGAATAAATTAATAGAAGGCAAACTAGAAGATGTAAAACGTAAATTTCGAACAAATACATTTCAAGTTGGCGTAATGACACAAAATGTGGAAGCGTTGATGTACCAATTAACTCAGAAGTTTACAATTGCGCAAACCGATTTCAAATCGTTAAACGACGATTTAAAACTGGAAGTTCAATTGGGCAATTACACATCTAATGAGTTGTTATCAATTTTATCACAAAACGGACAAGTAACTCATTTTGCTGAAAAAATTCCAAGTGTGAACGACATTTTTATTCAAACAGTAACAGAATAGACTTTTAGACTATTAGAATTTTAGAAGGTTAGATTTTCTGAAATTTTAATAAACAAAAAGTCAAATAAATCTAAGAATCTAAGGAGTCTAATCTTCTAATAATCTAAAACAAAATGAACAAATTATTATTAATCGTACAAAGAGAATTTATTGCCAAAGTGCGCAACAAATCTTTTATAGTGATGACTTTTTTAAGTCCACTAATTTTTTTGGGAATGACTTTTTTAATTGGCTATTTATCTAGTTTAAACAAAGATGAAGCTACTAAAATTGCCATTTACGATGAAGGGAATATATTAAAAAGTAGCTTAAAATCCGATAAAGAAACCGATTTTACAGATCTGTCTTCCATGCCTTTTAAAGTCGCAAAAGACACAGCAAGTAAAAGTTATGAAGGATTGTTGTTTATTCCAAAAACAGCAACTATTCAAGATTTAAAGTCTAAAGTTCAATATATTTCTGATGAAAGTGCCAGTGCGGAATTTATTTCAATTATAGAAACCGTGGTGGATTCTATTTTGACTCAAGATAATTTCAAAACCAATAATTTAGATATTTCTAAAATTGAAAAGGCTAAAGTGGAATCGACTTTGCAATTAAGTAAATATTCTGGTGATGCAAGTTTAAAAGGAATTAATGAAATTAAAATTGGATTAGGTTTTGTTTTTGGCTACTTAATTATGATGTTTATTATCATTTACGGAAACTTTGTTATGCGAAGTGTGATTGAAGAAAAAACCAATCGTATTATTGAAATTGTCATTTCATCTGTAAAACCATTTCAGTTAATGATGGGAAAAATTATTGGAAATTCTTTAGCAGGAATTTTGCAATTTACCATTTGGGCTATTGTTGGAACCTCTATTTTCTTTGTAGTTTCTACCTTTTTTGGTGCAGAAACAGCTGCAAGTACTAATCCGCAGGCAGTGAAATTAGCCACTGAAAACAGCGGATTAATGGCAAAATTACCTTTGTATTTAAATGAATTAGGAAACTTGCCAATTGCTACAATTATCATTTCATTTATATTTTATTTCATTGGTGGTTATTTGTTATATAGTTCTTTATACGCTGCCATTGGTGCCGCTGTTGATAACGAAACCGATTCGCAACAATTTTTATTGCCTATTATTATGCCTTTAATGTTGGGCGTATATATCGGATTTTTTACGGTTGCTAACGATCCGCACGGAAATATTGCTACGATTTTTTCAATGATTCCATTTACATCGCCAATAGTAATGCTAATGCGTATTCCGTTTGGCGTGCCAACTTGGCAAATAATTGTTTCTTTAGTCTTATTATTTGCTACTTTTGTGGGAGTAGTTTGGTTTGCTAGTAAAATTTATCGTGTAGGAATTTTAATGTACGGCAAAAAACCAACTTGGAAAGAATTATATAAATGGTTGAAATATTAAGAAAAGTGTTTAGAAGTTTATTTGTTTAAGAGTTTAGAACTAAACCTTTAGCCTTTTACCCTTAACCCATTACCTAAGAAAATGAGTAAAATCCTTATCATAGAAGACGAAGCGCAAATTAGACGCGTGTTAACTAAAATTTTATCGGAAGAAAATGATACGTATTCGGTACAAGAAGCCGAAGACGGTTTACAAGGAATTGAATTGGTAAAAAACGAAGATTTCGATTTGATTTTATGTGATATTAAAATGCCAAAAATGGATGGCGTTGAGGTGTTAGAAGCCATAAAAAAAATAAAATCTGAAATTCCAATGGTCATGATTTCTGGTCATGGCGATTTAGAAACTGCAATTCAAACGATGCGTTTAGGCGCTTTTGATTATATTTCGAAACCACCAGATTTGAACCGTTT
>NSHO01000045.1 GCA_002737105.1 Flavobacteriales bacterium | reverse complement strand
GTCAACAAACAACAACTTCAAAAGCAGAATTTAAAACAGGTTATATTGATACCTCTATTTTATTAGAAAAATACGAAAAGTTTAAAGATGAAAATGAAAAGTTTAAAGTTAAATCTGAAGAAATAGGCAGACCATTAGAAACTAAAGGCAGACAATTACAAGCAGAAAAAGACGCATTTCAACGCAACGCGCAAGCCAACGGACAGGCTTGGGCCCAACAAAAATATGCCGAATTGCAACAAAGAGAACAACAAATTTTACAAGAGAGAGATCAAGTTTTAGCCCAAATTCAAGCAGAAGGCGGAAAGCTTCAGGACACTTTAATTATACAAGTTAAAAAATATATCAGAGAATTCGGTAAAAAACAAAAATTCGATTACATTTTTACAACATCAGACGATATGCCAACTGTAATTTATGCAAAAGATTCGTACAACTTAACAGATAAGTTGCTGAAAGAACTAAACGAACAATACAAAGCAACAAACCAAAAGAAATAATTAATAAGCCTTGAGAAATCAGGGCTTTTTTTATTTTATTATGCTGAACTTGTTTCAGAAACTTTTTTCAATTAAATTTGTTTGTCAACGAAAAATAAAACACCATTAATTATTTGCCTATAACCTTTTATCTAAACTATCCGCCAAATGAAAAATCTGTCAAAAGCCGCTCAGTACACCCTGCAATTTATCAATCAAACCAATAAATCTGTTTTTTTAACAGGTAAAGCAGGGACTGGAAAAACCACACTTCTTAAAGAAATTATTGCCACTTCACACAAAAACACAGTTGTGGTTGCTCCTACCGGAATTGCCGCACTTAATGCAGGCGGCGTAACCATTCATTCAATGTTTCAATTGCCGTTTGCGGCTTTCATTCCAGATTTTAAGGAAGTTCATTCCAACTCGCAGCAATATAAATTTGAAACAAAAAGCACAATCACCAAACATTTCCGAATGAATGGCACCAAAAAACAAGTGCTTGTAAATTTAGAACTGCTAATTATTGACGAAGTGTCTATGCTGCGTCCAGATGTATTAGATGCGATTGATTTTATGCTTCAAAAAGTGCGTCGAATTGATGCACCCTTTGGCGGCGTTCAAATACTGTTTATTGGCGATTTATTGCAATTACCACCCGTAATTAAGCAAGAAGAATGGTATGAATTAAAAAAATATTACCAAGGCATGTTCTTTTTTCATTCGCAAGTAATACAACAAAATCCACTTTTATATATTGAATTAGATAAGATTTATCGTCAAGATGACGAGGAATTTATCTCTATTTTAAATAACCTTCGAAACAACAAAATTACAAAAGAGAATATTGCTGTTTTAAATCAATATGTAAACCCAAATTTTAATATAAAAGAGCATAACGGCTGCATCATTGTGACCACACACAACGCCAAAGCAGACGACATTAACAAAGAAGCTTTAGCGGAATTAAAAGTCAAAACGCATACTTACTTTCCTGAAATAGTAGCGGATTTTCCTGAGAAAATTTATCCAATTGAACCAAAAATGGATTTGAAAGTTGGCGCCCAAGTAATGTTTATTAAAAACGATACTTCTATTGAAAAAAATTATTTTAATGGAAAAATTGGAAAAATTACTTCATTAGCTGAAAAGGAAATTTTGGTGTATTTTGAAGAAGAAAACAAAACCGTGGAAGTAGATTTGTACACATGGGAAAACATAAAATACAAGGTAAATCCAGACACAAAAGAGATTGAGGAAACAGTTGAAGGCACATTTAGTCATTATCCTTTAAAATTGGCTTGGGCAATAACGGTTCACAAGAGTCAAGGGTTAACTTTTGATAACGCTGCGTTAGATGTTTCACGTGTATTTGCGCCCGGACAAGCCTACGTGGCTTTATCCCGACTTCGTTCGTTAAAAGGGTTAATTTTACTTTCTCCAATACAATTAAACGGTATTTCTTCTGACACAGAAGTTTTAAATTATGCCAACAATAAAGCGGATGAAATTGTTTTAGAGAAATCGTTAGCACTAGAAACGAAACATTTTTTACGATTAGAATTATGTAAAAGTTTCGATTTCAGACAATTGGCACAACAATGGCGCAATCATTTATTTTCCTACAATGACGAAGTTGCTAACTCTTCAAAATCAAAATACCGAATTTGGGCACAACAAAACGAAAGCATTTTGGCAGCTTTATTAGATATTTCACAAAAATTCAGCAACCAGATTCAGAAAATTTGTTACCAAGAAGTTATTGATATTCCATTTTTAGCGGAACGATGCGAAGCGGCTTATCATTATTATTTTAAAACATTAGATTACCAAGTAACCGATTTGCTTTTGAAGATTGCAGAAGTTAGTAACCTTAAAAAATCTAATATGTTTCACGATGAACTTTTAGAATTAGAGGAAATTCAGGTAAAAACCGTTTTGCAGCTGAAAAAATCGATGTTATTGGTTAAAAATCTAGTCAATGGAATTGAATTCAATAAAAACACCATGTCATCAGACGAAATGAAGTATTATAAAATTAATAAAATAGCTTCGTTATCTGAAAAATTCAAGGAAATTGACGGTTTTGTAGCCAAAGATCATTCGGAAACATTTAGTAAGAAAACCAAAGCTAAAAAAGCCAAATCAACAGAACCAAAAAAGGCAACTATTGAAATCACTTTAGATTTTTGGAAAGAGAATTTATCCATTGAGGAAATTGCGGCCAAGCGAAAAGTTACAGTTGGTACAATTTATTTACACTTTATCAAACTAATTCAAATGGAAGCATTAACCATCACAGATGTAATGTCCGATGAAAAAATCGCCACATTACAAGAGGTTTTTAAGGACTATAAAGGAGAAGGTTTGGGAGTTTTAAAAGAAAAACACGGCGACGCTTTCTCTTGGGAAGAATTGCGTTTGTTTAATGTAAGCTTGTAATTAAAAAAACTCAGACTTTTCTGAGTTTTTTTAATTCGTAAATCCCAAATCGTAAATCGTAATTTATTTACAGCCAATACACGCCCAATAAAGCTGGAATTAAATAAATAACAATCGTTCTGGCGCCATCATAATCTTTCGCAATTCTTTGTCCAAAAAGCAATAACAAAAGCGTAACACAAGAAACCATACAAGCATAATCGCCCATAATGGTTCTGCCGCTCATAATGTTCTCAGCAATTCCCATAATCGACAAAACGCCGGCTACAATTTCTAAAGCCAAAACCGTTAACAAAGCTGCAGGCACTTGGTTTTTTAAAAAAGTCTGAGAAAAATGACCTTTTAACCAACTTACATTTCCGTTCCAATCGGCAATTTTATCATATCCTGACTGTAAAAAAGTAATCGCTAAAAAAGCTAATAATAGTAGCGCAAATTCATTCATAATTTTGTTTTATTTAATTAGTAAATCTAAACTTCTTTTTGATGCAATAATCTTGTTAATTTTATTGATAAATCGGTTAAAATAATATTGCTGTTTCCGTTTCTTTCTGTATGATAAATAGCATCTTCTAATTCTTTAAAAATAGCCATAATGTTATTTCCGTGAACAAAAGGTGCAAATTTTTCCAGTTTAAAATTTTCAAAATCAGGTGCCAAATACACCAAATCAGTAGCTTGATAATTTAACAACAAAGCCTGTCTAAAAAACTGAATGCAAAATTGTAAAAAATTCTTCTGTGTTTCTCTGCCTTCTTTGGCAATTGTGGTGCTCCAAGAAATTAAATCGGCAATTACGCTTGCGTTTCCTTTGGCTTTAAATGCGGCACGAACCCAGTTGATAAACCATTCTTCAAAAACGGCATCTTCTCCATCTTGGTGCAATAAATGTAAAGCTTTATTATAATTACCTTCACATTGATGTGCTATTTTTTTAGCTAAATTTGTCTCAACTTGATGACTAGAAATTAACTTTTCGGTAATAATTTGTTCTGGTAAAGCCAAAAAATCAACCATTTGGCAACGCGAAATAATCGTTTGTAACAAATCGTCAACACTTTCAGAAATTAAAATAAAAACCGTTTTTTCGGGCGGTTCTTCTAATAATTTCAATAGTTTATTTGCCGCGTCTGTTCTCATTTTATCGGCCATCCAAATAATCATCACCTTATAACCGCCTTCATAGGCTTTTAATGATAAATTTTTATTAATTGCCGCCGATTCTTTAACACTAATTATGCCTTGTTTTTTAGGAATTTCTAATTTTTTATACCAGTCAAATAAACTACCATACGGGTTTTCTTTGACAAAACTGCGCCATTGCTCTAAAAAATTTGTACTTACTACATTATCGCCTTTTACATCTTCTGTAGTTGTAATTGGATACACAAAATGCATATCTGGATGCGAATAATGGTCAAATTTTAAATTACATGCAGCATTTCCAGTGTTGTTCTCACCACCAGAATTATTACACAAAATATATTGCGCATAAGCCATTGCCATCGGCAACGTTCCGGAACCTTCAGGACCAACAAATAATTGAGCATGCGGAACCCTTCCGGCGTTTGCGGTAGTAATTAAAAAGTTTTTAATATGGTCTTGACCAAGGATGTTTTTAAAAAGCATGTAGCAAATATAAGCGATTTTTATCTTGGTTTTAAAATCAAACTTTTATATTTGCAAATAACCTAAACAACAAACGCTTTTCTTATGAAAACTATATTCGACATCAATTTTAACAACAAAAAAGCTCTAATCCGTGTAGATTTTAACGTGCCTTTAGATGAAAATTTTAAAGTAACAGACGCCAACCGAATTGAAGCTGCCAAACCAACTATTGATAAAATTTTAAACGATGGCGGCTCGGTAATTTTAATGTCGCATTTAGGAAGACCAAATGGAAAAGAAGATAAATATTCACTTAGTCATATTATATATAAAATTGAAGAAGTTTTAGGAAAAAAAGTAAAATTTGCATCAGATTGTAGAGGTAAAATTGCCAAAGAAGTCGCTGCAAATTTACAAAATGGCGAAATATTAGTCTTGGAAAATTTACGTTTTTATGCCGAAGAAGAAGCCGGAGATGTTGGTTTTTCAAAAGAATTAGCAAGTTTAGGCGACGTGTATGTAAACGACGCTTTCGGAACAGCACACAGGGCACACGCTTCAACTACAATTATTGCCAACGAATTTCCAAATGATAAATGTTTCGGAGCATTATTAGCGAAAGAAATTGAAAGCATCAATAAAGTATTAAGAAACTCTGAAAAGCCAGTTACGGCTATACTTGGAGGAAGTAAAGTTTCTTCAAAAATTACCATTATTGAAAACATTTTAGACAAAGTCGATCACATGATTATTGGTGGCGGAATGACGTTTACGTTTATCAAAGCAATGGGCGGTAACATTGGAAATTCTATTTGTGAAGACGACAAAATGGATTTGGCTTTAGACATTATGAAACAAGCCACGGCAAAAGGTGTGAAAATTCATTTGCCAATTGATGTTTTAGCAGCTGATGCTTTTTCAAATGAAGCCAATACGCAAATTGTAAATGTAGCTGAAATTCCTGTTGGATGGCAAGGTTTAGATGCAGGTCCGAAAACTTTAGAAATGTTAAAAGACGTGGTTTTAAACAGTAAAACCATACTTTGGAACGGACCAATCGGTGTATTTGAATTGCCAACTTTTGCCAACGGAACCATTACTTTAGGAGATTTTATTGCCGAATCTACTAAAAACGGATGTTTCTCTTTAGTAGGCGGTGGTGATAGTGTAGCAGCTGTAAAACAATTTGGTTTAGAAGACAAAATGAGCTACGTTTCAACCGGTGGCGGTGCCATGTTGGAAATGTTAGAAGGAAAAACCTTACCAGGAATTGCAGCTATTTTGAATTAGAAAACCGCAACCCATCTAAATCACCGACGAAATCCCTAAAAAAACGTTAAAATGAAAATTTAAATGTTAAAAGTTGGGTACTTAGCAATAAATAAAATATATTTGCCTTTATACAAGTAATTGTATATTAATGATTTAGATAAAATGCTCCGGAATTTAGGGAGAAAAAACACATAAAAGCATGAAAAAAATACTTCTACTAACCCTTGCTCTTTTTCTGTCAAACGTATTGTTGGCGCAACAAAGCAAGGAGATAATCCCTACGCTTTTTACACCAAAAATATCTTATTTAGATTCTCTTAAATCTACGTTTTCAAACCACGCAACTAGCAATTGTATTGATGAAAGATGGATGAAAGAAATATCAGATGCCACTTTATCCAATGAAATGTTTTTTGATATTGAAAACATGAATATAGACGAGAAAGTAGCTTATAATTTAGATACAGAATTACTAAAGAAAAGATTACACAAACTAGATGTGCAGTCGCCATTTTTAATTGAATACAATCCAGCTTTGGAAAACGTAATTAAATCGTTTTTAAAAAACAGATCCAAAAGTTTTGAAAGACAAATGGCTATTGCGGAATATTATTTTCCTTTGTTTGAAGAAAAACTATCAAAATACAACTTACCCTTAGAAATTAAATATTTAGCCATTGTAGAATCGGCTTTACAACCTAAGGCTAAATCAAAAGTAGGCGCTGGTGGTTTATGGCAATTTATGCCAGAAACAGGTAAACAATATAAATTAAACATTACAACTTATGTTGACGAGCGTCACGATCCAATAAAATCAACTGAAGCCGCTTGTCATTATATGCTGAATATGTACGAAATTTTTGGCGATTGGAGCTTGGTTTTGGCCTCATACAATTGCGGACCAGGAAATGTTTCTAAAGCCATCAGACGTTCAGGCGGAAAAACAGATTATTGGGAAATTAGAAAATATTTACCACGAGAAACCGCCAATTATTTGCCCGCTTTTTTAGCTACAATGTACATTTACGAATTCAAAAAAGAACACGGTTTAGTTGCGCAAAAAGCAGAAATGAAGTATGCGGAAACAGACACGGTTATGGTGAAACACGCCATGACGTTCAAACAAATATCAGATTTATTAGACATTTCTGAGGCACAATTGGAATATTTAAATCCAATTTATAAGGCAAAATACATTCCTTCCATTAACAAAGAATATTTTTATTTGCGTTTACCGAAAAATAAAATTGGCATTTTTGTATCTAATGAAGAAAAAATTTACGGGTATTTAGCGTATTTAGAACAAGAGAAAATCAATAAAATCCAATTGGCATTACAAGCCAAAAAACGCGATAGTATTGCCAAACAAGATTCTTTAGCTATTGCAGCAAATCTTATAGATAAAAACAGCGATACTACGGAATACGAAGAAGTTATAAAAAAACGCACAAAAGAAGTGGTAAGTAAAGATTATCACAAAGTGAAAAAAGGGGAAACGTTAAGTGAAATTGCTGATAAAAATAAAGTTAGTATTATAAACTTAAGAAAATGGAACAACATCAAGGGAAGTAATATTAATGCCGGACAAAGTTTAGTAATTCAAACTACCAAAAAAGTCACGGTCAATGAAGTCGTCAAAAAACCGAAACCGAAAACCGAAATAATTGAACCAGCAGTTGAAAATGCAGTTGCTGAAAACAGCGAAAAACCAACAGAAAACAAATATTCTTCTGCTAAAAGTAAAATTGAAATCATGGAGGATTATTATATCGTTCAAAAAGGAGATTCTATTTTTTCAATCACTAAAAAGTTTCCAAACTTAACGGCAGACGATTTAAAAAAGAAAAATGATTTAAAAACAGACAATATTCAACCTGGAATGAAGTTAAAAATTCAAGGATAAAATTGTTTTTACGCCCATAAATGCCTTTGTAAAAGTTTAATTATTTAAATGATTTACAAAGGTTTTTTGTTTCAACAAATAAAAAAGTTTTAGTTTTGTTAATCTATTAAAAACAAAATGATTCAATTTAAAATAAAGCCATTCCTTGAACTTTCTACAAACGAGCTATATGCAATATTACAATTGCGCTCAGAAGTGTTTGTAGTGGAGCAAAACTGCGTGTATCAAGACATTGATGGGAAAGACCAAAAAGCCATTCATGTTTTAGGGTATTCTGAAGGTATTTTAGTTGCATATTCCCGTCTTTTTAAACCGAAAGATTATTTTGAATTCAGCTCAATTGGTCGAGTAATCGTGAAAGCTTCGCACCGAGATAAAAAATTTGGTCATGAATTAATGCGCGTTTCTATAGGTGCGATTACAACACTTTTTCAGGAAACTAAAATTACTATTTCTGCCCAACTTTATTTGCAAAAATTATACGAAAGTCACGGTTTTGTTGTAGTTGGTGAAAGTTATTTGGAAGATGATATTCCGCATATTGAAATGAAAAGGGTGTAGTTTGTTTTCCTGTTTAAATCTTCGTAATTACCAATTCCACTCTTCTGTCAAATTGCTCATCTTTGCCAATAGGTTGTGTATTGCCATATCCTTTAAAAGCCATGCGGACTTTACCAATGCCCCGACTATGAAGAAATTTATAAACCCTTTCGGCTCTGTTTGTTGATAATTCTCTTTTTCGAGTTTCCATGTCAATGGCATCCTTATGAGGCCTTGGCGTACAGCAAACGTGACCTTGAATTTCAATATGAATGTTGGGGTATCTTTTTAATAAGATTATAATCGATTCGAGTTGTTTTCTGGCGCTTTCTTTCAGTCTGCTGCTGCCACTATCAAAAAGTAATTTATCTAGATAAACCCTATCACCTACTAATGCATTTTTTCTTATGGTTTTGTACAATCCTGGAATGTTCAATTCTTCAACCACTAAAGGTTTAAAGTTTAAAACCACATCTACCCGGCGATTTTTAGCCCGCGCTTCTGGGATGTCTTCTTCTAAATCTTCATCAATAAGAACTTTTCCTTTGCCTTCAATTTTTACAATTATCTTGTATTTCACCCCTTTTTCTACCAACATGTTTTTGACACTATTGGCGCGATCTTGTGATAATTTGTAATTGTAATTTATTTTCCCCACATCATCGCAATAACCATAAATAGAGACACTTTGAAGTCGCGTTGTATCAATCAAACTTAAAAAATACACTACCGCTTCTGCTTGTAAAGGTTTTAGTTCACGTACATCGGTATCAAAATAAATAGAATGCACCGTTTCTTCCTGAGAAAACCCAAGAAAAGAAGTTGTTAAAAATAGAAACAGTGCTATTTTCTTCATTTTATTTTTTTAAAATTTGTTTGTATTCTGAAGGATTATTTAATATTTGTTGCGCTTTTAATACATCCGAATAATTACTAGAAACATAATCGTAAAAAGCGGTTCGGTAGCCATATCTTAATAATAATTCTTGTAACAGAAGGCGCTTAATTTCTGCTGCATTTTTATCTAATTCTTTATCTTTTGTTTTTTCGATAGCTGCTTCTAATTGTTTGATTTCTATTTGTATGTCGGCATCAATTTTATCTTTTTTAGCGGCTTCTAAAAGGTTTTTTAAAGACTTGTCGCTGTTGCTGTTAATCTCTACTTTTACTTTCTTTAAAAACGCTTTGAATTCGCTGAAATCTGCCTCTGAAATGTTAGTTACGTTTTTTGCGTTTGGATTTCTGTAATACAGTACGTTTGCAAATTCAAACACCGCATCAGAATTGGCAATACTTAAACTGGTGGCGCTTTTTTTCATGTCAGCAATTTCTACATCTGGTAAAACGCCACCACCATCGTAAACAATTCTTCCGCCTTTGGTTTTAAAAGCGTTATATTCTTTTTCAGAGGTTTTAATGGCTTTACCATTAACATCTTTTTTACTGTAATCAGTAGCTTGAATGCAGCGCCCAGAAGGTGTATAATATTTTGAAATAGTAACTTTTACTTGTGTTCCGTACGTTAAATTAAATGGACGTTGTACCAATCCTTTGCCAAAACTTCTATTTCCTACAATGACTGCACGGTCTAAATCTTGTAATGCACCAGACACAATTTCTGAAGCCGAAGCACTTCTGTCATTTACAATAATTGCTAGTGGAATTTCAGTATCAACCGGTTCGTTCTGCGTTTTATAAATATTATTATGCGCTTTGTTTTGCGATTTCGTGGTGGTAATGACTTCTTCTTTAGGTACAAATAAATTACAAATATTAACCGCTTCGTGTAATAAACCGCCTGGGTTGTCTCTTAAGTCTAAAATAATTTTAGTGGCGCCTTGTTCTTTTAATGTCAGCAATGCGACTTTGGTTTCTGCGGAAGCTTTTTCGTTAAATTTTTGCAGGACAATATAACCAGTTTTGTCGCTTAATAATTTGAAATAAGGAACTGCTTTTATTTCTACTTCATCCAAAATAATTTGCCCCTTTTTTTCTATTCCTTGACGGAAATACACGATGTCAATTTTAGTATTTTTAGCACCTTTTAGTAACTGAGAAGCGTCGTCTTTAAAATCTTTAAGTGACACATCTCCAATTTGAACAATGACATCTCCAGTTTTAAAACCACTTTTGTCGGCGGGCATATTTTCGTATACTTCTTTTAAAATTATTTTATCATCTTTTCGTGTAATAATAGCACCAATTCCGGTATATTCTCCAGTATTATTAATTTTAAATTTTAGCACATCTTGTTCGTCAAAGTATACTGTATATGGGTCTAGCTCGGTTAACATACTTTTAATAGCCACGTCCATAAGGTTTCCTGGATTGGTTTTGTCTACGTAATTTTGGTTGACAATTTTATATAGATTCGTAAAAATTTCAATTTGTTTGGCTAAGGCAAAAAAATCGTTTTGAAAACTTACGGCAACAAATAAAAATCCAGCTACAAGTGTCGGAATTATTACTTTTCTTTTGTTAAAAAAACTCATGAGTTGTGGTATAATATTTTACTAATTTAATTAAAATAGTTGAAACCGATTAAACATTCAGAATTTACTTTACCGTTTCGTTAAATTTTTGAAATAACTGTCTGGTTTTTTCTTCAATTTCTTGATACGATAACTTTTCTTTGGTTTGATAAAAAAACATAAAAGCATAGGGTGCGCTTAGGTTTTCTTTCAATATGTTTTGATTTAATCGATAACATTCTCTTAAAACGCGTTTGAAGTAATTTCGGTCAACGGCTCTTTTAAAATATTTTTTAGAAACAGAAACACCCATTAATACTTTTTCTGAATTGGTTACATCTGTATTCTCAACATAAACCAATCGTAACGGAAATTTAGATATAGATTTTCCTTCAGAAAACAAAAGGTCAATTGTTTTATGGCTTTTTAGTTTTTCGTTATTTGGATAAGAAAATGACATGACGCAAATGTATAAAAAATGAAACGGTATAAAAAGAGAAAACCTGTGATTCTGAATTTGGTTCAGCCCCTCAGGTTTTCAATTCTTTTTAGCATCTGAAATAATTTCAGATTGATAGGTTATTTGTTACCAAATTTTCACTCTTTTATCTGGAGCTATATACATTTTATCTCCTGTTTTAATACTAAACGCTTGATAAAAAGATTCAATGTTTTGCAACGGCACATACGCTCGGTATTGTCCAGGCGAGTGCGTATCGGTTTTTACTTGATTTTTAATAGCTTCATCACGCATTTTACTTCTCCAAATGGTAGACCAAGAAAGGAAAAAACGTTGTTCTGGTGTAAAACCGTCTATTAATCCTGGATTTCCTTTTTCTTTAAGGTAAATTTGTAATCCGTCATAAGCCGCATTTACACCACCTAAATCGCCAATATTTTCACCTAAGGTAAATTTTCCATCAACAAAAATGCCTGGCAAAGGTTGTAAAGCAGAATATTGATCTGATAAAGCCGTTCCTAAAGTGGTGAATTGTTTTAAATCTTCATCACTCCACCAGTTAATTAAATTTCCTTCTGCGTTGTATCTTGAACCTGAATCGTCAAATCCGTGTGAAATTTCATGACCAAT
>NSHO01000044.1 GCA_002737105.1 Flavobacteriales bacterium | reverse complement strand
GAAATTGCCTTTGTATTTAGATGAATTAGGAAATTTACCTATTGCTACAATTATTATTTCATTCATATTTTATTTCATTGGAGGTTATTTCTTATATAGTTCTTTATACGCTGCCATTGGTGCCGCAGTTGATAACGAAACCGATTCGCAACAATTTTTATTACCTATTATAATGCCTTTAATGTTGGGCGTATATATCGGATTTTTCACTGTTGCCAACGATCCTCACGGAAATATTGCTACGATTTTCTCTATGATTCCTTTTACATCGCCAATTGTAATGCTAATGCGCATTCCTTTTGGAGTGCCTACTTGGCAAATAATTGTCTCTTTAGTTTTATTATTTGCTACATTTGTGGGAGTAGTTTGGTTTGCGAGCAAAATTTACCGTGTAGGAATTTTAATGTACGGCAAAAAACCAACTTGGAAAGAATTATATAAATGGTTGAAATATTAAGAAAAGTGTTTAGAAAGCTTATTTGTTTTAAGAGTTTAGAAATAAACCTTTAACTTTAACATATTACTTAAGAAAATGAGTAAAATCCTTATCATAGAAGACGAAGCGCCAATACGTCGCGTGTTAACTAAAATTTTATCGGAAGAAAATGATATGTATTCGGTGCAAGAAGCTGAAGACGGTTTGCAAGGAATTGAATTGGTAAAAAACGAAGATTTCGATTTGATTTTATGCGATATTAAAATGCCAAAAATGGATGGCGTTGAGGTGTTAGAAGCTATAAAAAAAATAAAACCTGAAATTCCAATGGTCATGATTTCTGGTCATGGCGATTTAGAAACTGCCATACAAACGATGCGTTTAGGCGCTTTTGATTATATTTCGAAACCACCAGATTTGAATCGTTTATTAAACACAGTTAGAAATGCTTTAGATAAAAAGCAATTGGTTGTGGAAAATAAAATACTTAAGAAAAAAGTGTCTAAAAACTATGAAATGATTGGTGATAGTGAAGCCATTTCACATATTAAAACCATGATTGAAAAAGTTGCACAAACCGACGCAAGAGTTTTAATTACTGGTCCAAATGGAACAGGTAAAGAGTTAGTCGCCCATCAATTACACGAAAAAAGCAATCGTGCACAACAAGCTATTATTGAAGTAAATTGTGCTGCTATTCCCTCAGAATTAATTGAAAGTGAGTTATTCGGACACGTAAAAGGCGCGTTTACATCTGCAATTAAAGACAGAGCTGGGAAATTTGAAGCCGCAAACGGCGGAACTATTTTCTTAGATGAAATTGGCGATATGAGTTTGTCGGCGCAAGCCAAAGTATTAAGAGCTTTACAAGAAAATTTAATTCAAAGAGTTGGCGCAGATAAAGATATAAAAGTAGATGTTCGTGTAATTGCTGCAACCAATAAAGATCTAAAAAAAGAAATTGCAGAAGGACGTTTCAGAGAAGATTTATATCACAGATTGGCAGTAATTTTAATTAATGTTCCAGCATTAAATGATAGAAGAGATGATATTCCTATGTTGATAGAGCATTTTGCCTCTAAAATTTCTGAAGAACAAGGAACTACCAAAAAAATGTTTTCAAAACAAGCCATACAATTATTGCAAGAATATGATTGGACAGGAAATATTCGAGAATTAAGAAATGTTGTAGAGCGTTTAATTATACTTGGAGGAAACGAAATCTCTGAAAATGATGTAACTTTGTTTGCTTCTAAATAAAATCAGTCAAAGCTAAAAGCTTATGGCAAAATGCTAAATAAAATGCAATTAAAAAAAATTAACCCACTTTTACAGGAAGCATTACTTGAAAACGGCTTAACCGATGCCAATGAAATGCAACAAGAAACTTTTTCAACTATAAAAAGTGGTGCAGACGCCGTAATTCAATCAGAAAAGAAATCTGGAAAATCAACAACAATTGTATTGAATGTGATTCAACGATTGGAGAAACCTTTAATGGAATCCCCAAGAGCTTTAATTGTTGTAGAAACAAAAGAGAAGGTTTTGGAAATGGTTGAAATGTTTAGAAAATATAATCGTTACACACAATTACGAGTTTATGGTGCCCATGACAAAGGCGATATTGATTGGGATAAAAATCAAATTTCATTAGGAATAGATGTATTAATTGGCACACCAAATCGCTTAGATTTAATGTTTGCTACTGCAGGTTTTGATATCAACAGATTGCTTATGTTCGTAGTTGATGATGCCGATATTTTATTTAAACTTCGTTTAGATGGTAAAACAAATCGAATGTCAGAAAGTATTTCTAAATCGCAACGGTTGATTTTTTGTAATAAAATTTCAGATCGAGTAGAAGCGGTTGCAGATAGGACTATGATAGAACCTTTGTTTTTTGAAATGTAAAAAAAATCCTCAATTAAAGCTAATTGAGGATTTTTTTTTAATTATGATTTACTTTCTTTGTTAAAATAAACCAAGTAATAATACATCTGTTTTTCTTCATCCCAACCTTTTTCAACAAATTTTTCAGCACTTTCTGGGTTTATGAAGTCTAACTTTATTTGTATATGAGTGTCTAATTCAATAACATTTTTTAATTTTCTTCTAACATCAGTAACCGCGGCATTGGCTATTGGAAAATTAGAAACATCTTCAATGCTATATTTTGCACCTTTATCTACTTTATAATTTCTAAATTCAGGTATCAAATCTGGGTTGTTAATTACGTCATTTAAGAATGCAGTTTCTTCAAATTCATCATTTTTTGCAAAATGATTTACAGCACGATTCATAAATAAAACTTCTTCTCTTTTATCTTCTGCTGGTAACACTACTTCTTTGGCAAAATCTTTGCAAAATTGAAGGTATTTCTTGGTCATAAAAGTCTCATCTTGAAAAACGTCTACGCTTAAAAAATGTTCTAACCAATATCTGGCATCGTATCTGTTGCTATCTACAGTTAATATTTTGTAACCTTCTTCCTTTTTATAGTTAAAAATCAGGCAACCTTTATCTAATTTATTTAAGTTGATTCCGTCTTGTAAAATCATTTCTAAATTGCTTCCACTTTCTTTAAATTGTAAAAAATTGGTATTAATTTCACTTTTAAAAACACCAATGGCATCTACTACATTGTTATCAATGGAAACATTTGTTAGATAAGCTACATAAACTTCGCCACTTTTAATATGTGGATGGTTAGATTGTTCAAATAAATGTTGTGTGATTTTTTTTGAAATGTTATGAATTTCACTAGGATTATTAAATACTTCGGTGGCTAAATTGAACATTTCATTGTATTCCAAATCTACATCATGTGCAAATTGATAGTAATTTTCTTCTTTTTCGCGAAAAGCTTTAAAAAAATACTCTTTCAAAATGGGCATAATTTCATCATTTAGCGAGTACGGATTTTCAGAAAGAAAAATCTCTTCCGCTTTATTTTTGTTACCAACTTTATGAATAGAAAGGTTTTCTACGTGTGTATTAAATAGGTTTATCATTTTTTATAAGTTGCTAAGTAGCTGAGATGCTAAGTTTCTTAGTTATTTTTAATTTTGTTTGTAAATGAGACTATCATTCTTTCTAACTCTCTGGAATCTTCATACAAGTTGTTAAAAGTTTCTTCGTCTAAATAAATTATGTTTTTTGCTATTTCTAATTGTGTTTGTAATTCAAATAATGAACCAATTGATATTTTTAGAAAACGCAAAAACTCTTTGCTACTTTCTCTTCCTAATCCTTCAGCAATATTACTTGGAATTGAAATTGCACTTCTTTTTATTTGAGATGTTAATCCAAAAACTTCTTCTTTTGGAAAGTTATTTGTTACTGTGTATATTTTAGTAACCAAAACCATTGATTTTTGCCAAATAAGAAGATTCCTAAAGTTGCTCATTTTGTTTTAAATTTTATAAGGCGTATATTTTTATAGGATTAAATGTTTTTTCAAGTATTTTTCTTAGTTACTAAGAAACTTAGCTTCTTAGCAACTTAAAAAAACTAATTCCAGTTTTCTTCAAATCCCATATCTTCAAAACTGTCATCGCTATCAAACATATCTAAATCATCTTGATCTAAGTCGTCTTCAAATTCATTAAACAAATCTTCATTTTCCAAATCGCCGCCTCTAAAGCCACTAGTTGTTGCTTCTTCAGGTAAAATGCCGTGGGAAAATAATAATGCAGGATAAATTGTTTCTTCATTGTTTTTTTCGATAGAAGCTAATTCTACAAAAAAGGTCCACATCGAGAATAAATCATAAACATACACTAATTTAGTATTTTGCTCATGAACTAAATCATCTAATTTATACTCTGCCATTGTTTTTATTTCTCCTGGAATATCTCCAGTATCAAACATAGGAATGCCGTCTTCTTCGTGCCACGCCCAGTCTTCTCCACAAGTATAAAAAGCAGCAACTTCGGATCCATCAAAACCAAATGCATTTACTAAAGCATTGTGAAAATCTTCTAAGCTGTCTTTTGAATCAATAGCAATATCTCTAAAAATATCTTCTTCATTGTCTAAAATGGCTCTAAACTTATAAATCATAATATGTGTTTTTAAAAAACAAAAGTAATCAATATTTAAAACTTTTATTATTGAAAGTCATAATTGTTTATAAATAGTTTTTTGGATTCGAGTGAAAAGCATTAAATGGTTTTTGAAGTTAAATTTAATTGATTTTTGATTTTGAATTCACTAATTTTGCATAAAAATTAATTAAACTGTCCATGTCAAACGAAATAGAAAAAGTAAAATGCCTAATAATAGGTTCTGGTCCTGCAGGATATACTGCTGCAATTTATGCTGCTAGAGCAAATATGCATCCGGTTTTATATCAAGGCACTCAGCCTGGAGGACAGTTAACAACGACTAATGAAGTAGAAAACTGGCCAGGAAATCCTGAAGGAATTACAGGTCCTGAAATGATGGTTGGTTTGCAAAAACAAGCGGAACGATTTGGAACAGATGTTCGAGATGGTTGGGCAACAAAAGTAGATTTTAGCGCCGAACCACATAAAATTTGGATTAACGATACAAAAGAAATTCATGCCGACACCGTAATTATTTCTACGGGTGCTACTGCTAAATATTTAGGTTTACCTTCAGAACAACATTATTTACAAACTGGTGGTGGTGTTTCCGCTTGCGCAATTTGTGATGGTTTTTTCTATAGAAACCAAGAAGTAGTGATTGTTGGAGCAGGGGATAGCGCTTGTGAAGAAGCACATTATTTATCTAAATTATGTAAAAAAGTTACCATGTTGGTTAGAAGTGAAAAATTTAGAGCTTCTA
The DNA here is from genome assembly GCA_002737105.1 of Flavobacteriales bacterium. Next base: position 6,906 of record NSHO01000044.1, on the reverse strand, counting down.
AAATTATGGAACAACGTGTGAAAAATACCGAAAATATTACCATTTTAATGAATCATGATACAGTGGAAGTTTTAGGTGATGGGCAAGTGGTTACTGGTGTTAAAGCTAAAAACAAAACTACAAATGAAGATTTTGATATTCCTGCAACTGGATTTTTCGTGGCAATTGGTCATAAACCAAATACAGATATTTTTGCAGAATATTTAACATTAGATGAAACAGGTTATATTGTTAATGTTCCAGGCTCATCTAAAACAAATATCTCAGGGGTTTTTGTAGGTGGAGATGCTGCTGATCATGTTTACAGACAAGCAATTACAGCTGCAGGAACTGGCTGTATGGCTGCTTTAGATGCAGAACGATATTTGGCTAGTAAACACTAATTTATTAAGTCATATTTATACAAAAATCGGATTTTATAACCGATTTTTTATTTTAAAATTGCAAAGCAAAACTTTTCAACAAAAATAACTTTCATACCTTTGTGTTTTAAATTTTTTTTAGAAACTAATTTAGCATACATGCGAAAAATATATTATCTAGCTTCTTGCGATACGTGTAGAAAAATCATTAAGGCATTACCTTCATCAGCAAATTTAGAGTTTCATGATATTCGTCAAAATCCTATAACTATAGCAGAGCTAGAATTAATGCACCAACTTTCAGGAAGTTACGAAGCCCTTTTTAGTAAAAAAGCCCAATTATATAAAGAAAAAGGATTGAAAAATATAACATTAACAGAAGCTGATTGTAAAAATTATATTTTGGAACATTATACTTTTTTGAGTCGTCCTGTGGTAATTTTAGAAAATGAAATTTTTATTGGAAACAGTCAACCTAATGTTCTAAAATTGCAAAAGGCCTTACATAATGAGTAGTCGTTCTTGGGCTTTAGTATGCGCTTGGATTGTAGCCATTATTTATGGAGTAACTTTTACTGTTGCCAAAGATGTTATGCCAAAGTATGTTGATGCTTACGGATTTATAGTATTGCGAGTTGCTGGTGCAACAATTTTATTTTGGATAGTTTCTTTTTTTGGACCAAAGGAAAAAATTGCTACAAACGATTTTTTTCGAATTGTTGCTTGTGCCTTTTTCGGAGTAGCGCTTAACATGTTAACATTTTTTAAAGGTTTAAGTTACACTTCACCAATTATGGGAGCCGTTTTAATGGTTACCACACCAATGATTGTATTGATTCTTTCCTCTATAATTATGAAAGAAAAAATGCAGTCTAAAAAAATTATTGGTATTCTGTTAGGGCTTGCAGGAACCATTACTTTAATTCTGTACGGAAAAGCATTAAATAATGCACCAAATGCCACTTTAGGAAATATTTTAGTATTTGTAAATGCCGTTTCTTATGCTTTTTATTTAATTTTTGTAAAGAAGTTAATGGATAAATACAACGCATTTACGTTTGTAAAATACATTTATTTGTTCGGTTTTTTTATGGTGTTACCTTTTGGATTTCATGAATTGCAAGTGGTAAATTGGAACGAAATTCCTTTAGGCATTGGTCTGAAAATTGGATTTGTGGTTGTCTTTTCTACATTTTTTACTTATTTGCTAAACTTAATTTCTATGCGAAATTTAAAACCAACAACAGTTGCTGTTTTTATTTATTTACAACCTTTTTTCGCTACAATTTTTGCCATTGGTTTAGGAAAAGATAATTTAAACATGGTCAAAATAGTTTCTGCAATATTAATTTTTGTTGGCGTTTATTTGGTGATTCATAAAAAGAAAGAATTAAACATTTCTTCTGATCACTAAAAACTGAACACTGAACACTTTTTATTATCTTTACAAATTATTAGAAAAATATATGATATTATCAATGACCGGTTTTGGTAAAGCAAGTTTGCAATTATCAACCAAAAAAATTACAGTTGAAGTTAAATCTTTAAATAGCAAAGGACTCGATTTAAATACTCGTATGCCTTCTGTTTTCAGAGAAAATGAATTGGCTTTAAGAAACCTTCTAGCACTTAAATTGGAAAGAGGAAAAGTAGATTTTTCTTTATTTGTTGAGGTTACCGGTGAAGATACTTCATCTAAAATTAATGTGCCTATTGTAAAAGCGTATATGGCTCAAATGAAAGCTATTTTACCAAACGCTGATGATACAGAATTAATGAAAATGGCAATTCGTATGCCCGATACGATGAAAACGGAGCGCGAAGAAATGGATGAAAATGAATGGAAGCAAATTCAAATTGTAATTGATGAAGCCATCGAAAATATTTTATCTTTCAGAAAATCTGAAGGTGCATCATTAGAGAAAGAATTTACGTTACGTATCGAAAATATTAGAAGCTATATGAATCAGGCATTAGTTTTAGATCCTGAAAGGGTAACTAACATTAAAGAACGTTTACAAACTGCAATTGATGAGTTAAAAGTGAATGTAGATACGAATCGTTTTGAACAAGAACTAATTTATTATTTAGAAAAATTAGATATTACTGAGGAAAAAGTACGTTTGACTAATCATTTAGATTATTTCTTACAAACTTTAAATGGAAGTGAAGCCAATGGTAGAAAATTAGGATTCATCACTCAAGAAATGGGTAGAGAAATCAATACGATGGGTTCCAAATCAAACCACGCCGAAATGCAAAAATTGGTAGTGATGATGAAAGATGAATTAGAAAAAATTAAGGAACAAGTTTTAAACGTTTTGTAATCTTTTTGTCATTCTGAACTTGTTTCATAATCAAAAAAAATGAGACTCTGAAACAAGTTCAGAGTGACAACATACCATATATAAAGGACAATGAATCAAGGAAAATTATTAGTTTTCTCTGCACCTTCTGGGTCTGGAAAAACAACTATAGTAAGACATTTATTAAATCAAGAAGATTTAAATTTAGAATTTTCTATCTCTTGCACGACTCGTGAGCCACGTGGCGAAGAAGTGCACGGAAAAGATTATTATTTTATTTGTTTGGACGAATTTAAAAAACATATTAAAGCGGAAGATTTCGTGGAATGGGAAGAGGTTTACAGAGATAATTTCTACGGCACTTTAAAAAATGAAGTCGAACGTATTTGGGCAAAAGGTAAAAACGTAATTTTTGATATTGATGTAGCGGGTGGACTAAGAATAAAATCGAAATTTAAACAAGAAACATTGGCAGTATTTGTAAAACCACCAAGTATTGACGAGTTAAAAATCAGATTAAAAAAACGTTCTACAGAAACTGACGATAAAATCAACATGCGTATTGCAAAAGCATCAGTAGAATTAGCCACAGCACCGCAATTTGATACAATAATAAAAAATTACGATTTAGATGTAGCCAAAGTTGATGCGTATAATTTAGTTAAAGAATTTGTGAATAGATAATTAGTAATTAGTAAAAAGTGATTAGTAAAAAGCTTAAAAAATGAGTGGAATTAAATCGTATAAAGATTTATTGATTTGGCAAAAAGGCATTGTTTTAGTTGTTAAAGTTTATAAATTAGAAAAAACATTTCCAAAAGAAGAGTTATTCTCTTTAACAAGTCAAATTAAAAGATCATCAGTTTCTATTCCTTCAAATATAAGTGAAGGTTATGGTAGAAATACCGATAAATCATTTAGCTATTTTCTTGATATTTCAAGAGGTTCTTTAAATGAATTAGAAACTCAACTTATTATTGCTAAAGAACTTGAATTTATTACGGATTTTGATTTACAAACAGAAGTTTTATCATTAATTACTGAAGAATCAAAAATGATCAACGCTTTTTCTAAAACACTAAAAGTCAAAGACTAATTACTAATCACTTTTCACTAATTACTAGTAAATGAAAATAGGTCTATATTTCGGAACGTTTAATCCCATTCATATTGGGCATTTAATTATTGCCAATCATATGGCGGAGTATTCGGATTTAGATCAAATTTGGCTGGTAGTAACACCACACAATCCACACAAACAAAAAAACACTTTGTTAGACGATTACCATCGTTTACACCTGGTGCATTTGGCAACTGAAGATTTTCCAAAAATTAAACCATCTAATATTGAGTTTAAATTGCCACAACCAAATTATACAATTAACACCTTGGTGCATCTGCAAGAGAAACATCCTAATTACGAATTTTCTTTAATTATGGGTGAAGACAATTTAAATTCACTTCATAAATGGAAAAACTATGAAGCCATTTTACAACACCATCATATTTATGTATATCCAAGATTAAATGCTGGAGAAATAAATGAACAATTTGTTAATCATCCAAAGATTCACCGTATAGCTGCGCCAGTTGTTGAATTATCTTCAACATTTATTCGTGAAAATATTAAAAACAATAAAAATGTTGTGCCTATGTTACCACATAAAGTTTGGGAATATGTTGAACATAATTTGTTTTATAAGAAGTGAATAAACGTTATGACAAATTTTCTTAACATTGCATTATCATTTGTTATTTGGTTTAAGTAGTATCTTTGTTAACTAAATAAATATATCATGTTAAACTTCGAGTTATACAATCCTACCAATTATATTTTTGGTAAAAATCAAATAGAAAAATTAGTTTTTTTAATTCCACCCAATGCGAAAGTACTATTAGCGTATGGTGCTGGGAGTATTTTTAAAAATGGTATTCATGCCCAAGTTACGGAACATTTAAAAGATTTTAAAGTTATTGAATTCGGTGGTATTGAACCAAATCCAAGATTTGAAACCTTAATGAAAGCTGTAGAAATTATTCGTGCCGAAAAAATAACTTTTATTTTAGCAGTAGGCGGAGGAAGCGTAATTGATGGCGTAAAATTTATTTCAGGTGCTGTAAATTATGAAGGAAATGCAGTTGATATTCTTAAAAACAGAATTTTATTTAAAGATATTTCAAAAGTAATTCCTTTTGGAACAATTTTAACGTTACCCGCTACAGGTTCCGAAATGAATTCTGGCGCTGTAATTACCATAGAAGCCACACAAGAAAAACTAACTTTAGGTGGTAGTGCTCTGTTTCCTAAATTTTCAATTTGTGATCCATCGGTAATTCAATCATTACCTAAAACACAACTTCAAAACGGGGTGGTAGATGCTTTTACACATGTTTTAGAGCAATATTTAACGTATCCACAAGATGCATTTTTGCAAGACCGAATTTCAGAGGGAATTTTACAAACTTTATTTGAAATAGGACCAAAAGTTGTTGAAAATCCTACCGATTATAAATTAGCATCAAACTTTATGTGGTGTGCTACAATGGCTTTAAATGGTTTAATACAGAAAGGCGTAGCATCAGATTGGGCTACACATATGATTGGTCATGAATTAACTGCTTTATACGAAATTGACCATGCAAGAACATTAGCGATTATCGGTCCGAATTTATACCGAGTGATGTTTGATTCTAAGAAAGACAAATTAGCACAATTTGGTGAAAGAGTTTTTAATTTAAAAGGAAATTCCACGGAAGAAATTGCTGAAAAAGCTATAGAAAAATTGGTATGGTTCTTAGAAAAAATGGGAATGGAAACCAAACTTTCTCAAGCTACTTCAAACTATTCTGATACGGCTAATTTCATTGTAAATCGTTTTGAAGAAAGAGGTTGGAAAGCTTTGGGTGAGAAACAAAATATTACTTTAGAAAAAGTAAAAGAAATTGTTGAAATGAGTTATTAAGTAAATAAAAAAAGGAAAATAAAAAAGCGTCCAAGAAATAAATCTTGTGACGCTTTTTACATGCAAAAAAACTACTAACTAACCTAACTTTTATTATTTTTAATCTATATTAATAGTATTTTCAAAAGCCGTGCCAGAAAGTTACTCTTCACAAATAATTAACAGTTTTTTCAATAACAACACAAATTTCAATATTATAAAACTTAACTTTTTTCAGGATTTTTATCTTTGAAATTGATATTGAATTTTGATATTGTTTTTTGTTGTTGAAAAGTGTATTTTTGGAGTTCATAATTTTAGAAAATGGAAAGCAATAAAAAATTTGCAGTTATAGGAGGCGGAAGTTGGGCAACAGCTCTTGCTAAAATGTTATGTGAGAATCAAGAAAAAATAGCTTGGTACATGCGCAGCACTTATGCTTTGGAGCATTTGAAACAACAAAAACACAATCCTAATTATTTAAGTTCTGTAGCTTTTGACACTAATAAATTACAATTAACAAACGATATTAATGAAGCCATTCAATTTGCTGATGTTATAATTTTTGCTATTCCATCTGCTTTTTTAAGTGGTGAATTAGAGAAAATGACGGCATCTTTAGAAGGAAAAATAATCTTTTCTGCTATTAAAGGAATTGTACCAGAAACTAGTTTGATTGTTGGTGAACATTTTCATGAAATATTTAATATTCCTTACGATAATATTGGCGTAATTACCGGACCTTGTCACGCAGAAGAGGTGGCATTAGAGCGTTTGTCTTACTTAACTATTGCATGTTCTGATAAAACAAAAGCAAGGTATGTAGCCAAAAATCTGGCATCGTATTATATAAAAACTAAAACGTCTGATGATATTGTTGGAACCGAATATGCAGCAGTTTTAAAAAATATTTATTCTATTGCAGCGGGTATTGCTCATGGTTTGGGTTACGGGGATAATTTTCAAGCTGTTTTAATTAGTAACGCCATTCGTGAAATGAAAAAATTCATTCGAAAAGTACATAAAATGAAACGTAATATCAACGATTCTGCGTATTTAGGAGATTTGTTAGTAACTGGATATTCTGTTTTTTCAAGAAACCGAATGTTTGGAAACATGATAGGGAAGGGCTACACTGTAAAATCAGCTCAAATGGAAATGAGTATGGTGGCGGAAGGCTATTATGCTTGTAAAAGTGCTTATAATTTAAATTTAGAATATAAAGCAAAAACACCTATTATTGATGCCGTTTATCAAATTTTATACGAAGGTAAAAATGCCAAAGCAGTATTTAGT
>NSHO01000043.1 GCA_002737105.1 Flavobacteriales bacterium | reverse complement strand
TAAAGCTATCGATTTGGCTGAAAACGGATATGAAGGTTTAGTTATTGGAAACCAAGGAACTAATTTTTCTGTTGGTGCGAATTTAGCCATGATTTTCATGTTGGCAGTTGAGCAAGAATATGAAGAATTGAATATGGCTATTAAAATGTTTCAAGACACGATGATGCGTTGTCGTTATTCTTCAATACCAGTAATTGCTGCACCATACGGAATGACACTTGGCGGAGGATGTGAACTAACAATGCATTCAGATAGAGCAGTTGCCGCTGCTGAAACTTACATCGGATTAGTAGAATTTGGTGTCGGAGTAATTCCAGGTGGTGGTGGTTCTAAAGAAATGGCGCTTCGTGCTTCAGATTTATTTAGAAAAAATGATGTAGAATTAAATGTTTTACAAGAATATTTCTTAACCGTTGGTATGGCGAAAGTGGCAACCTCTGCTTATGAAGCATTCGATATTGGCGTACTTCAAAAAGGTAGAGATATTGTTGTGGTAAATAAAGATCGTCAAATTGCTACAGCAAAACAGGTTGCTTTACAAATAGCCAATCAAGGATACACACAACCTGTAAGAAGAACTGATATAAAAGTTTTAGGAAAACAAGCATTAGGAATGTTTTTAGTTGGAACAGACCAAATGGTAGCCGGACAATATATTTCAGAACATGATCAAAAAATTGCTAATAAATTGGCTTATGTTATGGCAGGTGGCGATTTATCTGAACCAAATTTAGTTTCTGAACAGTATTTATTGGATTTAGAACGTGAAGCTTTCTTGTCATTATGTACAGAAAGAAAAACACTAGAACGCATTCAATTTATGTTAACTAAAGGGAAACCGTTGAGAAATTAATTATTGATTATTGTAAACTGTAAATTGTATAATGTATACTGAAATTAAAATTTAGAAATGAATTATTTTAAAGAATTAAAAGTTTGGCAAAAAGCTATTGAATTAGTTACTGAAACATATTTAAAAACTCAAAATTTTCCAAAAGAAGAAATTTATGGGTTGACTTCGCAAATTAGAAGATGTGCAGTTTCAATTCCTTCAAATATAGCTGAAGGTTGTGGAAGAAAAACTAATAAAGACTTTAGTAATTTTTTAGGTATTTCATTAGGTTCATCTTTCGAATTTGAAACACAATTAATCATTTGTAAGAATCTAAATTTTATTAGTGAAGCTGATTTTAAAAATATAGAATCAGAAATTCAACATATTCAGAATATGATAATCAAATTACAAAATACAATCGACTCAAAGTAACAGTATACAATATACAACAATACAATATACTAAAAATATAAAATATGAAAACAGCATATATAGTATCCGCTTACCGAACAGCAGTAGGAAAAGCACCTAAAGGGTTATTTCGTTTTAAAAGACCTGACGAATTAGCCGCAGAAACTATCGAACACATGATGGCACAATTGCAAAATTTTGATAAAACACGTATTGATGATGTGATGGTTGGAAATGCTATGCCAGAAGCAGAACAAGGTTTAAATATAGGACGGTTAATTTCCTTAATGGGATTAAAAGTAACTGATGTACCTGGTGTAACTGTCAACAGATATTGCGCATCTGGATTAGAAACTATCGGAATGGCAACAGCAAAAATTCAATCAGGAATGGCGCATTGTATTATCGCTGGCGGAGCGGAAAGTATGAGTTATATTCCAATGGGAGGTTATAAACCAACTCCAGATTATAAAGTCGCTGCTGCTGGACATGAAGATTATTATTGGGGAATGGGTTTAACAGCAGAAGCTGTTGCGAAGCAGTTCAAAATTTCAAGAGATGCCCAAGATAAATTTGCTTACGAATCTCATATGAAAGCTTTAAAAGCTCAAGCTGATGGGAAATTCGATAGTCAAATTGTTCCAATAAATATTGAACAAACGTTTGTTAACGAAAACGGGAAAAAAGAAACAAAATCGTATATCGTTTCAAAAGATGAAGGCCCAAGATTAGGAACGACTATAGAAGCTTTAGCGAATTTAAAACCAGTATTTGCTGCTGACGGTTCTGTTACAGCAGGAAATTCGTCTCAAATGAGTGATGGTGCCGCTTTCGTTTTAGTAATGAGTGAAGAAATGGTGAAAGAATTAAACTTAGAACCTATTGCACGTTTGGTAAACTTCGCATCTGCGGGTGTAGAACCAAGAATTATGGGAATTGGACCTGTAAAAGCCATTCCAAAAGCGTTATCGCAAGCTGGATTGACATTAAAGGATATCGATTTAATTGAATTGAATGAAGCCTTCGCTTCTCAAGCCTTGGCTGTAACACGCGAATTAAGTTTAAATCCAGACATCATCAATGTAAACGGAGGAGCCATTGCTTTAGGTCATCCACTTGGTTGTACAGGTGCAAAATTATCGGTACAATTATTCGAAGAAATGAAATTGAGAAAAGCCAAATACGGAATTGTATCAATGTGCGTTGGAACAGGACAAGGAACTGCAGGTATTTATGAATTATTATAATTTATTTTAAATGTTGAATTTTAAATTTTAAATGGAATGAAAGAAAATATTATTGCAATTAAGAGTTTTGATTTTGCTTTAAGTATAGTTAATCTTTTTGTTCTACTTAAAAAAGAAAATGAATTCATTATATCAAAACAAATATTGAGATCTGTAACTAGTATTGGAGCAAATGTTGAAGAAGCAATTGCAGCTCAGTCTAGAAAAGATTTTATTCATAAAATGTCAATCGCTTCAAAAGAAGCTAGAGAAACAAAATACTGGTTAAGATTGTTAAATAAGTCTAATTTAACATCAATTGAAATGTCAAGTTATTTAGTAGAAGTTGATCATATAATCAACATTATTACAAAAATAATCAAGACATCAAGTGAAAGTACAACGAAATAATTTAAAATTTAAAATTCAACATTTAAAATAGAATGAAATGGAAGACATAACAAGAGGTGGTCAGTTTTTAGTAAAAGAAACAAAGTGCGAAAATGTTTTTACACCAGAAGATTTCAACGAAGAGCAACTTATGATGCGTGATTCGGTAAAAGAATTCGTTGACAAAGAACTTTGGGCACACAAAGATAAATTTGAGAAAAAAGATTACGCTTATACAGAACAATGTATGAGAAATGCTGGTGCATTAGGGTTTTTAGGAGTTGCTGTTCCAGAAGCGTATGGCGGATTAGGAATGGGATTTGTAAACACAGCTTTAGTTTGTGATTATATTTCTGGTGCAACAGGTTCGTTTTCAACGGCTTTTGGTGCGCATACAGGAATTGGAACGATGCCAATAACTTTGTATGGTACTGAAGAACAAAAGCAAAAATATGTGCCAAAATTAGCATCTGGCGAATGGTTTGGTTCGTATTGTTTGACTGAACCAGGCGCAGGTTCGGATGCCAATTCTGGAAAAACAAAAGCAGTTTTAACTGCCGATGGAAAGCATTATTTAATTTCAGGACAAAAAATGTGGATTTCCAATGCAGGTTTTTGTAATATAATGATTGTTTTTGCTAGAATTGAAAATGATAAAAATATTACAGGTTTCATTGTTGAATACGATAGAGAGAATTTAAACGGCATCACTTTAGGTGAAGAAGAACATAAATTAGGAATTCGTGCGAGTTCAACACGTCAGGTTTTCTTTAATGAAACAAAAGTTCCTGTTGAAAATATGTTAGCAGGTAGAGGCGAAGGTTTCAAAATTGCTATGAATTCATTAAATGTGGGCCGCATCAAATTAGCAGCAGCATGTTTAGAAGCACAAAGACGAACAATTTCTGGTGTAGTAAAATATGCTAATGAAAGAATACAATTTAATGTTCCAATTTCTTCGTTTGGAGCCATTCAGGCAAAAATTGCAGAAATTACTACAAATTGTTACGTAGATGAAAGTGCTACATATAGAGCATCAGGAGATATACAAAACAGAATTGAAGCGCGTGAGGCAGATGGAAATTCGCATCAAGAAGCAGAATTAAAAGGTGTAGAAGAATATGCCATTGAATGTTCTATTTTAAAAGTTGCCGTTTCAGAAGATGTACAACATTGTACAGATGAGGGCATTCAAGTTTTTGGAGGCATGGGATTCTCTGAAGACGCACCAATGGAATCCGCATGGAGAGATGCACGTATTGCTCGTATTTACGAAGGAACAAACGAAATCAACCGAATGCTTTCTGTAGGAATGTTGGTTAAAAAAGCAATGAAAGGTCATGTTGATTTAATAGGTCCAGCTATGGCTGTTGCCGAAGAATTAATGGGAATTCCATCTTTTGATATACCAGACTACTCAGAATTATTGGCAGAAGAAAAAGAAATGATTGTTAAACTAAAAAAAGCATTTTTAATGGTGGCGGGTGCTGCAGTTCAAAAATTTGGAGCTGAATTAGAGGCACATCAACAATTATTAATGGCTGCCGCAGATATGTTAATTGAAGTTTATATGGCCGAAAGTGCTGTTTTGAGAACTGAAAAAATGGCTAAAAAATTAGGTGCTGATAAAGTACCAAATCATGTTGCAATGACACAATTGTATTTATATAACGCAGTAGATATTGTTACTCAAAAAGGAAAAGAAGGAATTGTTTCTTTCACCGAAGGCGACGAACAACGTATGATGTTAATGGGATTACGTCGTTATACAAAATATGTAAATATGCCAAACGTTGTGAAGTTACGTGAGCAAATTGCTGCTAAAGTTATCGCAGAAAATAAGTATTGTTTTTAATATTTAATTTAGTTGTTTAAAAAGTCTTGAGCTATCAGGGCTTTTTTTTGTTTTTTTGTCATCCTGAACTTGTTTCAGGATCTTTAGACTTTATACGTCAATTTTGTCACCCTGAAAGGGTCTCACTCTAATATCAGAGATAACTTATCTAAGATGCTTTCAGCATGACAAACATTGTGAGTAACTTTTCAGTCTCTTGTCTAAAATCCAAAATCTATTATCTAAATCCAATTAAGTATTCACTTCTAAATCTTTTATATAATCTTCATGTTCATAAAAGAAGCGCTCAAAAGCATCCATTTTGTCATAGAAAAAATTAAAAATTGTTTCCCAATCTGTTTTTCGGTTCAAACTCACATCTGAAAGTTCCACCCAAACCCGACTGATAACTTTACCACTTTCTAAATAGTGTTCTTTATCGAAAATTACATCGGATAAAAACTCATTTGTTAAAATATCTTTTAAAGATTCGACTTTTTCAAAATATATTTTTCGTTTGTTTTCATCTTTTGGTTCAATGTTTAGCATTACGTAAGCTTTTTTGTTATCTACATTAAATTTAAATGTAACGTCTTTAATTTTAGTATTATACAGTAACCATTTTCTTGGGTATTCGTTTCCAAATGTGCTCCAAAATTCCTTTTTTAATATTTGCGCGTCAGCTTTACTATACATTTTTGTAATTTTTTTTTGTAACTTTATAAATTAGAAATCTAAAAATGGAATTCAATCACTTTATAAATAATATCGCAAATTTAAAGAAAGAAAAGTTGTTAGCCACAGATGCGCACATAAAAATGGCACCTTTGGAACGAATAACTTATCTTAAGGATAAATCGTACGCTGAAAATGAACCTAAAAATGCTGCAGTTTTAATGTTGGTGTATCCTAAAAATGAAGTTGCTCATTTGGCTTTGATTGTCCGGAATACTTATCCTGGTGTACATTCTTCACAAATTGGTTTTCCTGGCGGAAAAGAAGAATTACAAGACAAAACATTAGAAATTACAGCACTAAGAGAAACAGAAGAAGAGGTTGGCGTTCAAATGAAAAAAGTAACAATAATTAGACAATGTAGTGAGATTTATATTCCACCAAGTAATTTCTTGGTTACACCATTTCTAGGGTTTTCCGATGAAAATTTACAATTTATACCCAATCCAGCGGAAGTTAAAAGAGTGATAGAATTACCCATTCATCAATTGCTTAATGATGAAACTATTGTGCAAACCAAAATGACAACTTCTTATGCAACAGATATTGATGTACCTGCTTTTCAAGTTGAAAATTTTTTAATTTGGGGCGCTACAGCAATGATGCTCAGTGAGTTAAAAGAATTGTTTAAAAACGCAATGAAGTAGTATAAAATTACTAAATTTGCATCGTTTTTAAACCTATTACGCATGGGGATATTTAAAAGAAATCCATTTGGACATATATTATTCATCAAAAAATGGTTAATCCGTATTTTTGGTGTTTTGACGCATAGTAGATTCAGAAGTTTTAATAATTTACAAATAGAAGGTTCTGAAATAATTCGGAATTTACCTGATAGGAATGTACTTTTTATTTCTAATCATCAAACTTATTTTGCAGATGTTACTGCAATGTTTCATGTTTTTAATGCTGCTTTAAAAGGAAGAGAAAATAATATTAAAAACATTTTTTATTTGTGGGACCCGAAGTTAAACATTTATTATGTTGCCGCAAAAGAAACGATGCAAGAAGGGTTTTTACCAAGAATTTTAGCTTACATAGGTGCAATTACAGTTGAAAGAACATGGCGTGCAGAAGGAAAGGATGTGCAAAGAGATGTGAATCCGAATGATACTGAAAATATTAAAATTGCATTGGAAGATGGATGGGTGATTACTTTTCCACAAGGAACAACTCGCTCTTTTAAACCAGTCCGAAAAGGAACGGCACATATAATTAAACAACATAAACCTATTGTTGTGCCAATAGTTATTGATGGATTTAGAAGATCATTTGACAGAAAGGGATTATTTGTAAAGAAAAAAGGAATTTTGCAATCAATGGAAATTAAGCCACCGTTGGAAATTGATTACGAAAACGATTCAATTGAAAAAATCGTCGAACAATTAGAATACGCTATTGAACAACACGCTTCGTTTTTAAAAGTGATTCCTCAAGAAATTTTAGAAGAAGAATCAAAATTAGACAAAGAACGACAATGGAGATATTAAAAAAAATGTTTGTGATTCTGAACTAGTTTCAGAATCACAAACATTTTTTTATTAGAATCTGAATTAAATTCAGATTGACAAAGTTAATATTCTATTTTCTGTAATTCATTATAATTTTGTTTTAATCTTCTCATCAAAAAACCGTAAATCAATCGGTAGAAAAGCCAAATTATAAATGTAAATACTAAAATAAAAACAAAATAAATCCCAAAAACTAAAACATATCCTTTGTTTGAATCACTCCCAAATTTATGTATGATTTCTTGAAGTTTTGGTTCATACATTGTTTGAGCTACAAATGCTGCAATTAGTATAAAACCAATCATTAATAGGTTGTAATTCACATATTGTTTTACCGTTTTTCTTGAATTCAAGATATTTTTCAGTAATTGATTTACTGAATCCGTTGCGTTAATTTTTTTATAATTAGTATAAAATTTATAAATAAAATAGATAATCACTATGTAGTTAATTATAGAAATAACTAACATAAAAGTTTTTAAATGATACTTATTTAGCATTTGCCAATAGGAGTCGTTATTCGTTAAAAAGCCTAAACTTGTCCACAAAATAATTTCCAAAATACTAATAATAAAAATCCATTTTACAATAGAAGACGAACTTTTTTGCAACATACCGTAAATTTCATTTTCAGAAACTTGTTTAAATTGCGCTTTGTTATTCTTCCAATCTTTTTTTAATAATTCTAATTCATCCATAGTTACGGATTTAATGTTTTTTTAAGTTTCCCTTTAATTCTGTTCATTTTCACTCGTGCATTCACTTCGCTAATCCCCAGTGTTTCTGATATTTCAGTATAATTTTTATCTTCTAAATATAAAAACATCAATGCTTTGTCAATGTCGTTTAACTCCGCAATGGCTTTATACATTAATTTTAATTGTTCTTCTTCTTCAAAATTATATTCATCTGTCTTGAAATGATGAAATTCTGAATCAAACGGCGTGGTTTCTATACTTCTTTTTTTCTTTCTATATAAAGTAATGGCTGTGTTTAGTCCAACACGATAGGCCCAAGTAGAAAATTTCGATTCCCCCCTAAATTTCGGAAATGCTTTCCATAACTGAATAGTGATTTCTTGAAACAAATCATTATGCGCATCTTGATCAGAAGTATATAGTCTACAAATTTTGTGGACAATATTCTGATTTGCCTTGAATTGTTTAACGAAATTTTCCTCCGATTCAGATTTCATATATAATAAGTAGTTGCGTTTTAAATTTTGTTACAAAGATTATGAAAAAAGTAAAAAGTAAAAAGTGAAAAGTGAAAAGTCTGAAGTGTTACTTAATTCCAATATCGTCACTTCGAGTGTTTTTTATAAAATTGCCCTAGCTATTTTGTAAAAAATGTATCGAGAACAACTGAAAATTAACGTTTCTGTATTTCTCGATACAATTTTAGAAAGCAAAATTAGCATTTTTCCTTTCAAAAATCACTAGAAATGACCGAGATTAATTAAAAGTAAAAAGTAAAAAGTCTGAAGTGTTACTTAATTGCAATATCGTCACTTCGAGTGTTTTTTATAAAATTGCCAAAGCTATTTTGTAAAAAATGTATCGAGAACAACTGAAAATTAACGTTTCTGTATTTCTCCATACAATTTTAGAAAAAATTAGCATTTTTCCTTTCTAAAATCACTAGAAATGACCCAGATTAAAAAAAAGTAAAAAGTTTCATTATTCCGAGCTATTCAAAAAATCTTAGCAAACTTTGCAGTTTCAAAAAATTAAAACCATAAATTTGTAATTAAACTATTCAAAAATGAATATACCTTATTCTGAATTAAAAAGAATTGTAATTATAGGTGGCGGTTTTGCCGGAATATCTTTAGCGAAGAAGTTAAGAAATAACAATTATCAAGTAGTATTATTGGACAAACATAACTATCATACATTTCAACCTTTATTGTATCAAGTGGCAACGGGTGGTTTAGAGCCTGATTCTATTGCTTATCCCATTCGAAAAGTAATACAAGAATACCAAGATTTTTATTTTCGCTTGGGCGATGTAAAAGAAATTGACGCACCAAATAACAGAATAATTGCAGATATAGGTGATTTACATTATGATTATTTAGTTGTGGCCACAGGTACAAAAACAAATTATTTTGGCAACAAAGAAATTGAGCGAAATAGTATGTCGATGAAAACCATTCCGCAATCATTAAATATAAGAAGTTTGATTTTAGAGAGTTTTGAAGCCGCTCTTTTAACAAATGATGAAGCTGAAAGAGAAAGTTTAATGAATTTCGTCTTAGTTGGCGGCGGTCCAACCGGTGTAGAATTAGCTGGCGCTTTGGCTGAAATGAAAAAAGCAGTTTTACCTAAGGATTATCCAGACTTAGACATCAATAGAATGCAAATTAATTTGGTACAAAGTAGTGATAGAATTTTGGATACTATGTCGGAAAAATCATCTGCTGAAGCGGAACATTTTTTGACAAATTTAGGTGTTGTTGTTCACAAAAACGTTCGTGTTACAGGTTATGATAGTGTTGTGGTTGCTACAGATACCGAAATAACTTTTCATTCTTGTACCGTAATTTGGACAGCTGGCGTAGCAGGAAAACTAGTAAGTGGCTTAAATAAAGAGTCAATTTTTGAAAGAACCGATAGAATTAAAGTCGATTCCCATAATAAAGTTAAAGGCTATGATACTATTTTTGCTATTGGCGATATCTGCGTCATGGAAACAGCTAAATATCCTAAAGGACACCCGCAAATGGCACAACCAGCGCTACAACAAGGTAGCTTATTAGCAGAAAATTTCATTAATTTGCAAAATAATAAACCTTTAAAAGCGTTTGAATATAACGATAAAGGTTCTATGGCAACTATTGGAAGAAATAAGGCTGTCGTAGATTTACCGAATTTTCATTTTAGCGGCGTATTTGCATGGTTTGTTTGGATGTTCGTACATTTGATTTCCCTAATTGGGTTTAAAAATAAAGCTCTGGTTTTCCTAAATTGGGTTTATAATTATATTCGTTTCGATAGAGAAGCGCGTTTGATCATTCGCCCTTATAAGAAAAAAACACATCAATCTTTTACAAGCGACGAGGTATAGAAAATTAGTCAATTACCCAATTAAAAATATATAATATGATTACAGCACAACAATTTCAAACCGAATTAAATTTAATTATTTCCAACGCTATAAGAGAAGATGTTGGCGATGGCGATCATAGTTCATTAGCTTCTATTCCAACTTCAACGCAAGGAAGTGCTAAACTTTTAGTAAAAGATAGTGGAATTATAGCAGGAGTAGCATTCGCTAAAATGGTTTTCAATTATGTAGATTCGAATCTTAAAGTAGAAATTTTTATTCAAGATGGAACTGAAGTAAAATATGGAGATGTGGTTTTTCATGTTCACGGAAGTTCACAATCTATATTAAAAGCTGAACGTTTGGTTTTAAACAGTATGCAACGCATGAGTGCCATCGCAACAAAAACTAAAAGTTATGTAAATTTAATTGAAGGAACAGGCACAAAAATATTAGATACTCGCAAAACCACTCCAAATTTCAGAGCTTGTGAAAAATGGGCAGTAAAAATAGGATGTGGCGAAAATCATAGATTTGCCTTATACGACATGATTATGCTTAAAGACAATCATAATGATTTTGCTGGTGGAATTACAGCTTCAATTACGAAAACAAAACAGTATTTAAAAGAACATAAAAAAGACTTAAAGATTATTGTAGAAGCCAGAAATATCTCTGAAGTCGAAGAGATTATAGCGGCTGGTGGCGTGTACAGAATTTTGTTAGATAATTTCGATTTTGAAACGACTAAAAAAGCAGTAAAAATAATAGGAAATCAATGTCTGACAGAATCTTCTGGAAATATTAATGAAGTAACAATTAGAGATTATGCTTTATGTGGTGTAAATTACATTTCATCAGGTGCTTTAACGCATTCGGTTTATAATATGGATTTGAGTTTAAAAGCAATTTAAATCTGTGTTTATAAAAGAATCCCTTCCTATGAAAATCAATAAAGAATCCATAAAATCTAAACCAATAGTAAAACATATAATTTTACTACTTCAGCAAATACACTTTCCAAGTTTAAAAGGAACTTCTTTGTATGATATTATCAAATTATATTTTTTAGGAGTTATTTCAGGTGATGTTTCTCACAGAGCAAGCGCCATTGCGTTTAGCTTTTTTATGGCCTTGTTTCCTTTTGCTCTTTTTTTACTAAATTTAATTCCTTTTATTCCTTTAGATAATTTTCAAGATGATTTTCTTATTTTCGTATCACAAAGCGTTCCGCCAAATACTTTCGAGGCAATAGAAAGTATTTTAAAAGATATTTTAAATAATAGTTATAATGGATTGCTTTCTTCGGGTTTTGTTTTGTCGATATTTTTAATGTCAAACGGAATTAATGCTTTGTTAGACGGATTTGAAATGTCAAAAAACATCAGTGAAAAAAGAGGTTATTTTCACCAATATGCAGTTGCTATTGCTTTGTCTTTATTAATAGCTTTTTTACTCTTATTAACAGTGGCAATAATAATTTTTATAGCTGTTTTCATTCATCAAGTAGAAAACCAAAGTGGTTTT
Source organism: Flavobacteriales bacterium (assembly GCA_002737105.1). Next base: position 644 of record NSHO01000043.1, on the reverse strand, counting down.
GTATCCAAAATACCACTAATAGAAACCACTCGATATTTATTTGTGATGTTAATGATATTACTCATTACATCTATACTTTATAAATTTGGCACAAGAGAAACCAAACATATTTCATTTATAAGTTATGGTTCAGTAATGACAACAGTTTTGTTTGTATTAACTTCTTATTTATTTGGTATTTATGTGGAAAAATTTGCCAGATATAATGAGTTATACGGCTCTATTGGGACACTTTTAGTAATGATGTTTTACATTTGGTTAAATTGTATTTTAATTTTATTAGGTTTCGAATTAAATGCATTTATATTTCAGTTAAAATTAAAAACAAAAGAAAATAAAACATAAATAAGCAGACTTTTTTTCATTTATTTAATTTTTTTTAGGAAGAAATAAAAAATTAGGTTAACTTAGCATTATCAAAATTAAAATCAGCTATTATGAAAAAACAAATTTTTACATTATTTATTGCTTTAACGGCGGTTCTCGTTTCAGCACAAAAAACAATTGGAGACGTTAAGGTTGATGCTAAACTTTCTGTAGAAGATCAAAACTTAACATTAAACGGTGCCGGAACTAGAGAAAAAATGTTCATGGACATGTACGTAGGTTCTTTGTACGTGACTAAAAAATCTTCAGATGGAAAC
>NSHO01000042.1 GCA_002737105.1 Flavobacteriales bacterium | reverse complement strand
CTTTTTGGTATATTTGAAATAAGCTACTTGTAACACAACTGAAAAGTTTTCCGCTAAGAAAATACCACATAAAACAGGAATCATTAATTCTTTTCTAACTGCGATAGCAATTACAGCTATAATTCCTCCGATAGTTAAACTTCCTGTATCGCCCATAAATACGGTAGCTGGATAGGTGTTGTACCATAAAAAACCAATTAATGCGCCTACGAACGCGGCAATATAAATAGTCATTTCTCCCGAATTTGGGATGTACATAATATTTAGATAATTTGAAAAAATGATGTTCCCAGATACAAATGTGAAAATACCTAAAACCAACACTGAAATAGCTGAAGTGCCAGCCGCTAAACCATCAATACCGTCTGTTAAATTCGCACCATTTGAAACGGCAGTTATGATAAAAATGACCACCGGAATAAAAATTAACCAAGCCCAATTTTGATAATCATCTCCCATAAAAGAAAGTACTTCGGCATAATCAAACGTATTGTTTTTTACAAATGGAATGGTTGTTTCCATTGATTTTACTTCTGGTGAAGTGGATTTAATAACCGTTTCTATTCCTTGCTTTTTTAGCACTACATCTTCTTTTATCGTTACGTTTGGGTTAAAATATAAAGTAACGCCTACAATAATTCCAAGTCCAATTTGACCAATAACTTTAAATCTTCCTTTTAAACCATCTTTATCTTTTTTGAAAACTTTAATGTAATCATCTAAAAAACCAATACTTCCCATCCAAATTGTTGTCACCAAAAGCAAAATGATATAAATGTTGTCCAATTTTGCCAATAGTAAAACAGGAACAAGTGTGGCTAAAATAATAATAAGTCCACCCATTGTTGGGGTTCCTGCTTTTTGTACTTGCCCATCTAAACCTAACTCACGAACCGTTTCACCAACTTGTTTGTTTCTTAAATAACTAATAATTCTTTTTCCATAAATGGTAGAAATTAAAAGCGATAAAATAACCGCTATTCCAGATCGGAAAGTGATATATTGAAACAAACCAGCACCTGGCAAATTGTATGCTTCATCTAGATATTTAAAAATGTAGTATAACATGTTCTAAAATTTTAAATTTTAAATTCCAAATTTTAAATTCCAAATTGTGTGTTAAACATTTCCGAAATTGGAATTTGGGATTTATTTTATTTGTTTTATTTTTCTAATTGTTTTAATAATTCTTGTACAATTTGCATATCGTCAAAATCCTGACGGACTCCGTTTATCTCTTGATAGGTTTCATGACCTTTTCCAGCAATTAAAATAATATCCCCTGAATTTGCCATTTGACAAGCGGTTTTTATGGCTTGTTTTCTATCTAAAATAGAAAGTGTTTTTTTAAAATACTGACCTTCTACTCCAACTTCCATTTCTTCAATTATGGTTTGTGGATGCTCTGTTCTTGGATTGTCTGAAGTAAAAATGGCTTTATCACTCCATGTAGCCGCAATATTTGCCATTATTGGTCGCTTTGCTTTGTCTCTATCACCACCACAACCAACAATTGTAATTAATTGTTCGTTTTTTGTACGAATATTTTCTATTGTTTTCAGCACGTTTTCCAAGGCGTCTGGCGTGTGAGCATAATCAATTATTGCTGTAATTTTATTAGTAGAAATAACAAACTGAAAACGGCCTGAAACACTTTCTAATTCCGATAATAATCGTAATACTTCTGTACTTTCAATTCCTAATTCGATTGCTACACCATAAATGGCTAAAATATTATATGCATTAAACGAACCAATTAATTTGGTCCAAACTTCTTCGTTATTAATTTTTAAAACCAAGCCAGATAATTGATTTTCTAAAATTTGTGCTTTAAAATCAGCATAGGTTTTTAAGGCGTAAGTTCTTTTTTTGGCCAATGTGTTTTGAAGCATTACTTCTCCGTTTTTGTCATCAATATTTGTAATAGCAAAAGCAGATTTTGATAAATGATCAAAAAATGATTTTTTAACATCCCTATATTCGGCAAATGTTTCGTGATAATCTAAATGATCATGTGATAAATTGGTAAACACGCCGCCTTCAAAATATAAAGATTCGGTACGTTTTTGATGAATACCATGAGAGGAAACTTCCATAAAACAGAATTCGCAACCTATCTCAACCATTTCGTCTAAATATTTATTAATAGTTAGCGAATCTGGCGTAGTGTGTGTCGCTTTATATTCAACCTCATCAACCATAATTTTAACGGTTGATAATAATCCTACTTTATATCCTGCATTTTTAAACATTTGATACAATAACGAAGCAATTGTAGTTTTTCCGTTAGTGCCTGTAATCCCAATTAATTTTAGTTTTTGTGAAGGATTATCAAAATAATTTGCTGACAAAAACGCTAATGCTTGATTAGCATTTAGCACCTTCACGTAGGTAATATTTTCTGTTAATGATATTGGTAAATCTTCACAAACTACAACAATTGCACCTGAAGAAATGGCTTTATCAATAAATTGATGGCCATCTGAAAGCGAACCTTTTATTGCCACAAAAACATCGTTTTTTGAAACCTTTCTAGAATCAAACTCAATTTTTTCTATAGCCAAATCTGTAGTACCGTGAACCGATTCAATTGTTACTTTATATAATATGTCTTTTAATAAACTCACGATAATTCTATAGTTATAATTTGGTTTTTCTTAAACGCTTCACCTGGATTGATGGATTGTTTTTTGACTTTTCCAACTCCTGTAAATGTTACTTTTAATCCTAAATTTTCTAATAAAGAAACTGCATCCATGCCTGCCATTCCTTCAAGATTTGGCATTAGGTTTGTGGAGCCTTGCGATTTTTTTTCAAATTCACGATATAGTACTTCTTGTTTTGGACTTTTTAATTTTATGTTTTTAAATTTATTTGTACTTGGTACATCTGTAAATATTTTTTGTGCAATTCTTTTAAAAACTGGTCCTGCCACATCGGCGCCATAATATCCTTTTGATTTGTCTGGATTATGGACTACCACTATGCAAGAATATTTTGGTTGATCTGCAGGAAAATATCCAACAAATGAAGAAGCATATGACATTTCTGCTTTATTGTAATCTACCTGAGCGGTTCCCGTTTTTCCTGCCATTGAAAAATCTGCAGAATACAAACCTTTTCCTGTTCCATTTTTTACTACGTTTTCCAATACTTTTCTAACTTTTAACAAAGTTTCATCTGAACATATTTTCGGATTAATTACTTGTGGATCGTATTTTTTAATGGTTTTATTCCATTCTTTAATTTCACTTACAAAAATTGGTTTTAACATTTTACCATTATTTGCTACCGCATTATACAAGGAAAGTGATTGTAAAGGGGTCATAGAAACGCCATAACCAAATGCCATCCAAGGTAAAGTGGTACCATACCAATTTTTAGATCCCGGTTGTGGAATTATAGGTTGTCCTTCTCCTTTAATTTGAAGACCCTGTTTTTTATTTAGGCCGTAACTATTAATTCTGTTGATAAATTGCCATGGATTGTTTTTATAAGCTTTGTAAGTTGCTTGTACCAAAATGGTGTTTGAAGATACTTCAAAACCTTTTGCTAATGACGCTATTCCATATCCGTGATGATTTGAATCTTTAACAGGCCTACCTTGAATCATAACTAAACCCCCATTAGAATTATAAACCGAGCTAGTATCTGCTTTTTTATCATCAATTAGAGCAATTAAATCCATTAATTTAAAGGTAGAGCCTGGCTCGTGAGATTCCGTAAGTGCATAATTTTGAGATTCAAAATACGTTCCATCTTCCGATTTTCCTAAATTTGAAATGGCTTTTATGTAACCCGTATTGGTTTCCATAACTACTACACAACCATGATCAGCTTTATAAAACTCTAATTGTTTTAATAATGCATGATGCGCAATGTCTTGAATAAATACATCAATAGTTGAAATTACATCGTACCCATCAACTGGATCTAATTCATTAATATCAGAAATAGGTTTCCACTGATTTTTTGCAATTTTTTGCATCCAATGGTGTCCGTTTGTTCCATTTAAATATTTACGAAATGCGTATTCTAAACCTTTCCCTTGATTACCATCGCGTTCATAACCAATAGTCCTGTTTGCAATTAATCCTACAGGATGTTTACGCACCGTTTGCTGTTCGGCAATTATGCCGCCTTTATTAGCACCCAACCTGAAAAGCGGAAACTGCTTTACGCGCATGTATTCTGTAAATGTTAATTTTTTTGCCACTAAAAAATACCTGTTTTTGGTGTTTTTTGCTTTACGTAAATCTCTTTGAAATTCGCCAGAAGATTTTCCAACTAACTTGGCTAAAGAGTCCGACAAGGCGACATAATATTTTTCAAAATTTTCTTCTGATGGTGTCACCGCATCAAAACGAATAGTGTATTCAGGAATAGAAGTGGCCAATAAACTTCCGTCTGAAGAATAAATATTTCCTTTATTGGCAGGAATTTCGAAATTTTTAACGGTGCGTTGTTTGGCTAAATCTCTATAATAATCGCCACCAACCCATTGTATGTTAAATAATTTTATAGCAATTGCAAAAGAAAAAGCAACAACGCAAACCACCACAAATGCTAGTCGGTAAGAAATTATATTGTCGTTTTTTATTGCCATATTTTTAATTTGTCTATAAAACTTTTTTCTGCTGGTTTTTTTATTACAATTTTTTTTGGAGGAACTGTGGATGGAATAATTTGCCTTGTTTCCATTTTTTTTGAAACAGTTGACTCCATTTTTAATTTCATTAATTCAGAACGTGTATCTACAAATTTTGAACGCAATTCTTTTACTTCATTAGTTAAACTTGTAATTCTATAATTTTTTTCATCGTAGTTATGGTTAAAATAGACCATCAACATAGCTAATGAAAAAACGAAAATTATAAATTTCCATGTTTTAAGTGCGTCATCATCAATTAAGAATTTCGCTTTTAATAGACTATATATACTGCTTTCTTTTGCCATTATTTTTTTTCTGCTACTCTTAATTTGGCACTTCTGGCTCTGTTGTTTATTTCTATTTCTGCCGATGAAGGCACTATTAACTTTTCGATACTTTTAAAAGGCACTTCAAAATTCCCAAAAAAGTCGCGTTCTGGTTCTCCTTCAAACATGCCATTTCTTATAAATCTTTTTACCAATCTGTCTTCTAAAGAATGGTAAGAAAGGACACTCAATCTTCCTCCAGAAACCAATAATTCTTCTGTTTGAATTAAAAATTCTTTCAATACTTCAATTTCTTGGTTTACTTCAATGCGAATTGCCTGATAAATTTGAGCTAATATTTTATTTGCTTTATGACCTGGTAAAAAGCGAGACAAAACTTCTTTCAACTGCTCCGAATTTTTAATTTTTTTATCCGCTCTAGCGGCTACAATAATATTTGCCATTGCTCCACCGTTCTTCAATTCACCAAAATCTAAGAAAACTCGTTTTAATTCATTTTCTGTATAATCATTTATCACTTCATAAGCAGAAAGGGTATCGTTTTGGTTCATTCTCATATCTAAAGCACCATCAAATCGTGTAGAGAAACCTCTATCTGCTTCATCAAATTGATGGGAAGAGACTCCGAAATCGGCTAAAATTCCGTCTACTTGTTTGACGCCATAAAAACGTAAGAACCTTTTAATAAATCTGAAATTTTCATTAATTAAAACAAATCGTTCATCATTTATAGTATTTGCCAATGCGTCTGTATCTTGGTCAAAACCAAACAATTTTCCGTTTATCCCTAAATGTTTCATTATTTCTTTAGAATGTCCGCCTCCACCAAAAGTGACATCAACGTAAATTCCGTCTGGTTTAATGTTTAAACCGGCAACCGTTTCTTTTAAAAGTACCGGTTTATGATATTCCATCTTCCTCATCATTTTGGTTACCCATAACTTCTTCGGCTAAATCTGCAAAATCAACCATTGCATGATCTAATGCAGATTCGTATAAATTTTTATCCCAAATTTCTATTATAGAAACAGCAGATGACAACACAATATCTTTATCTATTTTAGAAAACAACACCAAATCTTTCGGAATTAATAATCTTCCTGTTGCATCAATTTCAACCATTTTTACACCAGCAGTAAATGCTCTAATGAAATCGTTGTTCTTTTTTACAAACCGATTTAACTTGTTTATTTTCTGCATGACTTTATTCCACTCCTTCATAGGATACAACTCCAAGCAAGGTTGAAAAACGGAACGCTTCAATACAAAACCTTCTTCAAAATTACCCAGTTGTTTCTTAAGAGGCGCAGGTATCATTAACCTTCCTTTTGCATCAACTTTGCACTCGTATGTTCCTAAAAATGTATTCAACTTTTATAAATGAATTATTATTGAGACAAATTTAAAAAATATTTTACCACTTTTTACCACAAAATACCACTTTGTTAATAAGTTTTTATGAAAAAATGACAGAATTACCACTTATGGGCTGAAAATACAGATATTGACAAAGAATTTAAGTTTTTAATGATAGTAGATATTATTGAAAAACCACTGTTAATTTCAGTTATAATTCTCAAAACAATTTGAAAATAAGGGTTTTAGGTAGGAAACAATTTAATAATATGTAATAGTAAACAAATGTGAAAAAAAAATGTATTTTTGTAAATATTAGATGATTTGATCACGAAGACGTTTTTATGATAAAGAAAGAAAAAAAATATACTTATTTCGAAGCTGGAGAAGGCACACCAATCATTGTTTTACATGGTTTGATGGGCGGTTTAAGTAATTTTGACGGCATGGCTAATTACTTTCCAAGTAAAGGATACAAAGTGATTATTCCTGAATTGCCTATTTACACCCAAAGTTTATTAAAAACTAACGTAAAAGCATTCGCCAGATATGTAAAAGATTTTATTGTTTTCAAAGGATTGGAACGTGTGATTTTGGTTGGAAATTCATTAGGTGGACACATTGGTTTGTATTTTACGAAACAATATCCTGAATTAGTTAGAGGATTAGTAATTACAGGAAGTTCAGGATTATACGAAAGTGCCATGGGTGAAAGTTACCCAAAACGTGGTGATTATGAGTATATTAGAAAAAAAGCAGAAGATGTGTTTTACAATCCAGAAGTGGCCACAAAAGAAATTATTGACGAAGTTTTTGCAACCGTAAACGACAGAATAAAATTGTTGAAAACGTTAACCATTGCCAAAAGCGCTATCCGTCATAATATGGCTAAAGATTTACCTAAAATGCATGTGCCAACATGTATTATTTGGGGAAAACAAGATAAAGTAACCCCACCAGAAGTAGCTGAAGAATTTAAAAAACTGCTACCAAATTCTGAATTATATTGGATTGACAAATGTGGTCATGCGGCCATGATGGAAGAACCAGATCAATTTAATGATTTATTATTTGGTTGGCTTAGCGAGAAAAAATTATAAATTCTCCTTTAAATTAAGAAAAAAGAATATCCTACTTCAATCTTTTGAGTAGTTTAAATACTATAAATCAAATGAAAATTAATACCGCCGAATTTGTAATAAGTAATTCTATTGTGGAAAAATGTCCAAAAGACAGAATTCCAGAATATGCTTTTATTGGACGATCTAATGTTGGAAAATCATCGTTAATTAACATGATTACCAACCATAAAAACCTTGCCAAAACCTCTGGAAGACCAGGAAAAACCCAATTAATTAACCACTTTTTAATTAACAAAAACTGGCATTTAGTAGATTTACCAGGTTATGGATACGCAAAAGTTTCTAAGACAACAAAAGCAATATTTCAGCAATTTATTACAGATTATTTTGAAACAAGAGAACAACTTATTTGTGCGTTTGTTTTGGTAGATATTAGACACGAACCACAAAAAATTGATACCGAATTTATTGAATATTTAGGCGAAAGTGAAATTCCGTTTTGTATTGTTTTTACGAAAGCGGATAAGTTAGGAAAAACGCATATTCACAAACACGTGGAAGCGTACAAGAAAAATTTATTAGCCAACGATTGGGCAGAAATGCCACAATATTTTGTGACTTCTGCAGAAAGTGCTTTAGGTAAAGAAGAAATTTTGACTTATATTGAAGAAGTGAACCAGAATTTATTTACGGGTTCAGAATTTTAAAATAGGTACGCAGATTATTATATTTATTAAACCCTCCAAGGGTTTAAACTCTTGAAGTTTTTTTTACTTCACCAACAACGAATGTTGCGTCATAACCTCTGGCTGTGCAATTCCCATTAAATCTAAAATTGTTGGGGCAATATCTCCCAAAACACCTGATTGAATGTGTATTTTATAGTTATCTACCAAAATTACAGGCACTGGATTGGTTGTATGTGCCGTATTTGGCGAGCCATCTGGGTTTATCATCGTTTCGCAATTTCCGTGATCTGCAATTACGATTGTGGTATATTGGTTTGCTAAAGCGGTTTCAATAATTTCTTTTACGCAAACATCAACGGCTTCACATGCTTTTATGGCTGCTGGCATACTTCCGGTGTGTCCAACCATATCGCCATTTGCGAAATTTAAACACACAAAATCTACTTCACCTTTTTGTAATTCAGGTACTAAAGCATCTTTTAATTCGAAAGCACTCATTTCGGGTTGTAAATCGTAAGTGGCCACTTTTGGTGAGTTTTTTAATATTCGAGATTCTCCATCAAAAGGTGCTTCTTTTCCACCAGAAAAGAAAAAAGTTACGTGCGGATATTTCTCTGTTTCTGCAATTCGGATTTGTTTTTTTCCTGCTTTTGAAAGTATTTCACCTAATGTTTCTGTAATATTGTCTTTGTCGTAAATTACATGAACGTTTTTATAAGTGTCGTCATAATTGGTTAAAGTAACATAATACAATGGTAATTTGTGCATGTTTTGCTCATGAAAATCAGTTTGAGAAAGCACTTCTGTTAATTCTCTACCTCTATCTGTACGGAAATTAAAGAAAATTACCACATCATCAGGTTGAATCGTTTTTCCTTCTGAAGAAAATAAGGGCTGAATAAATTCATCGGTTACATTTGCATCATAACTTTTTTGAATACTTTCCGCAAAATTTGAAGTCGTTTCACCACTACCATTGACTAATAAATCGTAAGCTAATTTTACTCGTTCCCAACGTTTGTCTCTGTCCATTGCGTAATATCTTCCAATAACTGATGCTAATTTTGCATTCGTGTTTAAAAGAAAATTTTGTAAATCTTGTATGTATTTTTTTCCTGATTTTGGATCTACATCTCGACCATCTGTAAAGGCATGAACAAACATATTTGATACGCCATTTTCTTGAGCAGCTTCAATTAAGCCGCGTAAATGTGAAGTATGAGAATGCACGCCACCGTCTGAAACCAATCCTAAAAAATGAACGTTTTTATAATTCGTTTTTGCGTAATTGAAGGCATCTAGTAAAGGCTTTTCATTTTTTAAAGTATGATTTTTAACTGCTAAATTAATTTTTGCTAAATCTTGGTATACAATTCGTCCTGCACCTAAATTCATGTGACCTACTTCTGAATTTCCCATTTGCCCTTCTGGTAAACCTACGTGAAGTCCGTCAGTACGCAATTCGGCATTTGGATAATTTTTATATAGCGAATCTATAAAAGGTGTATTCGCATTATCTATGGCGGAAACTTTTGGATCTGGAGAATGTCCCCAACCGTCCAAAATCATTAAAATTACTTTTTTGTTCATCGATGAAGTATTTAAGATACGAAGTTACTAAATTTTTAAACGCCGACTTAAAAAAGTTAGTAACGAAAAGGTTCTCTTAATTTTGTTATTACGAAATACTTAAAAAATAGTTTTATTATTTAAAAGCATTCTTGGCTTGATTATAATCAATAAAGTACCGAATACTGATAGAAAAAGTATGATTCAAATCTTCATGGTTAAATACTTTTTTGGTATTGTAAACAAAATTTTTATCTATTGCATTTTGAAAAATACCCGATGCATTTCGGTACAAAAAAGACATTTGACTTCCTGGTGCAAACCACCAACTGTAAGACAAATCAAAGTTCCATAAATTTAAATTTTGATTAGCGTTACCTGTATAAGAATAGACTTCTGTGTAACCGTTCTCTAATAATTTATAGTACGAGTTATTTTCTGAAAACGACCAATAATGTCTTAATTTTAATCCAAAATTCATTTTAGCCGTGACGGAATATTTTCCTTCCAAACTTGTTTCTAAAGTTTGATTGTCTCTTTTTGCGAAAATAATGTCATTTCCTACTCTATCAACGCGACCTAAATCTTGGTATTCGTTATTGAAAGAGTTTCTATAAATTAAGGATAATTTATCGTTAAAACGATATCTCGGGCTCACATCCAATCCCCAATACCACCAACCTTTAGTTTCTGTGACTCCAATATTTGGGTTAATGTCAAATGCAAATTTATTGTTGTAATTGGTAGAAATAAAACCCCACATTCCATAATTTTTGGGGAAAACTACAAATCGCCCAACAGCTTGAGGATTATAAAAATTATATCTTTCAAACGGATTTAAATTAATTCCGATACCTGCAGCATGGTTTTTTTTATTGGTTAAATTTAAATTGATATTAAAATTTTGTTCTTGAAGATAGTTGGTTGCCTTATCAAATTGTGCATACGTATTTAAACTTATCCTAAATGAGTTTAGTTTTTCTGTTGATTGTAGCAGTCTGTAATTTACATTTCCATTTAAAGAGTAATAATTGGTTTGAAAATTTACGCCTAAATCGTTATTATCATATTCTTTTGAAACATATTCGCCATAAACTGAAAACCTAACTTTTCCAGAGGTTTCGCCAAATCCTAAATTGGCTAAAACTCCATTTTTATTAGGCAAATTGGCATAATTATTTACGTAACTATAATTCAAAGCGCCATTTAAATTGAACGTGTTCTTTTTTGTATTTAAATCGAATGTTGCTGCAGTTACATTTGCATCTCTAAAATTTCCATTTCGAGTTACATTTGTATTAATTAATGAAACGGAAGAATTTCCGTTAAAACGTTGATCTAAAACCAAAACATTATAATTGGCTAGCGGCTCAACGGTTTCTGTTCTTGTATTTCCGGTATTTATATCCCGAATAACAACATCTGTTTTTTTTGTAACTGTGTTTAAAAAACCAATTCCTAAACCTTCTTTTGTTCTACCAGAAATTTTGACTGCATTCACCAAATCTATTGTGTTTGGAAATTCAATTACTTCCTCCGATTCTGAAATTTCAGGATATTTGCTCGCTCGTTGTCCAATTCTTCTAGAATAAAACAAGCCTCCTTTATTAAACAAATCGGTTCCTTCGGTAAAAAAAGGTCTGTTTTCGTTAAATATTTGTTCAAAAGGCCCCAAGTTTAATATTTTGTCATCAAATCTTGTTTGACCAAAATCAGGAATCAAAACCATATCTAACGTAAATGCATCGGTCAATCCGTATTTTAAATCCAATCCTCCTTTTAAAGTTCCGAAAGATTTTTCTTTACCAAAACTATTTAAATAAAAAGAAGAATAAGGAATCAAAAATAAACGTGTTGGCGTATTAATTTTTTCAATACCTCTTAAAATTCCGGCTTGTTGCGTAAAAAATCCTTTGCTGTTATCTACTGGATTCCATGTGAACATTTGACGGTTTCTTCTTACTTCTCTAAAAAAGTTGACACCCCAAATTTGCTTGTCTTCTTTAGGAAAACGAAGTGCGGCATAAGGTATTTTCATTTCAACTACCCAACCAATATTTGTAATTTTCGCTTTACTTTCCCAGATAGCATCCCACGATTTATCTTCATCTTCTGTGGTTCTAACTAAATCCATTTGCCCATCGGAAGCACTTACAAAAAAACTAAATTCTTGCTGGCCATCATTAAAACCATTAATAAAAACACCAAAAAAATCTGTAACACCGAAATTGTCTCTTTCTGAAATTTCTTTCAAAATTTTAGAGGGTTCATTGTCATATAAAATCGCCCCTATGTAGACGGCATCATCATCGTAAAGTACTTTTACTTCTGTGCAAAGTTCATTTAATTCTGGTTTTCCATTATCTTGGTTAAACATTACAAAGTTTTTGGCTATTGGAACATTTTGCCAATCAACTTCATTAAGTGACGCATCAATTTTTACGGCATTTTTAATTTTTATGGCAGTAACTTCTTTTTTATTTAACAAAAATGAATCTGGATTTGGAACAATTATTTCTTGTGCAAAAGAAATTTGAAAAAAGAGTAAAATACTTAGACTTTGAAGGCACTTCATAAAATTATT
>NSHO01000041.1 GCA_002737105.1 Flavobacteriales bacterium | reverse complement strand
TGTAGATTAAAATTTCTTCCCCATTTTCCCCAATTCATTGTGCCGGCAATTATAGATGATGTATGAATAGACATTTTCGATATTTTTTATAAAAATAATAAGTATTTCTTAATTATTGATAAAGATATAACTATTTGCTATTAAATTAACTGACAATTAACACCAACGACAAGTAAAACGCGCCTATTTTTTTCAGTTATTCTATATATTTGATATCTTTGTAGAATAAACAATAAAAATGAAAAGCAGCTTTACCAGGTGCTTATTTTATTAAATGTATTCAAGATGGAATGGTTTGCTTTATATACAAAACCACGTAATGAAAAACGGGTAGCCGAAAACCTTGCTGCTCTTGGTATTGAGACCTATTGCCCGTTAGTAACCACTATCAAACAATGGTCTGATCGAAAAAAAAAGGTAGAAACACCCCTAATTCCTTCTTATGTATTTGTAAAAATTGAGGAAGCAAATCGAAAGGACGTATTTCAAGTAGCTGGTGTAGTGCAATATGTGTTTTGGTTAGGCAAACCAGCAATAATTAAATCCCAAGAAATAGAGGCATTAAAAACACAATTGGCCACGCCGGTAGTAAAAGTTGACATAGAAACCTGGACGACCAATGCGCAAATTCAAATTAATAAAGGGCCATTTAAAAACCAAATGGCAGTAGTGGATAAAGTTTCAACAAACAAAGTAACTTTAATAATAAAATCTTTAGGAATCCGATTAATTATAAATCGTTAAACACTTAATTAAAACTTTGATTTTTTATTAATTACTACTACAAAATATTGAAATTTTTTTTAATAAAATAGTTTATAAAACAATATGACACTGAAAACCATTTTAGGCATAAATTATTTTGTACTTTCGCATTCTTAATTAAAAATAAATATGAGTCTAATTGTATTAACGGGGACAACAGGATATATCGGACAAAACCTTACCAAATATTTCAATTCAAAATCTAAAAAAAACAAGTCAATTTCACTCCGATTTCAAAACTGGCACAAAATGATGCCTTTAGAAACGGAAACTATTATTCATTTGGCGGCAATTAATCTAAATCCGCAAGACAGCGCTTTTGACGAAGAATATTTTAGAGTTAATACAGAACTTACGTCTAAATTATTTAGATATTTTTTAAGTTCAAACGCCAAAACGTTTATTTTTTTAAGCACTACGGAATTTATAGACAAACAAATTTCAGAAATTACTGAAGACGCCAACGAAAATTCTACAAATCCTTTCCTTCAATCAAAATTTGATGCGGAGCAATTTATTTTGAAGCAAGTTTTGCCAGAAGGGAAAAGAGCCATTATATTACGTGTGGCTCCAGTTTATGGAAGAGAAACCAAAAGCTTGCTATACGATACGTTTAGTTTCTGTAAAAAATTTCCTTGGTTTTTTGGTTTTTTCGACACGAAACAATCTTTTTGCTATATTGATAATCTGACTGAAATTATTGCTCAAATTTCTGATAAAACATCAGTGCCATCAGGAATTTACAATGTTACAGACAACGAACCAATTGTAACTATACAATTGGTCAATTGGATTGCAGTCGTTTTAGACAAAAAAGCTAAAATTATTAAAGTCCCTAAAGGGATATTGAGTCTTTTTGCAAAACTAGGTGATATGTTTAAATGGGAATTTAATTCTAAAAAACTTTTTGAAATTTCTCATTCCAGAATCATTAACGGGAACAAAGTAAAAGAAGCACTTGAAATGAATAAAATGCCTTTTGATACAGAAACGGCAGTGCAAAAAACAATTGAGTATTACGACTCAATTAAAATTTAAGCAGAGTTTCTGCAAATTGCCTAAACATAAAAAAGGGAATCTATTTTACAGCCTCCCTTTTTTATAATAAGTCACATAAAGATTTATTTAAATACCGCCAACAAGATACCCGCTAAACTAGCTAGAACACTAGCAATTCCAACAATTTCTCCAGTACTGGCTTTTGTTTTTTCTGGTTTTTCTGGAACTATAATTTTACTTCCTGCAAAAACTTTAGGATATTTTCTAATTCCAAAAACAGAACTTGATGCGCTAGCCGAACCGTTAGCATGCACTACGTAAACCTTTTTCATCCAACCTTTTTCTGCAGCACCACCTGCATTTTTAATATAATATTTAGCATTTTTGCCTTTTCGATAAGGCACTTCTGTATTAAACATAACGCCACCCGAAATGAGCACGGTTGACTTCTTATTTGGAATGAAAATATTATCACCAGCTTCAATAATTAAATTGCTCGAGCTATTTGGTTCTTTAGACATTAATTTCCAATCAATTGGAATAACTAACTGATTTCTAATCACGTTAATGGCTTCTTTATCCGCTTCTGAAGATGTCCCTCCCGCTCGGGTAATAAAATCTAAAACACGTTCATCTTTTTTAGATATGGCATAACCACCTGGGTAGAATATTTCACCTGTAACACTTACCATTTGAGGGGTTTCAAACGTAACAATTCTTCTAACCACTACTTGATCTTGTGGTTCTAATAAAAAACTAGACGCTTGTTCAGGGTTTTTTGGGTCTATCGTAAGATTAAAAGTGATTATTTTCTCTTTGTCATTTGCGTCATAAACAATATCTTTTTTGTTTCTAAATATGGTAACATCACTAGCTGCTAAATCAGTAAAAAATTCAGCTTCTAATAACAAATCATACAAACTCATGCCAGAGACATAAGTATAATCTCCTGGTTTACGAACTTCGCCATCTATGTATAATTTATAACTATCCAATAATTGTTGATTGTAAAATACGACTACCACATCTTCTTTTTGAAGCGTCATATTTGCCGCTTCATCTCCATTAAGGGCGCTTTGTAAACTGAAACTAATGTATTCTTTTGTTAAATTTTCTTTTTGACGTATTAAAGAGGCCTTTTCTAAAAACACATTTTCAGTCACGCCATCTGCTTTTTTCAATAAATCTTTAATGGTCATGGTACCGTTAGCTGGAAGACTATATTCTCCAGGGCGAAATACTGCGCCTTTTATCTGCACACGATTTTCATAACGATCTAAAATTTTATCTACACTAATCATATCACCAGCTTTAGGAAGATACGAAGCGTAAGTCATTTCATTTAAATCGGTTATTTTTAATTCAGAAATGGTTTTTTGTTTCACCAAAATTCTATTTTTATAGGCATTTTCTGTAAATCCAGAAGCATAAGAAATAACTTGATTTAAATTCTCACCAGCAACCATTTCAAAAATTCCCGGGCGTTTTATTTCGCCTTCTAAAGTAACACGCGCCTCATAACTTGGGATACGAATCATGTCGTTATCCGTAAGCGAAACATTATCACTTTGGTCGCCTTTAGTTAAAAAACGGTACAAATCAATGGTTCGAATTATTTTATTATTTCTAATCAATTCAATTTTTCTATAACTTCCTATGTCACTTGGTCCTCCGGCTACGTGTAAAGCATTATATACCGAACTCATAGAACTTAAACGGTAATTTCCAGATTGTTGGGCACCAATTATGGTTACTAAAATGGTTCGGTAATTAGACACACTTACAGATAGTTTGCTTCCGTTGCCGGCTAACGAGCTGTATATCCTTCCAATTTGTTTTTGTAATTTGTTTTTTGCGGCTTCAAAAGCGAGTCCGCTTAAAAAAACTTCACCAATATTTGGAATATTTATCGTTCCATTTTTTGAAATGGTTCCGGAATAGCCAAATTGCTGCACCCCATAAACATTAATATCTAATTGGTCACCAGGTCCTAAAACATAGTTGGGCGGGGTAGGCATATTTTGATTGGGTTCAAAAGACAAACTTTTGCTTGTAAATAATTCTGAACCAAAAACTACTGCATTTTTAGCAGCTAAAACACTTCCTTCTTGAGTAGTGCCAGCTGGTTTTTTTTGTTCTTCTTTCACTTCTGTAGGCACAGCACCATTAGATTGCAACCTAACTTTCAATTGGTTAAATTCAGTGGCTGACATTCCTTTTGCAAGTGCTAAAGGCTCCGCTTGTTCCAAAGTCATTTGGTTGGCTTTCAGTTCTTTTCCAATTTGAGCAATCTCTGCTTCACTAAATTGTGCGGCTTTAATTTGACTCAAATCTTTTCCTTTTAAAAACTCTTGTCCAAAGGAAAAAAGAGTAAACAAAGTAAAACAACTAACAAGAAAAATACGCTTCATAGTGTATATAATTAAATTTATGTGGCAAAGGTAAGAAAAACTTTATTGGAATTACATTTTTGAAAATAATTGCAGTTAGTTTTCAGGTTTAAAGCAATTTTAATATGACAAAGAATTATAATTTTTTATAGTTTTTTTTTAATGATTCACTTTTTTTAAAATGGATCAGGTTTAATAAAAAAATATATACCGGAGAAATTACATTAAAGCATCTTATAAAAATAAAAAACTAAATATGTTTCTTTATCACTTTCTAGCAAAAATTTATTAAAACAGAATGTACAAAAATTCAATCAACATCTTAAAAAGCTCACAGCCAATCAATAATCATTAAAAAAAGCATCTAATTTTTAGTAAATTCTTTTTTTAATTAAAAAAAACGAGTACTTTTGTTATTCAAAATCAATAATTTGTGTTAGAGAATTTAATTACCTCAAAAACCAGAATGCGCTTGTTAGTGAAATTTTTCATTAATACCGCAAACGACGGCTATTTGAGAGGATTAGCAACAGAAATGCACGAAAACACCAACGCCATCCGTAAAGAATTGAATAATCTCTCCGAAGCAGGGTTTATTATTCGAAAGGAGCAAGAATCAAAAATTATTTACAAAGCCAACAAACTACACCCTTTTTTCTCATTATTGCAACAAATAGTAAGAAAACACATTGGGTTAGATGATATTATTGAATCAATTGCAGATAGAATTGGTTCGGTTAACCGTGTTTTTTTAATTGGCGATTACGCCAAAGGCATCGATTCGGGCCAAATAGATGTAGTGATTGAAGGCGATGAAGTTGACCAATTGTACTTAGCACAGTTGAAACCAAAAATTGAAAACGAAATACATAAAACCATCACGTTTCATATTACTAAGTGTTATGAAGGTGATGGTTTATTGGTTTTTCAACAAGAATAAATAAACCAAATAGGTTTATGAACTAAAATTGTTAGCTCAAAAATGGGACTGACCAGGCGAAGCCGTGTAGTTAATGTGTCAATTAGTCAATGTGCCAATTAACAGATGAGTCAATCAATCTATAAGTAACAGATATTTAAATTAAAAATTTGAAAATTGAAAACAACATAATAGTATCTGTAACCGGATTGGGCTATGTAGGTTTGCCCTTAGCATTAGAATTTGCTAAGCAATACAAAGTCATTGGTTTTGATATCAATAAAGAGCGAATTGCCTTAATGCAACAAGGCGTTGATCCTTCAAACGAATTAACGGTTGCGGCTTTTGAAAATACAAACATTACTTTTACTTCTAATTTTGAAGAAGTTAAGGATGCTAATTTTCATATTATCGGCGTACCAACCGACATCGATAAGAACAAAGTACCCAATTTAAAACCCTTATTAAGTGCTTCTAAAAGCATTGGTAAAATCTTAAAAAAAGGTGATACCGTAGTATATGAATCTACAGTGTATCCAGGTTGCACAGAAGAGGATTGCGTACCCGTTTTAGAAAAGCACAGCGGTTTGAAAGCAGGAATTGATTTTGATTTTGGTTACAGTCCAGAACGAATTGTTCCAGGCGATAAAGTAAAAACCGTAACCAAAATTTTGAAAATTGTTTCAGGAAACACTCCCAAAGCACTTGAAAAAATTGCTGCGGTATACGGTTCCATTATTGAAGCAGGTTTACATCATGCACCTACCATTAAAGTGGCTGAAGCCGCCAAAGTAATAGAAAACACACAACGCGACATCAACATTTCTTTAATGAATGAATTGGCCATAATATTCGATAAAATGAATATTGATACCCAAGCCGTTATTGAAGCAGCAGGCACAAAATGGAACTTTCATAAGTACCAACCCGGTTTAGTGGGAGGCCACTGTATTAGTGTAGATCCCTTTTATTTAATGCACAAAGCAAAGAAAATTGGCATTGACCCACAAGTCATTGCTGCAGGGCGAAGAGTAAATGATTTTATTCCCACATTTATTGCTAAAAAAGTCGTACAATCATTAATTGAGCAAGATAAAAACCCAGGTAAATCTCGTGTGTTGGTAATGGGAATTACTTTTAAAGAAGAGGTATCCGACATTCGTAATTCAAAGGTAATTGATTTAATTAAAGAACTAAAAGACTATTCTATAGAAGTTGATGTCATTGATCCCAACGCCAGCCCGATAGAATTGAAACAACATTACAATGTAAATCTACAACCCAACCCAATAGGAAAATACGACAGCATAGTTCTAGCAGTAGGTCACAAAACCTATCGCAACATGACACCAACAGATTTCGAAAAACTATCAAATGGCCCCGTATATTTATTTGATATCAAAGGGGTTATGGATAGAAATGACTTCAAAAATTATTGGAGACTTTAGTCAATTAGTCAATTAGTCAATTAGTCAATGTGCCAATGTGCCAATGAATTTATTTGAAAATTCCACATTCGTCACTTCGAGTGTTTTTTATAAAATTGCCTAAGCTATTTTGTAAAAAATGTATCGAGAACAACTGAAAATAATTAGCCAATGTGCCAATACGTTAATTTGCCAATTAGTCAATTAGTCAATGTGCCAATTTTACTAAGGGAAAAAAGTAAAAGTAATAATTCAAAACCTTTTGCGACCTTTGCGAAATCTTTGCGAACATTGCGGTTAAAAAAAATAACAGTAAAAAACGTAAATTAAAATTCGTAATTATCAAATATCAATTAATAATCAAAATATGGAAAACGACGAAATCACCTTAAAAGAACTTATTCTTAAAGCTAAAGAATGGTATGCTTTTTTACTTTCTAAATGGAAAACAATTGTTTTAGCTGGAAGTATTGGCGCGCTAATAGGTTTGGGCTATTCGTTTACTAAAAAACCAATATACACTGCCACACTAACCTATGCCTTAGAAGATGGAAAAGCTGCAGGTGGTGGATTAGGAAGTTTAGCCAGTACTTTCGGATTGGACCTAGGCGGAGCAAGTGGAAATAGTGGGGCTTTTTCAGGCGCCAACTTAATGGAACTATTCAAATCGCGCGTAATGGTAGAGCAAACCTTATTGGCACCCGTAACACAAAACAACAAAACCATTTCCTTAGCCGAAATGTTTATTCAAGATAAAAAATGGCGCGAAAAATGGGAAGAAAAACCAAAGTTGAAAAGTTTACAATTCCTACCGAATGCCGACAAGACCAAATTTACCAGAGCCCAAGACAGTATTTTTGGAGTGATTTACAAAGGCCTTTCGAAAAGCAGTTTAACCGTAGATCAAAAAGATAAAAAAGTAGCTATTGGAACCATAACTTTAAATAGTACCAACGAATACTTTGCCCAACAATTTACCTTGGCACTAACCAAAACCGTTATCGATTTCTACATCGAAACCAAAAGCAAACGTGCGAAGGAAAACATGGACATCTTGGTACGTCAAACTGATTCCATTCGTGGGGAACTTAATGGTGCCATTACCGGAGTAGCTGTTGCCAACGATAACACATTTGGTCTCAATCCAGCTCTAAACGTAAAACGCGTACCTTCAGCCAGACGCCAAGTAGACGTGCAAGCCAACACCGCCATATTAACCGAAATCGTAAAACAAGCCGAGTTAGCCAAAGTAACCCTTCGTAAAGAAACGCCATTAATTCAAGTTATTGATCAACCGATTTTACCGTTACCAAAGGAAAAATTTGGAAAAGCAAAAGGAATCATTTTAGGTGGCATCTTAGCTGGATTTTTGACTGTTATAGGATTGATTGTGAAAAGTATCTTTAAAAAGTTAAGTCTTTAATGTGCCAATTAGACAATTTGATAATGCGTCAATTTGAAAATTTGAACCTATTTGCATCAGAATAAAACAAAGCTTAACTTAAAACAATTGATTAAAGATAAAATAATATACCAACCTAATCATCATTTAGAATCATCTATAGAAGTATGGATTGAAGATGAAACCGTTTGGCTTACACAAGCTCAGATGGCGCATCTTTTTGAGGCTACCAAACAAAATATTAGTCTTCATATTAATAACGTTTTTAGAGAAAAAGAACTTCAAGTCGATTCAGTTGTCAAGGAATACTTGACTACTGCTTCTGATGGGAAAAGGTATAAAACAAAGTTCTATAACCTTGATGTTGTCATTTCAGTAGGCTACCGAGTAAAATCGATTCGAGGGACTCAATTTAGAATATGGGCTAATGCTATATTGAAAAGCTATTTGTTAAAAGGATATGCTGTACATAATAGACTAGAACAATTAGAGCGCAAAGTGGTACAACACGATCAACAACTAGAAGAAATTATTCAGGTAGCTTTGCCTCCAAAAGAAGGTGTTTTTTTTGAAGGACAAATTTTTGATGCGTATCAGTTGATTACTTCTATAATTAAGAAAGCAAAAAAGTCGATTATTCTCATAGATAATTATATTGACGAAACCGTTTTAACGCTCTTATCTAAAAGAAAAAAGGGAGTAAAGGTAACCATTTATACGAAAGAGATTTCAAAACAACTAGAACTGGATATTCAAAAGCATAATGCGCAATACGAGGCTATTCAGGTTTTACAATTTACAAAAGCTCATGATCGCTTTTTAATCATAGATGAACAAGAGGTATATTTTATTGGTGCCTCCATTAAGGATTTAGGAAAAAAATGGTTTGCCTTTTCTAAAATTAATATTGACGCTAATTATTTGTTAGATAGGTTAAAATCATAATCCATAAAGACCAATAACCCGTAAATCCAAAATCGTAATTCGTAAATTTAAAGACCCTTTACCCAATTCCTCACACCCAATACCCAACAAATGAAAAAAGCCATCATAGTCTCCGGATATTTCAACCCCATCCACAAAGGTCACATTGAATACTTCAATAATGCCAAAGCGCTAGGCGATTATCTTATTGTAATTGTCAACAATGACAAACAACGGGCATTAAAAGGAAGTAAAGAATTCCAACAAGAAGACGAACGTGTGTTTATTGTCTCTAACATTAAAAGTGTAGACCAAGTGTTTCTTTCTGTAGACGAAGACCGGACGGTTTGTGCCACCATACAACACATACACGAACAATTACATAACGACTACCAATTAGCCTTTGCCAATGGTGGCGACCAAAATAATAACTCAATACCGGAAGCTCCTATTTGTGAAAAATTAGGAATAACATTATTAGATGGTTTGGGTGATAAAATTCAATCATCAAGTTGGTTGTTGAAATAAAAAAATAAGGGAATTTCAGTTGGTATTTGATTTTTTTAAGTTTATTTGTAAAAAACAATAAACTTTTTAAATAAATACTATGATAAAATATTATAAAATATATGGATTTTATGGGTTAATTAGACTAATTAGAGATAAATTATATACTTATCTTTACTATCCAAATGCTAGAATAATTAGATTGCCTTTTTACATAAGAGAGAAAAAAGGTATAAGAGGCGCCAAATCTCTCACAACAGGAGTTAATTTAAGAATAGATATTATTTCAAGAAAAAATTTCACTCCAACACTACAAATTGGAGACAATGTTCAATTTAATGATTATGTTCATATAGCAGTAGCTAAAGGAGTTTTTATAGGAGATAATACATTAATTGCTTCAAAAGTTTTTATTTCCGACCACAATCACGGAAATTATGCTAACGAAAATCAGTCAAACCCGAATACTCCTCCAATTGAGAGAGAGTTGTTTTCTAAAGAAGTACATATTGGAAATAATGTTTGGATAGGTGAATTTGTATCTGTTTTACCTGGTGTTACAATTGGCGAAGGTTCAATAATTGGTTCAACTAGTGTAGTATCTAAAGATATTCCAGCGTTTTCTATTGCAGTTGGATCTCCAGCTAAAGTGATTAAAACGTATGACAAGGATACGAATAAATGGGTTAATAAAATTTAATAAATTATGTTTATAATTGCCTCAATTGCATACGCAATATCCATTTTTATTGATGTGTTTGCGTATCATTTAAAATTGAATATACACGATAACAATAATGTTAGATATTTATTTTCATTAATCAACATATTTCAATTTTCAGCACGGGCTTTTGTGTTAATTTTTATTCCGATAATGGCATATTATACAGAGACTGTCAAGGATAAAAATATCGTTTGGGAAATAACTTTATTATCACATTTATTTGTGGTTGTATTTTTATTACCTTTATATTCAAATAAATTTTCACAGGGATTTTCCATAAATATAATTAAAATTTTAAATATTATTTTCGGAAAATCAAAAAAAATTAGTTTTGAAAAACTTGAGCAAATAAAACCTAGAGAAACAAATGCAATTAATAAATCAAAATTTAATAAGTTTTATTTTTTTTCATTTACTTTTATTTCTGGATTTATGTTTTCTTACAGTATAACTTTTTTATATTATTTGAGTTTTTCTTATCCACAAAAGGCTTTAACATTAACTTCTTATAGTCAAATTTTGAATATGATTGGGGTTTTATTACTTGTATTACTAATTGATCCAAGAATTATGAGTTCAATAGATAAAGGCGAAGGCTCGGAAGAAATTAAATTATTAACTACAAGTAGAATAATAGTTCACATAACTTTAGTTATAATTTTGTTTTTGATTAGATGACATTAACAATGATAATTATATCAATCTTATTTTTTAATTATTATTTTTTGTGCAAAAATCACATTATATATCAACTGCTTTATCTCACAGAACCTTAAAGTTTATTATTATTTAAAATGTATAAATTTTTTTTTAAACGTTTAATTGATTTCCTTTTTACTTTTTTTGGGCTTATTATTTTAAGTCCTATATTTGTATTTATTACAATTGGATTATTTATTGCTAATAACGGCAAACCATTTTTTGTTCAAATACGTCCAGGAAAAGATGAAAAATTATTTAAAATCATCAAGTTTAAAACGATGAATGATAATAAAAACAGCCAAGGTAAATTACTTCCAGACGCAAAACGGCTAACTATTATAGGGCGATTTGTAAGAAAAACTTCAATTGATGAAATCCCTCAATTAATTAATGTATTAAAAGGGGATATGACTTTAATTGGACCAAGGCCTTTGTTAGTTTCATATTTACCTTTTTATACAGATGAAGAAAGATTACGCCATTCAGTGAGACCTGGAATTACAGGCCTTGCACAAATTAATGGGAGAAACACCGTGAGTTGGGACAAAAGATTAGCTTTTGACGTAGAATATGTAAAAAACATTTCTTTCAAAAATGATATTTTTATTGTTCTAAATTCAATAATGATTGTTTTATTTTCAAAAGGAGTAAGTGTAGATCCAACTATATTAATGAAAGATTTAAATGACGAAAGAAAACATCCAGATAACTAGATATGAAACAGTTGATGATGATTTAAATTCAATTATCCGCTTACATAAGTTAATTTCTAAAGACACCAATTTAAATGAACATTTAATTTATTTTGACACCAATTTTAAATTCTATTTTAGAAATATAATAACAAATAAAACAACGGATGAAATTTATGTAATAAAAATTGACGATGTTTTAGAAGGCTTTATTCATTTTAAACTTTTTGAAAACACTTTGTTTTTAAATAATATTTGTTTGAATAATTCATGTCAAGGTAAAGGAATTGGAAGTTTTTTTTTAAAACATAGTTTAATGATGGCATATAAAGAAAGCTTAATTAACTTTGAATTAGATGTTTTTTGGTCCAATAATAAAGCATTAAAATGGTATAAAAAATTAGGATTAAAATCAATTAAAAAATCAATTTGGATGGAAATTAATGACAATCATCAAAAATTAAATAATGAAACATCAACAAACATTTATTATTTAAAAGATGGTAATGGTTTCGAAAGTATTTTTTTTAAAACCAACAAAATAGCTACAATAATAAATAATAAAACAATTTTAATTCATGATTTAAATTTTATAGATAAAATTCCAAACCAATCCTATATTCTTGTGACAAATCAAGATGTAAGTGAACTAATTAAAATGAACTACAAATGTTCCGAATTGGAAACTTCTACAAGAATGAAGGGAAGTCTAAAAGAAGTTTTACATAATTTAAATGAAATAAATGCTTAGTATTTATAAATTAGACACAGAAGAAGGTCTCAATGTTTATAAAGAACTTTTAAAAAGATTAAATTCAACTAATCCATATTATTCAATAGATTACATTAATTTTTTTAGTGGCGGTTTGCTAAACCTCATTTGTTTTTCATTTAATCCAAGAAAAGATGAAATTATTTTAATGCCAGGATATTTAAAACCTATTATAATTGATAACAACGAATCAGGTTATTTC
>NSHO01000040.1 GCA_002737105.1 Flavobacteriales bacterium | reverse complement strand
TTTTTTGGAGAAGTTAATTTGTTACTGGTGGCTGAGGCACTCGAAGTCACCATTGAAATTTCCGGTGGCTTCGAGAGCTTCAGCCACCGGAAGATTTTAATATCTTAGCCACCGGAAATAAAAAGTGTTTTAGCAACAGGAAATATCAATTGACTCAGTCACCACACTATGACTACAACGTTTGTTATCCTGAAAGGATCTCTTATTGTTTGTTTAAGTACAAAAGTGAAGCGTATAGCGTGAGACCCTTTCAGGGTGACAAACGTCGTGTTAATTTTTTATGTTACGAATTATCAAATTAAAAAATCAGTTTAATTCATTCTAATCTGCTTCATCTGTGTACCCATACCACCAATAAAAAAAACCACAAAAGCTATTAGCAATTGTGGTTTTAAGTTGTAATTATAGGTTAATTGTATATTTTAGTTATTAAGCATTACTGGCATAACTAACATTGTAACGGTTTCGCCTTCGTCTAATCCATCAATAGGAGTAAGGATTCCAGCTCTATTTGGTAATGACATTTCAAGTTGAATTTCATCACTTGTTAAGTTGTTTAACATTTCTGTTAAAAAACGAGAGTTGAAACCAATTTGTAAATCGTCTCCTTGGTAATCACAAGTTAAACGTTCATCTGCTTTATTTGAATAATCAATATCTTCAGCAGAAATATTTAATTCAGTACCTGCTATTTTCAAACGAATTTGGTGCGTAGTTTTGTTAGCGAAAATCGCTACACGACGAACCGAGTTTAAAAAAGTAACACGACTTAAAATTAATTTATTTGGATTTTCTTTTGGAATAACCGCTTCGTAATTAGGATATTTCCCATCAATTAAACGACAAGTTAATATATAATTTTCAAATGAATAGGTAGCGTTAGAATCGTTATATTCTACTTTTACTTCTGCATCTGAAGTGGCTAAAATTCCTTTTAAAATAGTTAATGGTTTTTTTGGCATAATAAATTCTGCACTTTGAGATGCTTTTACATCTGCACGTGCATATTTAACTAATTTATGTGCATCAGTAGCTACAAAAATTAAACCTTCTGTTGAAAACTGAAAAAACACGCCACTCATTACTGGTCGTAAATCGTCGTTTCCTGTTGCAAAAATAGTTTTTCCAATAGCTGTTGCTAAAACTTCTGAAGGAATTAATGTTGTTGAAGGATCTTCTAAGGCAACTGCTTTTGGAAACTCTTCGCCAGCGGCATAAGCAATCGCATATTTTCCTGAGTTAGAACTAATTTCAACGGTGTTGTTTTCTTCAACTGTAAAAGTTAAGGGTTGCTCTGGAAATGTTTTTAATATATCTAATAATAATTTTGCTGGTATAGCAACACTTCCTTTGCTGTTAGATTCAATTTCTAAACTTGCCGACATCGTAGTTTCTAAATCGGAAGCTGATACGTGTAATTGATTGTTGTCTAATTCAAATAAAAAATTGTCAAGAATTGGTAACGTGTTGTTACTATTAATAACACTTCCTAAAACTTGTAATTGTTTTAATAAATACGAACTGGATACTATAAAATTCATCATTTTTAATTTTTTTTGCTTTTACAAATATAATGGGTTACAATTAAATCTAAAAATATACTTATTAACAACTAGTAGTTATATTTTTTCTTTCTTAGATAAGTAAACAGGATTCCGAAAATTCCGAGTAAAACAATTGGTAACGCAACAGTTAGCAATTGTGTTTGGCTGTAGTTATCCTGAACGCGTTGTTTATCTAATATAGGCAGTGACACATCTTTACTTCTAATGTTAATAAGTCCGTTGTCATCCAAAAGGTAATTTACGCTATTTAAGATAAATTCTTTGTTTCCGAAATATTGTCCGGTGTAATTGTCATAACCTAATTCAATTGGAGCGCCTTTAACTATTTGATTTTTAATCACATCACCATCAGAAATTATAATCATTTTTGTGGGAACGCTTTTATTTAAAAATTTATTATCCTTAAATGGCAACACACGATTGTTATACATAGAAGTAAAACTGCCTTCAAATAACGCCGCAACTGTTATTAAACCGCCGTTTGGGTAATCTTTCGGACTGGTTTCTTCGGCAATCATTTCTAAAGAAACCACATTTGGCGTTCCAATTTCTTTAGAATAAGTTGAACTTTCCAGTAAAACGGTAGTTGTAACATTAGATTTTAATATCTCAATTGGCGAACAAAAATCGAATTTTACACCATCAGTATTTTTTACAATTGGGTGTTTATTTGAAGCTGGATAAATAAACGGTGCCATTTTCCAGTTGTAAGTTTCCATTTGACTTTCACTTCCTTCTTTTCCAGACGCTAATTTTATTGGTGTTCCGTATTCATCTTTAATCATTTGTGGATTAATTCTGAATCCGTATTTGAAAAACATATCGGTTAAATTCAAATCGTTGTTGCTAACTAAAGTGGAACCAGTTTCATTATACAGATTTTCCATTTCGGCAGTAGTTCCATCAACCAACCACAGCGTTTTTCCGCCTTTCATGATAAATTGGTCTAACACTTGTTTTTCAGCTTCAGTAAATTTTTCTTTTGGTTTTGCAATAATAGCCAAGTCGTATACATTTAAAGCTTTTAATGTTTTTATTGGCTGCGATGCTACAGAATCTAAAGTTATTGGTCCTATATAATAATTATCACGAATGGTTTTTAAAAAATCGGCAATATAAATATCATCTAACTCGCCATTTCCTTTAATTACGGCAATTTTACGTTGTTTTTCTTTTGATATTTTGTGAATGGCTTCTGCAAAAGCATATTCTAAGTGTTGTACCGAACTTTCTACTTTTTTTTCAGTAGAAGCCCCCATTAAATTTTTTAATAATTGCACTTTTGCACCTTTGTCGCCATAATTTGCCAGTGCCCACGGGAAAACCACTTCTTGAGTTTGTTTTCCTTTTTCTTCAACAGTTACGTTTATTGGCGTTAATCCTTTTTCAAAGAATTTTTTCATGACTTCAACACGCTCACCTTCGTTTTCAATCGGATTTACGAATTGAAAACTAATGTTTGAATTATAAGCGGAGAATTCTTCTAGTAACTGACGTGTTTCTGATTGTAACTTTTTGAAATCTGCTGGAAAATTACCTTCTAAAAACACATCAATTAGCATAGGTGAATCTACACCATCAATAATTTTTTTTGTGGTTTCAGAAAGGGTATATCTTTTGTCTTGCGTAACATCGAAACGTTTATAAATATAATAACTAGCAAAGTTTATAAGGAATAAACCAATCGCTAAAAACCCTAATTTTTTTAAACTATTTTTTTGAATATCCTTCATTACCATTTAAGCGATTTAAGTTGATAAACAGTTCCAGCTAAAAATAAAATGGTGATACTTATAAAATAAATAATATCTCGAGTGTCCAATACGCCACGACTCATACTTTTAAAGTGAAAATCCATACCTAATGTTTTGATAATTCCGCTGAAATTACCAAATAAATTGGATAATCCATCAAAACCAAAATAAAAGAAAAAGCATAAAAAAACCGCAATAATAAACGCTACAATTTGGTTGTCTGAAAGGGTAGAAGTGAAAACTCCAATAGAAGTGTATGCCGCAATTAAGAATAACAATCCAAAATAGGAGCCAATGGTACTGCCATAATCAAAACTATTTTGAGCTGCTGTAAAGCTGGAAACTATAAAAACATAAAAAAATGTAGGTATTATGGCAATTAAAATTAAAATAAATGCACCTAAAAATTTGCCATTAACAATTTCCCAAAGACTTAAAGGTTTGGTAAAAAGTATTTCTAATGTGCCTTGTTTTTTTTCATCTGAAAAACTTTTCATAGTTACTGCAGGAATTAGGAAAATAAGTATCCATGGTGCCAATTTAAAAAATGGACTCATATCAGCATATCCAGAATTTAAAATGTTAAAATCTCCATCAAAAACCCATAAAAATAATCCATTTAGCAAAAGAAAAATGGCAATTACTAAATACCCAATTGGCGAACCAAAAAAGGATTTTATTTCACGTAGCAATACTGCTTTCATATTTAAGTCTTGTTTTAATGCTTACAAAAGTAATTTATATACTTGAAACTTTATAGTAAAGAATCTAATTTATTCACGCTCCAAGCTTCAGGTTTTTCTGCAAAAAGTGTTTTGGTATAACTCCAAACCTCACTAAAAAAAGCCGATTTTCTATAATTTTCTAAGGCCAATTCATCTTTCCAATAACTGTAAGTAAAAAAAACGCGCGCATCTTGTTTATCTTGATATAATTCTAAAAATTCATTGCCCTCAAAACTTCTTATTTGATGTTTGATCTCATTAAAATTCTCTAAAAAAGCTACAATTTTATCTTCTTGAAACGTTAATTTCACTATTCGTATAAACATAATTATTTATTTAAATTCCAAAACCCAAAACCCAAAACCTTATACCTAATACCCAACACCCAACACCTAAGTTTCAAATTCAACAATCACGGCATCTTGCATTTTTAAACCTAATAAAGTGTGCGCCGATCCAGAGCGGTTTGGATTGCTTCTGTAAACGGCAATTTCTAAAAAACCATCTTGATTAAACAGTGCTATTTCGTTACCAGCCATCGCATTTAATTCGGCAGTTTTGTTGTTTTTAAAATCGGCATAATTGTTTTTTACTCTATTTATAGTGTAAACAGAAAAACGAACACTAAATTGTCTTCCTTTAGCTACTTCTTCAATATAATTTTTCGAAATATTAGTCACACAATTACCAAAATCATCAATATAAACAACGTGTCCGCGAATAGAATTTAAATTATCATCCAAAATTGGCACCAACATATTCATTTTCTTAATTTCAGTTAGCGGTGAACCAATCACAGTCATTTCGCCACCTTTTGCCAAATGAGTAGCCACCGTTGCAAAAACATCTAAATCGCTTGAACCGTCAATTAAACGATCGTGAATAGTAATTTGGACTATTTTTTCAGGATTTTTTTTATTGGTTAAGCCCCCAAAAATACCATTATCGGCACCAATAAAATAATGCCCATCATACAACATTGCTACATGATTGGTGTCTGAATTTCTTGACGCATCAACTGCCACAATATGCACCGTTCCTTTTGGAAAATGAGTATAGGAAGTAGCCAATAAATAACTGGCTTCTAAAACGTTAAATTTATCTATAGAATGAGAAATATCAATAATATTTGTCTCAGGAAATAACGAATATATCTTACCCTTAAAAATTCCCGCAAAATGGTCTTTTATACCAAAATCTGTAGTAAGCGTAATTATTGACATTTTATTGTTTATAACTTATTTGAAATGGAATGGTTGTTTTTATTATATTTGAAACACACAAAAATACTCTTTTTTTTACAGATTTAAAACAATTTAAAATTTAAGCATTTGAACGAAAAAATTATTGAATTGGAAAACATTGCACCAAAAGATTTTTGGGGTGCACATGACAGTCATTTAGAAACAATTAAAAAGTACTATCCAAAATTGAAAATTGTAGCGCGAGGCACTGTTTTAAAAGCATTTGGTGAGGCTGAGATTTTAGATGAATTTGAAAAAAGATTTCGTAGATTGATGACCCATTTTACTCGATTTAATACCATAGACGACAACGTAATTATGCGTGTTATTGAAGGTGATGCCCAACAAACAGGTGAAATGCCAAAAGGCGATCAAATTTTGGTTCATGGTTTAGGCGGAAAGTTAATTAAAGCCATCACGCCAAATCAACAGAAATTAGTCGATTTTGTAGCTAAAAACGATATGGTTTTTGCAGTGGGTCCAGCTGGAACAGGTAAAACCTACACTGGCGTAGCACTTGCTGTTAAGGCACTTAAAGAGAAACAAGTTAAACGAATTATTTTAACGCGTCCAGCAGTAGAAGCAGGAGAAAACCTAGGTTTTTTACCAGGAGATATGAAAGAAAAATTGGATCCGTACATGCAACCTTTGTATGATGCTTTACGTGATATGTTGCCGCCACAAACTTTAGAAGATTATATCTTAAAAGGAATTATTCAAATTGCTCCTTTGGCTTTTATGCGAGGAAGAACTTTAGATAATGCTTTTGTAATTTTAGATGAAGCGCAAAACACCACCCATTCTCAAATGAAAATGTTTTTAACCAGAATGGGAAAACATGCTAAATTTATTATTACAGGAGATCCTGGTCAAGTAGATTTACCAAGAAGAACCATTTCTGGTTTGAAAGAAGCAATTTTGGTACTAAAAGATGTAGAAGGAATTGGAATTTTATATCTTGACGATAAAGATATTGTTAGACACAGATTGGTAAAAGCCGTTATTAATGCTTATAAAAGTATAGAGAATACAGATTAAAAACTAAAGAGGTGTTAAAATAAACGCCTCTTTTTTTTGTTAAAAAATGATTTTAAAACTACTTTTGCAGAACAAAACAATAACTCACAAAATGAACACAATAACAACTACAAATTTTAATTTCACAGGTCAAAAATCAGTTTACAGAGGAAAGGTAAGAGAAGTTTATAAAATCAACGACGATATATTGGTAATGATTGCTACGGATAGACTTTCCGCTTTTGATGTGGTTTTACCTGAAGGCATTCCATACAAAGGACAAATTTTAAACCAAATTGCAACAAAATTTATGCAATTAACGGAAGATATTGTTCCAAATTGGCTAATCGCCACTCCAGATCCTAACGTGGCTATTGGACATTTATGTGAACCTTTTAAAGTTGAAATGGTAATTCGTGGTTATTTATCAGGTCATGCAGCTAGAGAATATGCTCTAGGAAAAAGAACGATTTGTGGTGTTACGATGCCAGAAGGTTTAAAAGAAAATGACAAATTTCCTACACCAATTATTACACCAACTACCAAAGCAGATAATGGTTCGCACGATGAAGATATTTCGCGTGAAGCGATATTATCAAACGGAATTGTTACTGAAGAAGATTATTTAGTTTTAGAAAAATATACCAGAGATTTATACCAAAGAGGAACAGAAATAGCTGGTTCTAGAGGTTTGATTTTAGTAGATACAAAATACGAATTCGGAAAAACAAAAGAAGGAAAAATTGTTTTAATTGACGAAATTCATACTCCAGATTCTTCTCGTTATTTTTATGCAGAAGGTTATCAAGAAAGACAAAATAATAACGAAGAACAAAAACAATTGTCTAAAGAATTTGTACGTCGTTGGTTAATTGAAAATGGTTTTCAAGGTAAAGAAGGACAAAAAATCCCGGAAATGAATGCTGCATATATTGCATCCGTTTCTGAAAGATATATTGAATTGTTTGAAAATATTTTAGGAGAAAAATTCGTAAAAGAAGATATTTCAAATATCGAAGAACGCATTTTTAATAACGTGCAAGCGTATTTAACAAAATAAAACTCAAAATTTGTCAATCTGAACTTGTTTCAGATTCTAAATTGATAAACCTGACAGGTTTCAAAAACCTGTCAGGTTTTATATTTATTCCATAATCAAATGTTTCACAACAGTTTCAGCAGCGTATAAACCAAAAAGCCCTGGCATCCAACTATTTGTGCCATAAAATGATCTTTTATAATTTGTGCCGTCTGTCATTTTTAAACTGCTTTCATCCTGAATTTCAGAAGAAAAAACCACTTTTAATTTATCAATTTTCACTTCTTTTAGGCGTTTCCGAATCGTTTTTGCTAAAAAACAATTTTCTGTTTTTGTAATATCTGCCACTTTAACTTTAGAAACATCCATTTTTCCACCAGCACCCATTGATGAAATAATTTTAACTCTTTTGCGTTTGGCAGCAATTATTAAATTTAATTTTGGTGTGATGCTATCAATACAATCTAAAACATAATCGAATCTGGGTGTTACAATCTCTAAAGCACGTTCTGGTGATAAAAATTCTTCCACGCAAGTCAATTGTAATTCTGGATTGATGTCCATTAATCTATTCGCAACAACCGTAACTTTTGGTTGGCCAATGGTGCTGTGTAAAGCGGGTAATTGTCTGTTAATATTTGTAATATCTACGGTATCACCATCTACAATTGTTAGTTTTCCCACGCCAGCACGAACTAAAAACTCTGCAGCAAAAGAACCCACACCTCCTAAGCCAACTAATAATACATTTGAGTTTTTTAATTTATTTAAGCCTTCTTCTTTAAATAATAAAGCAGCTCTTTCTTGCCATTTTGCCATAATTTATTGCTTTTTAGTAAAAACGGATTGGTAATTATTCCAAACTATTTCTTTCATTTCTTCTACAGAAATATTTTTACATTTTGCTGCAAAAATATAAACTTCTTCCAAACTTTCCGATATTGTATCTGTTTCTAAGAAAATTTTATCGTTGGGAACATATTTAAAAATCGATTCTATTTCTGGATTTCGAAGTAAATATTTTCCAAAAGACAAATAAAAATCTTGATTTAAAAGTTGTTTTGCCAATGGAATATTTTTTGAAAAACCATGAATGATAAAAGGCGATTGTAGTCCACTATTTTTTTTACAAGAAATGATTTCATCAAATGCCGCTACACAATGTAAAATAACAGGTTTAGAAATTTCGTGTAAAAGAGATAATTGCGATTCAAAAACGTCAATCTGTAATTCAATTTTCTTTTCGATTCTTTTATCTAAACCACATTCTCCTAATGCAAGACATTCTATTAACTGAAGTTTGTTTTTAATATAATTTAAATCTTCACTTACGCGTTCATCAACAATATGCCAAGGATGAATTCCGATAGAATAGTGCGGAATATCAGCTATAAATTCATTTGGATATTGGTTTACAATTTCTAAAACTGCTTCAGAATTGGTGTAAGAATGTGTATGTAAGTTAACAAATTTCATAAAATTGTTTTCACAAAAATAACATATTTTAACAAGTTATTTGTCTAAATTTGTATCAGATATTTTATTATGATTCAAAAAGCATTTCGCCAATACATTTCTAATTTTCAAGGTTTTTCTCGAGAAATTTGGATTCTTACACTCGTAACATTTATCAATAGGGCAGGCACCATGGTTTTGCCATTTTTATCTAAATATTTACATGAAGATTTGCATTTTTCTTATTCTCAAGTAGGGACTATAATGGTATTTTTTGGATTGGGTTCTTTATTAGGTTCCTGGTTAGGCGGCAAATTATCTGACGCTATTGGTTTTTATAAAATAATGATATTCAGCTTATTAATAAGCGGTTTGATGTTTTTCGGATTACAATTTGTTACCACTTTTTACGGATTATGCATCAGTATGTTTTTAATTATGTCTGTTTCAGATATGTTTCGTCCGGCTATGTTTGTTTCGCTGGGTGCTTATGCAAAACCAGAAAATAGGACCAGAGCTTTAACTTTAGTACGATTGGCAATCAATCTTGGATTTGCAGCCGGACCAGCTTTAGGTGGATTAGTCATAATGAGTATTGGTTATAAGGGCTTGTTTTGGGTAGACGGATTAACCTGTATTATTGCCATTTTAATTTTCTGGATCAAAGTTAAAGAAAAGAAAAAATCTACGTATTTAGATAAAGCCCAACCTGGCGATGTCTTAGTAAAATCGGTTTTTAAAGATAAAATTTATTGGTTGTTTTTAACTACATCTTTAATTGTAGGGATTATGTTTTTCCAATTATTTACCACTATTCCAATTTATCATAGAGAACAATTTGGGTTAACCGAATTACAAACAGGTTTGTTATTAACCTTAAATGGTGTTTTGGTTTTCTTTTTAGAAATGCCAATTGTAAATTATATCGAAAAGCATAAAATGGACAAATTAAAAGTCATTATTTTAGGTTGTTTTTTAATGAGTATCAGTTTATTTTTAATGTTAGTTAATACTTGGGCTGGTATTTTATTAATTATGATGCTATTTATGACGTTTTCAGAAATGTTTAATTTTCCATTTTCAAATGCGTTTGCAATTAGTAGGGCTCCAAAACACCAACAAGGTCGTTATATGGCTATTTTTACTATGAGTTATAGTTTAGCACATATAATAAGTGCTAAAGTTGGTATGTTTATAATTGATAATTATGGCTACCAAGCCAATTGGTTTTTCATGGGAACTCTAGGTATTATTGGTTCTCTAATTGGTATTTATGTTTTTCGTTTGGTAGAAAAGGAAAAAAATGTTAAATCTCGTTAATTAACAAAATTTTAAATTTTCGTTTTTATAAAATTCCTATTTTTGACTTTTAAATTAAAATTTTACAATTATGAATGTTAAAATGATATTTCAAGGATTAGTATTGGCTAGTGCAATCACTTTTTTGCCAACTACAACTTTTGCACAAAACAATCGTTTCAATCAATTGTCACAACAAAAAAACAACAGTTTCGAATTGCGAATTGACAACGCTATGACCGATGCGCAATTGAAACAAGATGAAACAGACGCTAAGAAATTTGATTTTGAAGTTTCTTTTTCTGGTGTAAAACGTAACGACAAAAAACAAATCACAGCGATTAAAATCGCTTACAAAGACCAAGACGGAAATTCTGGAAATTATAACGTAAGTGCGGAAACGCCTATTAAGCCCATTTCAATTACCAAACAATTTGATGGCACTGGAAAAGGCCTAATTAATATACAATCTGGTGCTTCACAAAATGATATTTTTGCGAATGGTTTTGACATGAAAGGATTTGACGGCATGTTTAATAACGATTTGTTTATGAATTTAGACAATAACGTTATTAGAGGTTTTGTAGATGGCAACTCTATTGATTTAGACAAGTTTAAGGAATTGCAAAATGAATTTCAAACCGATTCATTAGGTGGAAATTTCAAATCATTTACATTTAAAGATGGTGAAATTATTGGCGACAATCCTGACATGCAATTAGAAGAAGAAAAAACCGATGAAAACGGAACCACAACCAAAAAATATTCTGATGGAAAAGGAAACACCATGATTTTTTCAGAAAATTACGGAAATGGCAACCCAATTGGTAAAATGAAAATTCAAAAAAACTTGAATTTAAAGGATGATTCCAGCAAATCAGATTTAGAAAAATTAAAACAAGATTTAGAAAAAACCAAAACCGATTTAGAAAAACTTAAAACGGATTTACAAAAGGATAAAGGGAAAAGTAAAAAGTAAAAAAAACCAGAATTTTCATTTGAAAATTCTGGTTTTTTTAAATCGTAAATCCCAAATCGTAATTCGTAAATCACCTAAATTCTTTCTTAATTCGATCAATATCTCGTTTTGTGTCGTTTTCTTTCATGGTTTCCCGTTTATCGTAATTTTTCTTACCGCGGCACAAAGCTATTTCAACTTTTGCAAAGCCTTTTTCATTCGTATATAATTTCAACGGTACAATTGTCAATCCCTTGTTGTCCGAATCTTTATCTAGTTTTCTGAGTTCTTTCTTGTTTAATAAAAGTTTGCGTTCGCTTTTGGCTTTGTGGTTGTAATGCGTTCCGAAAGCATATTCTTCAATTGTAGCGTTGATTAAAAATAATTCGGTTTGCTCGTTAAATTCGCAAAAACTTTCCGCAATAGAGGCTTTTCCTAATCGTATTGATTTAATTTCTGTTCCAGTTAATACAATACCTGCGTCGTATTTGTCTATAATTTCGTAGTCAAATCGGGCACGTTTGTTTAATATGTTTATGATTTTTTGCATAGCTACGCAAATTTAAGGTTTATTTTTATAAGAAAAGGGTATATTTTTTATGATTTTAATTGCTAAGTGGCATTAAATTAAAATTATGATATGGAATGACGAAAGAATTGGAATGATTTTTTTGTAATTTTGCCCAAAAGATAAATATAATGTTTAAAGTTTTAGCAAAAATTAATAAAGCAATTTTACCGAGCTATTCCAAGCAACGTCTTGATTTGGCGAAAGCTACAAAATTGCAAAAAGCAATAATTGCATGGCGTTATTATGTAACGATTCATGCTTTAGAAAAAAAATAAAAATATTATAATTAAATTTAGAATTTAATACTATATTTGCACTCACAAAAATTGGCCTTGTGGCGCAACTGAATAGCGCACTTGATTACGGCTCAAGAGGTTTCTGGTTTGAATCCAGACAAGGTCACTACTTACATCCCAAAACATATAAAATTATATGTTTTGGGATTTTTTTCATCATCATTTCTTTTATTTTTTATAGAATAATATAATAAAAGAACATTTTTTTAATCTGAATTCCATCATAAATCTGTCATTTTCTTGAATTAATTCAAGATTTTTTATTTATCTTGCGATTTTATTTTTGGAAAATAATTCTTTTAGATAGAATTGTTTATGATATTTTATAAATCATTATCATGAAAAAACACATTTTTCTATTCATTTTTTTGCTTTCGAGTAGTATATATGCCCAAGGCGTCTTTTTTAAAATGGGAAAAAATTACTCTTCTTTTTCCTACAAAAACAATACTCCTTTTGCAGATAAAATTAAAATTAATGGAACGGGTAGTAGTTATGAGTTAGGTTATGCAATGCCGTTAAAATTTAAAGATTTTTCTTATTTGGGAAGCATTACTCTAAACGATTATAACGGAACTAGTGAATCTAAAACAAATAATTT